>NZ_NSIU01000034.1 GCF_002633015.1 Sulfuricurvum sp. PD_MW2 | reverse complement strand
AATCCGAATTTTATTGGGCAAAGAAAAAAAGATCAAATGAAATATAAGTCAATGTTACATGGCAACGGTTGCCACAGTTATACGTTTTCGGTTCGTCAGTGACCGATTTATGTTGTATTTCTTTTTTAAAGTGCCTATTTTAAGGCCTCTGAGCGCTATCTAATAAGTTTTAATGACATATCGGTTAAAATTGCGTAAAATTTACATCAAGGCTCACAGAAGCATATGTTCAAATCGATATTTTCCAATTCGTTCGGTATTCTAATCTCCCGCGTTACGGGGTTGGGACGTGATATTTTAATGACGTCCGTATTGGGTGCGAACATGTGGAGCGATATCTTTTTGATGGCATTCAAATTCCCGAATCTTTTTCGCCGAATCTTCGCAGAGGGTTCTTTTACCCAAAGCTTTATGCCTTCCTACATTGCCTCACGCCAAAAGAGCGTCTTTGCCGTCGCCATTTTTATCCGTTTTATGGCGGTCATCATCGGTTTTTCACTTATCGTCACCCTCTTTCCTGCTTTTTTTACCAAATTGCTGGCGTGGGATTGGAACGCTGATCTCATAGCAAAAACCGCACCGCTCACTACTATCAATTTTTGGTATTTGGATCTTATTTTTATCGTCACATTTTTAGGGACACTTCTTCAGCATAAGGAGCACTTTTTTACTACCGCTTTTTCGACCGTTTGGCTCAATATTGCGATGATTGTCACCCTTATGCTCTTTGCCCACAGCGATCCGAAAACGATTGTCTACGCGCTCAGTTTTTCCATTCTTGTCGGGGGGGTATTGCAAGTCGTTACCCACTTGTACAGTATACGTCAACAGGGATTAATGAAACTCCTCATCGGCGGATGGAAATACCGCAAAACCAAAGATGTCAAAGCGGAAGAGTCAAAATTCAGCTCCCTGTTTTTCCCCTCGGTTTTGGGTAACTCTACCGCACAAATCGCCTCGTTTATCGATACCTCGCTCGCCTCGTTTTTGGCGGCGGGATCAGTATCGTACCTCTTCTATGCCAATCGGGTTTTTCAACTCCCTTTCGCCATTATCGCCCTTGCAATCACGACTGCCCTCTTCCCGACTATTGCCAAAGCGATCAAAAACGAAAACCATACGCTTGCGTATCGCAATCTCCATAAATCGTTTTGGCTTTTGAGTGCATTACTCGGTATTTCTGTTTTAGGTGGAGTCTTGTTGGCCGAACCGATCGTTTGGCTTTTGTTTGAAAGAGGTGCTTTCACCATCCAAGATACTCATAACACGGCAAATGTTCTCATGATGTATATGGTAGGCCTGCTCCCCTTTGGTCTTGCCAAGCTTTTTTCTCTCTATTTGTACGCCATGCACAAACACATCAAAGCCGCTAAAATCGCCGCTATATCGCTCATCATCAATATCATTTGTTCCGTTATTTTGATGAAACCGCTCGGAGCTGCCGGATTGGCGTTGGCAGGGAGTATCGGCGGTGCGGTGCAAATGGTACTGACGATCAAAGAAGTGGGATGGAGTATCTTTTTTGATCTACTCAAAACCCGTTTCACCCTATACTTTATCCTTGGGACCATAGGTATCGGGATCGCATTCTATGCTCTCAACAATTTTTTGTTACACTTAATACGATAAAAAGATGGAAATTTCATGACACTATACGACAGCGTTAAAAAAACAAAACTCCCTTTCGAACCTCTCCAAGAGGGGAAGGTATCACTCTATGTCTGTGGCCCGACCGTTTATGACGATGCCCATTTAGGACATGCGAAAAGTGCGTTGGTATTTGATCTGCTGCGCCGTGTACTCGAAGCTGAGGGGTATGAGGTCACTTTTGCCCGCAATATCACCGATATTGACGATAAAATCATCAACAAAGCACGGGATTTAGGGATCAGTACCAATGAAATAGCCGAACGTTATACGGCAGCGTATCATCGGGATATGGCATCCATCGGTGTGCGTCAACCGACGCTGGAACCCAAAGCGACCGAATCGATAGAGCCAATGTGTGAAATGATTCAAAATCTTATCAACAAAAAACACGCCTATGTCATCAGTAACGGCGATATCTATTTCGACACCTCCAGCGACAAAAACTACCTCAGTCTCTCCAACCGTCAAAGCAATGAGAATATCAGTCGTGTCGAAAGAGTTTCCGAAAAAAGAAGCGAAGCCGATTTTGCCCTTTGGAAAGCAGTTCACGATGAAGGAGTTGCCTTTGATTCACCATTCGGAAGAGGACGTCCGGGATGGCATTTGGAGTGTTCAGCAATGATCGAGCGCTTTGTCAGCCCTCATGTCGGTGATTACGCCATCGACATTCATGGCGGCGGAGCCGATTTGCTCTTTCCTCACCACGAAAATGAAGCGGCGCAAACCCGTTGTGCTACCAATCATGAACTGGCGAAATACTGGATACACAACGGCTTTGTCACCATCGATGGTGAAAAAATGTCCAAAAGTCTGGGGAACAGCTTCTTTCTCAAAGACGCTCTCAAAGCTTATGATGGAGAGGTGCTCCGTTTTTATCTCCTGAGCACCCACTATCGGGGGGATTTCAATTTTAACGAAGAGGATCTTATCGCTTCCAAACGTCGGCTTGATCGCCTCTACCGTCTCAAAAAACGCCTTTTCGGCCTCACTGCGGAAATGATCGATACCGAGTTTAAACGCAATCTTCTACAAGCACTGGGAGATGATCTTAATGTCTCTCGTACCTATGCTTTGATCGATGAGCTGATCAACAGCGCCAATGAAGCCCTTGATCAAAATCCAAAAGACAAAACCTATCGTCAAATTCTCCTTTCAGCACTCCAAAACATTGAAACTATTTTAGGATTCGGAGGACAAAACCCGTTCGAATATTTTCAACTTGGGTTGGATGAAGCGACAAAAACGAAAATCGATACGTTGATCACCCGGCGTACCGAGGCAAAAAAAGCCAAAGATTTTCCCGCTTCCGATGCGATCCGTGATGAGCTTACCGCCATGGGCATTGCTATTATGGATACAGCTAACGGAACTTTCTGGGAGATACGAGATTGAAATTCAGCGAAATTAACAAACGGTTCTGGCCTTATGTCAAAGGGTACAAGTTCCACTACGCGATGGTGTTGCTCGGTATTATTCTCACAGTAACCTCTACTGCGGGAACAGCCCATATCATGAAACCGCTTATGGACAATATGTTCATCAAAAAAGAGCCGGAGATGCTCTACATCATCCCCTCTTTATTAATCATCATCTATCTTTTAAAATCTGCCGGACGATATATTCAAGCCGTTTTTACCACTCATATCGGACTTCATATCGTCTCGCGTCTTAGAGAAGATTTACTCTTGAAAATGGTCCATATGGATATGGGATTTTTGTATGCGAATCGAAGCGGAGAGCTTATCTCCCGAATTACCAATGATATTGCCCGCGTACAATATTTTGTTTCCCGAATGCTCCCTGAACTCATCCAAGAGACTTTTACCGTTATCGCACTTGTCGGATACGTTATTTATCTCAATGCTTCACTCGCGTTTTGGGCATTGTTTGTCATGCCGGTCGTTATTTTACCGCTTATCAAAATCACCCGAAGACTTAAAAAACTCTCACACCGATCCCAAGAAAAAAATGCTGACTTGATGACCCGTTTGACAGAAGTATTCAACAACAGTGAAATCATCAAAGCCAATGCGACGGAAGAATACGAACACCAACGGTTCAAAGATGAAAACGAACGATTTTTCAAGCTCAACATGAAATCAAGCTATACTAGTGAATTGGTTTCCCCTATTATGGAGATTATCGCTGCTGTGGGCTTGGCAGCCGTCATTTTCATCGGGGGAAGAGCTGTTTATGCCGAAGAGATGAGTGTCGGGGAATTCACTGCATTTTTAACCGCTGTAGGTCTTGTATTTCAACCACTTCGACGGGTTAGTGCGATTTACAGTAAAATCCAAGATGCCCAAGCCGCAAGCGAACGTGTTTTTCATGTATTTGATATGGAAAACAGCATTCAAGACGGTCCGAACGTTTTAAACGAGCCGATCAAGCACCTCCAGTTTGATCAGGTATCCCTCCAATTCGGAGAGAAAAAAGCATTATCAGAGATTGATTTAACCATTAATGCCGGTCAAACCATTGCCCTTGTCGGACAAAGCGGGGGCGGAAAAAGCTCTTTGATCAATCTCCTTTTGCGTTTTTATGATCCATCCGAAGGCTCTGTCTCTCTCAATCATCAAAATCTAAAGTCGTACACCCAAAACTCTCTGCGCCATCAAATCGCGGCAGTCTCGCAAAGGGTTTACATTTTCCAAGACACCTTGGCGGCCAATGTCGCGTATGGTAATGAAATCGATGAAAATCGGGTAAAAGATGCTCTGCAAAAAGCCGATGCACTCGATTTTGCCCTTGCATTGCCTGAGGGAATTCATACCGTGATGCAAGAGTTCGGAGCCAATCTCTCCGGCGGTCAACGCCAACGTATCGCTATCGCACGCGCAATCTACAAACAAGCATCATTGCTGATTTTGGACGAAGCGACCAGCGCTTTGGATAACGAAAGTGAAAAACGGATTCAATCGGCACTAGAAGCATATGCACAAGATAAAATCACGATTATCATCGCTCACCGTCTCAGTACCATTACCCATGCCGATACCATTCTCTATTTTGAAGAGGGGCAAATCATCGCTCGCGGAAGCCATAAAGAACTTCTCGAAACCTCCGAAAATTACCGTCGTCTTGCAGGTGAAATGGGAGAATAATCCCCTATTAATCCTTTTTTGAGTATAATCGCGCCAACTTTATACTCTTGTGAGGCGGGTCACCATGTTTGATTATGAATCTTTGAAACCTTGGCTTTTTAAACTTCAACCTGAAAATGCCCATACGCTTGCCGCAGGACTTTTGCGTGGAGCGAGTTTTTGTCCCCCTCTTGCCAACGCATGGATGGCTAAACATTTCGTAAGTCACCCTTCTCTCTCCCAAGAGCTATTTGGACGAACATTTCTCAATCCGGTAGGACTTGCAGCCGGATTTGATAAAAATGCCACAATGTTTCACGGCGTGATGGCAATGGGATTCGGTTACACCGAAATCGGAACACTCACTCCAAAACCACAAGAGGGTAATCCCCGTCCTAGACTTTGGAGACATATTGAAGAAGAGTCTCTTCAAAATGCAATGGGCTTTAACAATGACGGATTGTTCCGCATCTCGCACCGCCTTAAAAATATTTATCCGTTCAGTACACCTATCGGTGTCAATATCGGAAAAAACAAAATTACTCCGGAAGATCGTGCGATCAAAGACTACACCACATTGATCAAAGCACTCCATGAGTACGCGGATTATATGGTAATCAACATCTCCTCCCCGAATACTCCGGGATTGCGTGATCTCCAGAATGAAGCATTTATTACTCAACTTTTTTCCGAAGCTAAAGCGATCACCTCCAAACCGATCTTGCTCAAAATCGCTCCCGACATGTCTGAAGATCAAGCCGTAGCCCTCTGTGTTCACGCCGTAGAGAGCGGAGCAGACGGTATCATCGCAACCAATACGACCATTGATTATTCTCTTGTAAGTGAACCCGAAGAGATGGGCGGTCTGAGCGGTGAAGTATTGCGAGAGCGAAGCTTCTATATTTTCGATGCTATCGCCCGTGAACTGTTTGGCAAAACAACCCTTATCAGTGTCGGGGGTATCAGTACACCTGAAGAAGCATACCGCCGTATCCGTGCGGGAGCATCACTCGTTCAGCTGTATACTTCGTTGATTTTCAAAGGTCCTGAAGTAATCGAAGAGATCAACAGCGGTTTGATCGATCTTTTGGCCTCTGACGGATTCAATTCGATTACCGAAGCGATCGGTGCAGATCGGTAATGAAACTTTTCATTGCCTCTATTTTGAGTTTAGGAACCCTTATGGCCTCATCATTGCCTCACTTTGAAACACAAACCCTATCGAATGGCTTACAGGTCGTAGCTATCCCTATGGATAACGGCTCACGAGTTATTTCGACCGATATTTTTTACCAAGTCGGCAGCCGAAATGAAGTGATGGGGAAAAGTGGAATTGCCCATATGCTGGAGCATATGAATTTCAAATCAACCAAAAATCTCAAAGCAGGCGAATTTGACGAAGAGGTCAAAAGTGTCGGCGGGATGAATAATGCTTCTACCGGATTTGATTTCACTCACTACTACATCAAATCAAGTTCAGAAAACCTCTCAAAATCTCTCTCGTTGTTTTCGGAGTTGATGCAAAATTTGAATCTCAAAGATGAAGAGTTCCAGCCTGAACGCAATGTCGTCGCTGAAGAGCGTCGATGGAGAACCGACAACAATCCGATGGGATACCTTTATTTTCGTCTCTTTAACAGTGCGTACGTGTACCATCCTTACCACTGGACGCCGATCGGATTTATGAACGACATCCAAACATGGACACTCGAAGATATCCGAAATTTTCATCAAACCTACTACCAGCCGAAAAATGCAATTTTGGTTGTCACAGGGGATATTAAACCAAATCAGGTATTCGAAGAGGCTCAAAAACACTTTGGAAACGTCGCCAATACCCTTGATATTCCGGTGAAAAAAGTGATCGAACCGGAACAAGACGGCGCACGCCGTGTCGAGGTAAACAAAGAGAGTGAAGTGGAAATGCTCGCAATAAGCTTTCCCATCCCTAATTTCCAACATGAAGACCAACCGAAACTCTCAGCGCTTAGCGAGTTGCTCAGTTCGGGTAAAAGTTCACGATTGAATCGCATTTTGGTCGACGAAAAGCGACTGGTCAACCAGATTTATGCCTACAACATGGAAAACATCGATCCGGGCGTTTTTCTCTTTTTAGCCGTCTGTAACAACGGTGTTAAAGCCGAAGATGCCGAAAAAGAGATTTGGACTATCATCCGCACGCTCCAAGACAAACCGGTTGAAAAAGCCGAAATCGATAAAATAAAAATCAATACAAAAGCCGATTTTATCTACTCATTGGAGAGCTCGACATCGGTTGCGGAACTGTTCGGAAGCTATCTCGCTCGCGGTGATATCACTCCGTTGATGAAGTATGAAGCTTCTATTGAAGCTTTGAATCCGGCCGATATTCAAAAAGTCGCCAAAACCTATTTGGTCCCTGAAAAATCAACTACGCTAATCCTACGAAAAGGTAAAAAATGAATCTCATCACCGGTTCAACAACCGCCCTTATAACTCCGTTTAAAAACGGAAAATTGGATGAACAAAAATACGCTGAACTGATCCAACGTCAAATCAATAACGGTATTGATGCAGTCTGTCCGGTTGGAACGACAGGAGAGAGCGCAACTCTGAGCTACGAAGAAGATCGTGTTTGTATGGAAATCGCCGTAGCCGTCTGTAAAGGGACATCGACCAAAGTTTTGGCAGGCGCGGGAAGCAACTCAACCGCTGAAGCGATCGAAGCGGCACGTACCGCTCAAAAATGCGGTGTTGATGCGATTTTCTCTGTAGCTCCGTATTACAATAAACCTTCACAAGAGGGGCTCTATCAGCACTACAAAGCGATTGCCGAGTCGGTGAGCGAACTGCCGTTTATGCTCTATAACGTACCGGGTCGAACGATGGTAGACATCAGCGCTGACACCGTCATTCGTCTTTTTGATGATGTACCGAATATTTATGGAATCAAAGAGGCAACGGGGAGTATTGAACGTACTATCGAACTTCTCTCCCGCCGTCCGGAACTCAAAGTATTCAGCGGTGATGATGCGATCGATTATGCGATTCTCGCATGTGGCGGAGCGGGGATCACTTCGGTTACCTCTAACCTCCTCCCTGATCTCAAAAGCCAACTTGTGACCAAAGCACTCAGCGGAGATATGAATGGAGCAAAAGCATTAAACGATGCGTTGTTCCCAATCAATAAAGCCCTTTTCTTGGAATCGAATCCGGTGATGATCAAAGCGGCAATGTACATTACTGGGTTGCTCGACACCCTAGAATATCGCCTTCCGCTTGTTGCACCAAGTAGTGACAACATGAAAAAACTCGAATCCGTACTTAAAAATTACACGATTGTAGGAGCGTAAAAATGTCGAATATGAAGGGAAAAACACTGGTCATTACCGGAGCAACCAAAGGGATCGGTCAAGCGATCGCTGAGCGTTTCGCCTCTGAGGGTGTCAATGTTGCGTTTACGTACAATTCTAATGCCGAAACAGCCAATGTATTGGCAAACGAGTGGGAAAGCAAATACGGGATTAAAGCCCGTGCTTATCCGCTCAATATCTTAGAACCGGATGAATTCAAACCCCTTTTCGAAGCAATCGATGCCGATTTTGACCGCGTCGATTTTTTTGTCAGCAATGCGATGATCTACGGCCGTCCGGTTGTCGGCGGATACGGTAAATTTATGCGCCTGAAACCCAAAGGGCTCAATAACATCTATACCGCAACCGTCAATGCTTTCGTCGTCGGAACACAAGAAGCGGCAAAACGGATGGAAAAAGTGGGCGGCGGTGCAGTTGTCACTATGTCGAGTACCGGTAACCTTATCTATATCGAAAATTATGCGGGGCACGGGACAAATAAAGCAGCTGTCGAAGCGATGAGCCGCTATGCAGCAGTAGAGCTGGGTGAAATGAATATCCGTGTCAACGCCGTATCGGGAGGCCCGATCGATACCGACGCGCTCAAAGCGTTTACAAACTACGAAGAGGTTAAAGCCGAAACGGTCAAACGCTCTGCGCTTAATCGCATGGGAAGCCCAAATGATATCGCTGGAGCGGTCTATTTCCTCTGCACCGAAGAGGCAAGCTGGATCACCGGGCAAACTATTATCGTTGATGGCGGTACGACTTTCCGTTAATGGTATAGCTAAAAGAGAATAATCCCTTTTGGCTTAACATTCTCACTGAGTTTTATCAGTGCAAAATATACGCAGTGAAACGCGTTTTTCATACCCTGCCTTAAAGGTAAACTTGGTGTTCAATATCCCTAATATTCTCGCTTTTATCCGTCTTCTCATCGCTCCGGTGATGTTTTGGATCATCCTCAATCCACAAATCTTTACCGATATGGGATGGCATGTGAGCTGGAGCTATTACATGGCTTCTTTACTCTTTGTCATTGCCAGCGCTACCGACTTTTTTGACGGATATGTGGCGCGTGAACTCGATCAAATTACGATTGTAGGTCAGATTCTCGATCCTTTAGCCGATAAAATGCTTACTCTTGCCGCTTTCTTGGGTCTTATGATGAGCGGGGCGGCATCAGCATGGGCGATTTATATTATCATTGTACGTGAACTCTTTATCACCGGTTTGCGTACCTTGTCAGTCTCCGAAGGGATCGATGTCAGTGCCTCTATGGCGGGAAAAATAAAAACCGTGGTTCAAATGATCGCTATCGGATTTTTGTTGATGCATTGGCCGTTTGCAACAGCACTGTTATGGGTTGCGGTTGCTCTGACCGTTTATTCGGGAATTGAATATTTAATCGGCTTTAGCAAAGCCTACAAAGGGAAAATCTAAATGTCATGGATTGCAGCGTTACTCGTTCTTTCAGCGATGATTTTTTTTCATGAATTAGGTCATTACAGCGCAGCACGTTTTTTCGGTGTCTATGTCGAAGTCTTCAGTATCGGCTTCGGAAAAAGACTGGCATCGTTTCGCTGGCTCAATACCCAGTGGCAGATTTCAGCCATTCCACTGGGCGGATACGTCAAAATGAAAGGACAAGACGATCTTGATCCTACCGCTATCAGCAGTGATAACGACAGTTATAATGCTAAAAAGCCGTGGCAGAGAATCATCATTCTTCTCGCCGGCCCTTTGGCAAATTTTGCCCTAGCTTGGGTCTTTTTTTATGCTATAGCCCTTGGTGGCCCGCAAACACTATCACCGATTATCGGAAATGTACTCAAAGACTCTCCTGCAGCGATGGCAGGGCTACAAAAAGGGGATATTGTTCATAAAATCAATAATGAGCGTATTCAAGAGTGGAATGAGCTTTCAGATATCATCAAATCCTCTGTTCACCCCGTCACCTTTGAGATCGAACGTAATCATCAGCCCATGGTTATAACCATTACTCCAAAAGTTACCCAAACCCATAATATTTTTAAAGAGACAGTCTATCAGCCGATGGTAGGAATTGCCCCATCGGGTGATGTTCATACTCTCGAGCTTTCAGGTATCAGTGCCTTCTCGTACGCGACAGATGAAACCTATAAATCTTCACTTCTTATCTTTCAAAGCGTTCAAAAGCTCATAACCGGTGTTGTTCCCGCAAAAGAGGTAGGTGGAGTCGTCAGTATTGCGAAAATCACGGCCGACGCCGCCGAATACGGATGGATGAGCTTGTTGTTCTTCTCAGCTCTGATCTCCGTTAATCTAGGAGTACTTAATCTTCTCCCCATCCCCGCACTAGATGGGGGACACATAATGTTCAATCTCTATGAGATGATCCGTCGTCGTGCACCGAGCGAAGCAGTCATTACGCGACTCACCATCGGTGGATGGGTTTTGCTGTTGGGGCTCATGTCTTTGGGACTGTATAACGATATTACAAGGTTAATGCAATGACACAACTGAAATACAAACGTCATTTCGACGCTATCATCGAGAGGGTTGAAAAAGCCCGCTTACGTCTCAACGATCACCATATCGTCAAAATCGTCGCCGCGAGCAAATATGTCGATGCTGAAGCGATTGAAATGCTTTATGCGATCGGTCAGCGTGCATTTGGGGAAAATAAAGTTCAAGACCTCGTAACAAAAAGCGAACAACTCGATGCCCTCCCTATCGAATGGCATTTTATCGGTACGCTGCAAAAAAACAAAATCAACCATCTGCTTAGTGTCAAACCCCATCTTGTCCATTCCATAGACTCCTTGGAACTCGCTCACGCACTCAATGAACGTTTAGAACGTGATGCAATGACTATGAGAGTTTTAATCCAAATCAACTCGGCCTACGAAACCTCAAAAAGTGGATTTCTCCCTGAAGAAGTAGCCGATAAATATGCCCAAATTGCAGAAGAATGTCCCCGACTGCAACTCCAGGGCGTTATGAGTATCGGTGCACATACCGATGAGAGAGCAGTTATAACTAAAAGTTTTGAAACTACCCGCCGTATTTTCGAAACTTTACCAAATGCCAAGATCTGTTCGATGGGGATGAGCGGAGATTTTGAACTCGCTATTGAATGCGGTTCTAACATGATACGATTGGGATCAATTCTTTTTCCAAAATAAAATATAATACATAATTTTTCATTGATTCGCCACGAATCCCTTTTGAGTGTGATATAATCTAGATGATTTATCCAAGAAAGAGGGTTGTGTGAATAAAATCAAATTGCGTGCAACACTCTATTCTCTTGCACTCATTTTACTTCTGATTACTATCTTCCTTTTCACTATCATCAAAGATAAAAAGCACGTATTAGAAGAAAAAACCTCTGCACATCGTGCCCTTTTACGAAACTCATTTGATTTGGCGATGCTTGATACACAAAAAGGACTTAGTGAACTCGCCTGTAAAATCGCCGGCAATCGTGAGGTCGTCGATGCTTTTGCCGCACAGGATCGAGAAAAACTTTATCAACTCGCACTTCCGTTATTTAACGATGCAAAAGCACGCGGCGATGTCGATATGAGCGGATTTATCGGAGCCGACGGAAAACATTTTCTCCGTTTGCAAGATCCGAAGAAATTCGGCGATAATATTTTGAAAAAACGGCCCGTTCTTGCACATGCTATCACTAACCGAAAAATTGTTACTACCCTGGATGTAACAATTTATGATGTTTCATTGATCACAATCGTCCCTATTTACAAGCAGGGAAAATTTCTGGGTGTTATTCAAACCGTTGCTAAAATCGATCGTCTTCAAAAACGTCTTGACGCCCATTCAGGAATTAAAAGCGCTATTGCTTTTGATACTCAAAAACTCAAAAATTTATTGCCGAACGCTCATAACAAGATCTATGAAAACTACTCTATCGTCTCTTCGAACGATCTGCTCTTTGAAAAATTACCGAACACTTTCTCATTTAAAAACAGTAACCGCTATACAATTGATAATTACGACTACGTTATAGCATCTCGGGCACTCACAAACTACAATAACGATACCATTGCGATGATGATATGTGCCTTTGATGTCACCGAAGATGTCATAGAATATCAAAAAGAGATTCGTAATCTTGTCATCATAAGCTTTCTTCTTGTTGCCATTATCGCAATTATCTTGCATTACGGGTTTCAGATCCTCATTCGCCGGATTGACCGTGATACCAAAATTACACGCGAGCTGAACAAAAAACTCGAATATCAGCTTCATACCGATCATTTAACATCGCTTCCTAACCGTAATGCCTTGATACGGGATATCGATGCAAAACATTTTTATGCCTTAATCCTTTTGAATATCGATAACTTCAAGGAGATCAACGACTTTTACGGTCACACCATTGGTGATGCGATTCTTTTAGAACTTGCAATATCTATCCAAGAAGTCATTGCAGAATACCCGATGCATTTATATAAAATGCCATCCGATGAATACGCTATCGCTTTGATAGAACATATGAGTGCAACTGAGCTTGAAGCCGTGCGTCTGAATATTACCCGACATCTGCATTCACAATACTACAATTTGCATGGTGCCAGTATCTATGTTACGGTTACCATGGGGATGGATTTTGCGTTAAAAGGGAATAATAAATCCTTTGATCTTCTTGTAAATTCCGACATCGCACTCAAAACAGCAAAAAAACGGCATTTGAGCTATCAGCTCTATGATGAGACAATGCAGGTCAAACAAGAGTATGAACACAATATTTTGTGGAACAAAAAGCTCAAAGAAGCGATTGAAGAGAATAAATTTACACTGTACTATCAGCCGATATTTGACTCTCATTCCGGTGAAATCGTCGAGTATGAAGCTTTGATTCGAATGATCGATACCAATGGTTCTATTATTGCCCCGGGATATTTTCTCCCTGCTGCACGACAATCCCGACTTTATCCGTTGCTTTCGCGTTTTGTGATCGATGAAGTATTCAAAATGTTAGAAAAAACCTCTCACATTTTATCCATTAATCTATCGGTCGATGATATTATTGATAAACCGACCAAAGAATTTTTACTCAGAAAACTTCGATCATCAACCCATACCTCCAGACTTATTTTTGAGCTTTTAGAGAGTGAAGGGATTGAAAATTACTCGGAAGTTTCATTGTTTATTTCCGAAGTAAAACAATTCGGATGCCGCATTGCGATCGATGATTTTGGAACAGGGTATTCCAATTTTGCCCATATTTTACGTCTCGATGTCGATATTCTCAAAATAGACGGCTCATTGATCCGTAATATCGATACCGATAGCAATGCTCAAACCATTCTCATGGCAGTGAATGAGTTTTCAAAACGTTTGGGACTCAAAACCATTGCTGAATTTGTCCACTCAGAATCGGTCTGCAACAAATGTAAAGAGCTCGGAATCGATTATCTTCAAGGGTATTATCTGGGAGAACCAAAGCCCCTTTAATGCAGTAGCGTAAAACGAAATCCTTTTCGATCTCCCATGCACAGCCCGATCTCTCCACCGTGAGACAAGACGATATTCTTAGAAAGCACCAATCCCAATCCGTTCCCGCGTTCCTTGGTGCTTTTAAATGCTTCAAACAACCATTTTTTATTCTCGATAGGTATTCCGCTATCATAAATCTCAAATACATGATGAGTTTCATCCATTGAATGTTGTATCTCGATCACACCATCCTCTTCCTCATCCAATTCGATTGCATCAATCGCATTAAAAACAAAATTGGTAAAGAGCATCGTCAGCAGATCCAAATCTCCAAAAAGTTCAAAATCCTCTTCCGGAAAATTAAACTCAATCGGTTTGGCATAGCTGTAATAGCCGATTGCACTGTTGAGCGCTTCACGTATTTGTGACCAACGAAGGGCATTTTTCTGTGCGCTTACCCCTTTTGAAAACATCAATGTTGCTTTGATAATCCGCTCTATCCGATAAAGCGATTTTTGAATCTCCGTCACAATAGGCTTATGTTCTTCGCTCACCCGTTTCATCAGTGTTGAGGCCAATAATGCGATTGAACCGATCGGATTTCGGATTTCATGAGAGAGGTGTGCCGCCATTTGCCCCATCGTAGCAAGGTTCTCTTTACGTTTTTGTTCCGTAATATCGGTCGCACTCAAAAGCCGTTTGTCGTTGTGCTGTGCCGATTTGATGAGATAGGAGCGATCATTGAATGTCATCTCATAATCTTCTTCATCGAGATGAAGGGTATGGAAAAGTTTTCCCAGTGTTTTAGCCTGAGAATTTTGGAGAAAAATCGATCCGTCTGTCTCTACGATCCATATCGCGTTGGGAAGGAACTCGATAACCTGCTCAATCGTGCTTTGAAGATGGTTATACGACTGACGCAGTGCAACGTATTCTTCTTCTACTTTGTAGGTCTGATCAATAAGGGCTTTTAACTCTTCGGGAGAGATCTGGCTCACGCGTCTCCTTTAGGGGGTTAAAAATCCCCCAATTGAACTAATATCTGATACAACCCATAAGCATCTTTCGTACCGCATACTTCCCGAATGGAGTGCATCGCGAGCTGTGGTATCCCCACGTCGATCGTCTCAACACCCAATCGTGTAGAGGTAATCGGTCCGATGGTCGATCCGCATCCCATATCACTACGGGTGATAAACACCTGTGTTGGAATATTAAGAGATTTCGCACACTGCACAAACCGCCCCTGTGTTCGGGCACTAGTCGCATAGCGCTGATTGGAGTTGATCTTGATCGCTATCCCGCCATTAAGAAGCGGTGCGTGTTCACTCTCGTGTTTACCCGGAAAATTCGGGTGTTGTGCGTGGGCGTTATCGCAGGAAACCATGAGGGAGTGCCGCATCAGACTCTCATACCTCTCTCCTGCGATACGGCGAAGTGTTTCTTCTAAAAACGTCCCCCCTGCTCCAACATGCGAATCGCTTCCTACCTCTTCGTGATCCATAAACGCACACATCATTGGTTTTTTCGTATCAATCAGTGCTTTGAGTCCGATAAAACAGCTCAGCAGATTATCGAGCCGAGCTGAAGCAATGAGCTCTTCATGGATACCAATAAAAGAGCCTTTTTGGGTGTCATAAAAACTGAGTTCATGCGCCAAAAGGCTCAGGTTCTCAGTATCTTCTTGGATATGCGAGAGGATAAAAGTCTCGAAATCAACCTCCCCCGTCGCAATGATCGGGACGATGTCATTCTGAGCGTTGATCGTTCTGGAACTGTTCGCCTCGCGATCGAGATGGATCGCCAGAGAAGGGATCATTGCTATCGGACGGTTAATGTTGATAAGCGATTCTTTACGACTCTCTCCATCGAGATAAACGACACGACCCGCCAATCCCAAATCACGATCAAACCATGGATTCAGCAACACTCCGCCGTAAGGTTCAACACCGAAGCGTTTAACCCCTGCCGATGTCGTCAGTGGATTGGGTTTAAGGCGCAAATGGGGAGAGTCGGTATGCGCACCCACGATGGTATACCCTTTTTCACTGCACGGAGGATAGGTAAAGGCGATAATGGACGAACCGTTACGGGTCAAGTAGTAGTTTTTTCCCTCTACGAGGCTCCATTGTTCATCTTCGGCTAAAGCGGTAAATCCGCTCATATGCAGTTTTTGTGACATCCACTCCACCGCATGAAACGGGGTCGGGGAGGCATCGATAAAATGGATCAATTCTTCGTTAAATTCGCGCATAGTTTTTCTTTCACTTAAAATTTATTTTTTTATTACCCGAAACCATCATTTCAAGCGCAGATCGAAACTTTATGTTCTTTGTCCGCCGCATAGGAGAGTGTCGCGAGGATGTCCTCTTCGGTGAGCTCGGGGAAATCTTCGATGATGTCGGAAAAACTCATCTTGTTTGCGAGCATATCGAGGATGTCATAGACACTGATCCGCATACCGCGAATCGTCGGTTTACCGGAGCAGATTTGAGGGTTGATGGTGATGATAGATTGGTATTCAGCCATGATATTTCCTCATGGAAAGTTAAAAGATTATAGCAAAATTTTAGTGATAGGTTATTCCAAAGTTGCTGAGTGCATATTCGAATTGATTTTCATCATAACACCTTCCCACATCGTCTCAGAGATCAAAACCGCTGTGTTATCATTATCTCCTCGGATAAAAATAGGCTCGTGCGTGAATGCGACTTGCTCGATAAGGTTTTCGAAATCAAGTTTTGGATCAGAAGCGTCAATTTTTTCCATCAATACTTTCCTCAAAATGGAATCTCATCTTCATTTATATCAATTTCAGGAAGTGATGGACTTACTGGAGGTTGGTCTATAAAATCGCAATCTATTGAGTAATCTTCATAATTATGCCATCGTTTTTTAAGACAATTTTTTTCTTCAAGTTTTTGAATGAGCAGTGGCTCATTAACTTTGCCTTGAATATCTAAATATTGAACAAAAC
>NZ_NSIU01000055.1 GCF_002633015.1 Sulfuricurvum sp. PD_MW2 | reverse complement strand
GGGGGGGGGGGGGGGGGGGGGGGGGGGGGGGGGGGGGGGGGGGGGGGGGGGGAGATGTGTAGAGGAGACAGGTTCCATTATTATTTGTCCAATGTTCACCTGATACGAACTCATAACTATCTGGATTATGCATTGATTCTTTAACCATGCGAGCCAGCTCATAATGCTCACCTTGATAAGAAAATTGAGAATTTAGTATTTCTTCAGGTGTTGGTTGTTGAGAAGATTCTTCTTGTTCTAAAGCTGATGGATTATCTCTTTTATCTGTAGCTTTTGATATTCCCTGAATAATGAAGCCAGCTATTATAACAACGAAAATAATAGCCAATACTTGTAAAACTTCACTAGTTTCTTTTTCTTTTTTTTCTTGTTCAGCTATTTGTTCTTCATTTGATAGAATAGTAACTGGTTCTCTTTCATCTTGCTGTTGTTCTAAAACTCTTTGTTCTAACTTTAAATGATCTAAAGGTGCACCACAATGAGGACATGTAATTGCCTTATCAGATATGTCTTTCCCACATTCTTCACAATTTATCAATGCCATTATTTCACTTTACCTTTATCTTCTTCAGAACAACCACAGCTAATACATTCTCCAGTGAATTGTCTTTTTAATTGGTCAACAGCCAAATCACCAAAATAAGAGTAAACAATCATGTCTGTATTATTCTCATCGATAGATTTAAACTTTGCTGTGTGATGCATCTGTCTACCTAAACCACCCATTAAATAAATTGACATTTCGGCTTCTTTTAATTCTGTGTAAATTTGCCCATCAGCAATAATTGCAGCAGTTCCTAAGCCCATTTCAAAGCATTCTCTAGATTTATCCAAAGCTCGTTTATAAATTCGTTGATAATTTTGATTTACTACAACTTGTTTGGATTTAACTTTTGGGTCAATAGTCATTTCTTTGGGTGTAGATGCCATACATCCCGTCAACACTATTGTAAATCCAAAAGCACCAATCAGACTAAAGATATTTTTTTTCATTATATTTTCCTTTTTTAATATCTTCTGCTAGTACTTCTAACAACATTGTCATATTTACCTTTGCAGGTGTTATATCCATCAGTCCAGCCCTCTTTGTATAATGAATCTGACCCTGCACGATAAACATCTTTTTTATATTTCATATATGGTTGACCTGCCGCAACATACCCACTACTACATCCATCTGCATACCCTTCACGATATGCTTGAGGACCTTGTGGAATTTCACTTGCCATAGGAGCACATGCAGTCAATAAAACTGCACTTAATATTCCTAAAATAGCTATTTCAAAATACTTTCTCATACTAGCCCCTAAAACTTGTATGTCAAACCGACTTGTGCCGATACACCGCCACCATTACCGATCAGATCATTAGTTGAATATCCTGCGATACCACCATGCCATGAACACGTGCCTGACCCTGAGCTTTCAGAAATACTGCCATCATTACAAATGGTATATTGCTGATTGTCAGTCAAATCTAAAAAGTATTTGTAGCCTACGCCTGCATTGAGCATTACCTTATCCGTTAGGCGATATACCATATCCAAACCGATTGGAAGTGAAAGCATTGCATTTTTATTGGAATACCAAGGAACATCAAGTTGACCTGCACCAATACCAATATCCCAGCCTAATCTAAAACTTTCATTCTTAACAATATCTCCATTAATACCAATTACAACATCATAATAATTGATATTCTTCGTATTGTCACTTTGAATATTTCCTTCAATATAGAAACGTGTTCTATCGCCCCAACTTACACCGACAGTTCCACCAACCATTTCTACATCAACAGTTTTAAATGAAATGTTTTGTGTTGAATAATCAACATACATGTCAGTTGCCAATGCGCTGATTGAACAGAAACATAAAACACTCAAGATTTTTTTCACAACTATCCCTCGATATATAATATAAAAGGTAAATATTACCCTTTTGCTTTAAGAATAATAGGACTATTTTCCCTTTATTCTACTTAAAAAGGGGTATTTATACCTTGTTGTATTGTTATCAGTAGTCATGTAACTTTTCTAGCAAAAAAGGCTAGAGATGACTCAGCGTGATATGGCAGGTATATTGGGTGTTGATGTTAAAACGCTTAGAAACTGGCGCAAGGATAAACCTGCCCTTTACAAAAAGATTATGCAGGGCTTCCAGTTTGAAGAGGCAGTAAAAGAGGCTAAAGAACACTATGAGAGATTAAAAAAGCTTTCAGAGAATTCAAGTCTCTAAACAAATTTACTGGACAAGTTATAATTAAAATACTTTCATCGTATTTTTAAAAAGAAAATTTGCTATGTCTATTATCTTGTATTTAACACTTTTTCCAACCTTGACATAAGGCAATCCAATTCCATTTCCCCTATTCTGCTTTAATGTGATTTCTGCTATTCCTAGTATACTAGCAACTTGTTTTGTATCTAAGACTAATGCACCATATTGCTGGAATAGCATATGTGAAACCATCTTGATCTCATCAGATTGATTCATATATACTCCTTAAAATAATTTGTTCTCTTGCAATCGAATAGTGTAATTT
>NZ_NSIU01000033.1 GCF_002633015.1 Sulfuricurvum sp. PD_MW2 | reverse complement strand
GTTGTCCGACGTCACCGCGTTGACGGTGATCGTCGCAGACGCCGTTGTATCGACAGCAACTAATGTTGGTCTGATATTATTAACTTCAACAGCTGGTTGAGCTACATTTACAGCTGTATAATTTAATAAAGTCGAAACATCTCCCACTAATCCTGTCCGATCAGCAAAGATATCACTACCTGGACGTTCTGTATCTACAACTCCATTCCCCGCTGCAGTTTCGTTTCCAGCTTCTGTCGTATTTTGAAAATCGCTAGATTGAAAACCGTTTAATGCCAATACTTTTTTAACAGATTCCACCGAAACGACAGCATCATCACTGCTAAAAATGCTTTTAAACAGCGAGGTATCAAAATTTAATGCTTGATTCCCGGCAATGAGAATATCTCCCATCCCTTCAAGCGTTATGTCAACAATGATCTTCGCATTATTAGGATTATTAGGTGCACCATAAACCGTTTCCCCTTCATGAATGGCTTCACCGATTTTTAGCTCACGGACATGACCTTTTGCATCTTTGACAAAAAAAGTACCTTGATCCAACGATTTGACATATCCGATTACTCGAGCCATAGCGATCTCCAAATGAGAAAATTTTATATTCTCTTATTTTAGCTGAGTCGAAACAAGAAATCTATTGTACTTAGGTACTAATCAACTATGAAGAAGTAAAGAGAGGGCTAATCGATCTTTTACGGAGAGTTTTTGATAAATAGCAGTAGCATGTGCTTTTACGGTTCGGATCGTGATATTCAAAATATTTGATATCTCTTGATGTGTTTGTCCCTCACCTAATAATAGAGCAACTTCACGTTCTCTTTGACTCAAAACACTTAAGATTTCTAAAGAATTTTTCTGTGATGTTTTTTGCTCACGAATTTGTCCGACCATCATCAAAATAAAATCAGGATGAAGCCAAATATTTCCTTCACTTAATGCTTGAAATGCTGAATGTAAGTGCGATTCATGCATCATAGCATTGCCGTATCCCATAGCGCCTAGATGCAAATAATATTGAGCTTGAGAAAAATCGGGTGTCGAAGAGAAAACCATCACTCGATGGAGAAAAAGATTTCTTATAGCGTCATCTTGAAATTGTTTGAGTGTCATATCATACGCAAAGAGAATCGAATCTGCATCAATATTGTCAGATATTTCTGTCAAAATCGATGGATTCGATAATGGGAAAACATTTTCCCATCTGTGAGACATTTCAATGTTGTCACAAAGAATATACAACTTCATTCAACGCTCGGTAAAAGTGTATTGTTTGGCTTTTAAAATCGGTTTCAAAATATATTCCAAAACCGTCTTCTTGCCCGTAATAACATCTACATTTACCATCATTCCCGGAATAATTTTGAGAGGCTTCTCTTTGCTACCCAAATATTTTTTATCGGTCTGAACTTTGACAACATAGTAGACATCATCTTTTTTATCCGTAACCGTATCCGGACTGATAGTAATCACTTTTCCATGCAACGAGCCGTATATCGAAAAATCGTATGCTGTAATTTTTACAATGGCATCTTGACCCGGATAGATGAAAGCGATATCAGCGGGTTTGACTTTCACTTCAGCTAACAATCCCCCTTCTGTCGGGACAATTTCCACTAAATTGTCTCCCGGTTTGATAACGCCTCCTACGGTATTGACATAGAGTTTTTGAACTATCCCGTTGATAGGGGATTTAATAACCGTACGGGTTACCTGATCCGCCAATGCCGAGCTTTCAGCGCCAACACGACTATATTCCGTTTCCGCTTCGTTAAGTTCCATTTGGGCTTTCATCGTAAACTCTGATCGAGCTTCACGTATTTTGCTGCTAATCTCATTGATCGCGGCATTCAATCGTGGAATTGAAGCAACTAGAGCATTGTACTTCTCCGTAATGTCGCTCAATTCGCGCTGAAGCTTCAAAAACTCAACTCGAGGCTTGATCCCTTGCGCTACCATCGGCTCAGAGATAGAGACTTCTTCTTTTATGAGTGCTAAAGCACGTTTTTGTTCTCCAATACGACCTTGAGCCTCAAGTTTTTCATTCTGTTTTTGGGTCAACTGCTCATTTAATCCCGAGATCTGAGAGCGTAACCGCTCTTGATTGGAAATAAAAACACTTCTCTCTTGCATAATCTGCATTGGAATTTTTGCCATATCATCTGCAGTAGGAGCAAATGCACCGCCAGATGCTTCTGCACGCAATCGGACAATTTTTGCTCGAAGTTCAGCCGATTTATATTGGGAACTCTCATAAGTTGAGGATGATTTGAGATTATCAACACGTAAAAGGGTATCGTTAGCATTCACTTTCTGCCCCTCTTTAACCATGATCGCACTCAAAATCCCCCCTTCGAGATGCTGAATCATCTGATTTTCGCCACCGGGGATAACTTTTCCCTCTCCTCGAACAAGTTCGTCTATCGGAGCAAGCGCAGCCCATAAAAAGATAAAAACAATGGTTCCGATCCAAAAAAGAAGGACGGAACGAAGTCGTGATGGGGTATCTTCTAGAACAGCCGCAGAGAGGCTTCTCATGAACTGATAATCATTGGCATCAAAAGAAAACCGGTGCTTTTTACTCATTTTACACCTCCGGCCAACTGGGCGAGTACTTGATCTTTCGGACCATCGAGATAAATTTTCCCTTCATTCATCACAATGATACGATCCACCAATGGCAAAATGGTATTTTTTTGCGTGATAAGGATCGCTGTTTTATCATCCAAATAGCTTTTCAAATTGGCAATCAAACGATTCTCACTCAACTGATCCATCGCATTGGTCGGTTCATCCATAATCACGATAGGAGATTCAAACAGCAACGCACGAGCAATCCCTATGCTTTGGCGCTGCCCGCCGGAGAGTCCCATACCCCGTTCCCCTATCGGCATTTCATACCCTTTAGGATGTTTTCGGATAAATTCATCTGCCCCCGAAATAACCGATGCACGTATCATCTGTTCATCACTGGCTCTAGTCGAACGATAAGAGATGTTGTCTTTAACACTTCCTTTGAATAAAGTAACGTCTTGCGAAACATAGGATATGTTTTTGCGTAAATCGGCCGGATCAATCTGTTTGATATCAATCCCATCCAACAGAATTGAACCTTCTGTCGGTTCGTATAAATGAAGCAGTAATTTTGATATTGTACTTTTCCCCGATCCGATCCGGCCGATAATGGCCACTTTCTCTCCAGGCTTGATCGAAAAAGAGAGGTTTTTCAATACGTTATGCTCCGATTCATCATACGCAAAACTTACATCTTTAAACTCTATCTCCCCTTTGAGTGCCGGGCGTGTAATAAATTTTTTGCCGTGAGGACGTTCACTCGGTTGTGAAATAATCCCTTCAATACCATCGTACGCGGCTTTTGCATCGGAATAGTTCGCAATCAGTGCCGCAGCCTGCCCCATCGGCGCGACGGTACGTCCCGCGATCGTGATGATAGCGATCAGTCCCCCCATCGTCAGCTCATGCGCCCCGATCATATAAACGCCGAATATTACAAGCAAAACCGTGGTTAATTGGGTTAAAAATCCTGTAACGGTAGAAATCGAAGTAGAAATCAAACGTGATTTTAGACTTTTTTGAGCTATTTCACCCGTTGCTTCTTCCCATGCCCATTGAACTTGTCCAGTAGCGCCGAGTGTTTTTAGTGTTTCGATATTTTGCAATGCTTCAATAAGAATAGAACTCTTTGCCGCGGAAGATTTATGGGTCTCTTCGATACTCTCCCGCAGAGGATGGCGCATAAAGATCGCATACCCTAAGATAAGAAGCATCATGACAATCGGAACCATAACCATCCATCCCCCGATATAGCCGATAACCAACAAAAACAAAATAGCAAACGGGAAATCGACTAATGCGGTCAAGGTAGCATTGGTTAAAAAAGAGCGGATAGAATCAAAATCTTTTAAATTGCTGGCAAATGAACCTACCGATTTTGGATGCGATGCCATTTTTAGATCAAGGACTTTTTCAAAAATCATCGACGACATGATAATATCGCTCTTTTTACCGGCACTCTCCAAGAGCATAGCTCGGGTAAATTTTAAAAAGGTATCCAAAACATAAACGACCAATACCCCGATTGCAAATACCCATAATGTCTCTGTAGCGTTATTCGGAATTACCCGATCGTAGACGCTCATCGTAAAAAGAGGACTGGCCAATACAAATAAATTGACCAATATCGTTGCGTATATGACGTCACGATAAATATTTTTAGAAAGTTTCAACGTATCCCAAAACCAATGCTTGTGCTTCACATTCAATGTCAACGCGTCATTTTCATTGTAAACAAACGGTTTTTTGATCAAAAAAGCATAGCCGGTATATTCACCGTTTAAGACCTCATAAGGGACAATTTCCTCAATTGCTTCTTCTGCCGGAAGAATAATTTTATACGATTTTCGGTCTTCTGAAATCGAATCCAAAATACATGCATGAGAATTTTCCAGCAATAAAATCATTGGCAATTGCAATGCTGAAATATCAGAAAGTTCCCTAGGGATCAATGTACTTTTTAGCCCTGCTCTGCTTGCAGCTCTGGAAAAAAGACCTTTTGAGGATTTGAGGCTGTAAAGACGAAGAGCACCTCCCCACGGAGCAGTGGGAAGGCCTGCCATTAATGCTTCTGCCGTATAGGGTTTATGGTAAAGCTGAGTAAAAAGAACCAAACATTGCAATAATGGATCAACTCCAAAAGCCGCACCCTCTGGATCAGCAATTTTCCCTTCTAATTCCTCATTCGTCACATATAACCTTTGCGTCTCAAATTCATCTATTATTGATTATCTCTTTTATACTGTCCCTCTTGGCGATCAGCGAAAATCAATGTCTTTACTTGTTCATCTTTATCAAAATGGTTGTCTTCAACACTCAACCCAACTTTTTGGGTGTACGATAATGTATTTGATCCTAAAATATTCTGCACCATCGACCCCATAGCATCCAAAATGCGATAATGGGCAAAGAGCAAATCATTTTCTGCCCGTACGATTTGAGATTGTGCTGCAACATGATCATTTTGAGCAACGAGCAGATCCAATAACGTTCGACGTCCTAAATCATACTCTTTTTGATACAGTTCAAGGGTTTTGGCACTCGTCGATTCATAACGTTTTAAATGAACCAATTGTTCAGAAATATACTGTTTTGCATTCCAAGACAACGAGCCCTGCTCATCCAGTTTACGGAATGTTTCACGTTTGGTCTCACGCTCTTGATTGATTTTACTCATGTTTTTTTGGATTTGAGACTCATCCGCTCCGCCTCGATACAAATTGTAGGTAAGGCTCAATCCGATCTTGGTTCGATCATCATTACCGGCAATCCCTCCGACATCATTAGCCCAGCTTTGGCGTGCAAAAGCATCAATTTTAGGATAATAATTTTTATATGCCACTGATTTTTGAGCCTGTGCGGCTTTGACGTTATATTCGCTTACCAAAACAGATGGGTTATGAGTTCTCGCATACTCTTTCATCTCTTCGAGTGTTGATGGAATGTTGCCGTTGAATACACCGTCTTGTAGCTCTTTAGTCTCTACATGACGCCCTAAAATACGTTCAAGATTGAACAAGGAATCATCCAAATTATTTTTCGCAACAATATAGTTCGATTTTGCTAATGAAAGGGAAGTATCTGCTTTTTCGGATTCCGAGCGGGTCGTCATTCCCGCATTGTAAAGTTTGTTGACTTTATCATAAATTTGTTCATTGAACTCTACATTCGATTTTGCGATGCATAAGAGATCTCGATTTTTAAGAACCGTAATATAGCTATTGACAAACGTGTATGCTACATCGTTTACATTCTCGATATAGTGGTTGGAAGCAGCCAAAATACGGGCTTTCTGGTAATCCGCTTCATAGAGCGTCCCAAAACCATTGAACAAATTTTGCGTTAGCTGTAAAGAGTGTTCATAACTGCTAAGCGAACGGCTGACATTCAGTGTTGTAGGAGATTTTGTTTTCTCCTGAGCAACCGTACCTGCATAATCAAGGGTTGGGAGATATTGTGCTTCCGTTGTTCTTAAATCTTCTAACGTCGCACGATAATTATGGAGTTGTTCCAAAACCACAGGATGGGTTGATAAAACTTCATCAACACCTTCACGCAATGTCAATGCATTCAACGCGGATGCAGCACATAGCGATATAACTGCAGCTGTTCTTAGTACGAATAATTTATGGTTGGAAATCATTTTCCGTTTCCTTTTCTAAAACAAAGGCGATGTTATTGTAGTTCCATGAATTATAACTAAATCAATACAAAAAAATCAAACATTAATTTTATTTAACAAAATTTTACATTTAAACAGATTCATCGCCATTTCTGTGTTAAAATATTTCGAATAATCTTCCAGAAATAAGGATTTTAGATAATGTTGTTACGCAATTTTATGGTCGGAGCCCTGTTTGTTGCCACATTTCAGCAGCTAAACGGCGATACCATCACTTATTTTGATGGAAAAACAGAAAAAACAATGTCAGTCATCCAATCAAGCTTTGCCCCAGCACATCCGGATGCCTGTTCTGAAAAGAAAAAAGTCATTGAACCCGCCCCTGCTGTGGCTGTTAAAGAGGTTCTCGCACCCTTGATTGCTGCCGAAATCGAAAAAGATAGCGATAGCGATGGGATCTTCGATTCCAAAGATGAGTGTCCTGATACCCCAAAAGGGTACAAAGTGGATCCAAAAGGGTGCCCTCGCAGTGTCACCTTACACCTCAATTTTGCAAGTTCTTCCAGTGTTC
Source organism: Sulfuricurvum sp. PD_MW2 (assembly GCF_002633015.1). Classification (GTDB taxonomy): domain Bacteria; phylum Campylobacterota; class Campylobacteria; order Campylobacterales; family Sulfurimonadaceae; genus Sulfuricurvum. Next base: position 9,996 of record NZ_NSIU01000033.1, on the reverse strand, counting down.
TTCCCGTTTCAGCCGAGACCGATGTCAATGCACTCACTGATTTCATGAAAGAAAATCCCGCGGCTTCCATCACAATCATCGGACATACCGACAGTACAGGAAAAGCGGCTAAAAACCAGTTATTATCGGAAAATCGTGCTCAAGCACTCGGAACCCGTTTGGTTCAAAACGGTATTGCCGCAAACAGAATCAAAACATCAGGAAAAGGTCTAAGTCAGCCGATTGCTTCAAACAAAACTCCATCCGGCAGAGCACAAAACCGCCGTATCGAAATCCAAATCCGTTAAGGGATTCCTCTCTTTAGAGGGATCAGCCCTTAAAATACTCTTCCGTCAACTCTTTTAATCGGCGATATATTTTTTCGAAATCGGTTGAATAAACCCTATTTTCCCCTATAGCCGTTATAAAATTGGTATCTCTCTCCCAGCGTGGAACCAAATGCAAATGGATATGCTCGGCGATCCCTGCACCTCCCGCTTTGCCTAAATTTATCCCGATATTAACACCGTGCGCACCAAAGCTCTCTTTGAGCATTTGCACCCCTTTTTGTGCCAATGCACTCATGTGAAGCCATATTTTCGGATCAAGCGTTTCTAATGCATCGGTATGAAGATGGGGGATAATCATAAAATGCCCGGGGGTGTAAGGATAACGGTTCATAACAATAAAACAGTGTTCATCGCGATAGAGAACATGAAGTGTCTCATCCTCAGATGCGTGGCTACTGATATGGCAGAATACGCACCCCTCTATCCGCTCACCCGTCACATATTCATCCCGCCAGGGTGCATAAAGAATATTTTCCATTAGATAAAATTCGGGGCGTCGTTTGCGAAGAGAATGATGTCTCCTGCCTTGGTCACTTCACCCAATGTTTTGACCATCTGTGATTTATCCGCCAACATGATTTTCTGAGGAACATTTAGCTCTTTCTCAAATTGAGCAGCATTGAGCGATCCTGTAATAATTGCGATATCGAAAACGCCGTTGATCGCTTGAATGAGCTCACGATTAAGTTCTTCGGTACTCTCGACCAATCCCGGTGTTACAATCACTTTTCGACCGCTATGAAGTGAACAGAGACGTACCCCCTCTAACATTCCGTCGATATTGCCGTTATACCCGTCATCAAGGATGATTTTCCCACCAGCATCGATTCGTTCTAAACGGTGTTCAACACTCTTGAGATTTTCAACTGCATTGACGATTTCATCAGAGTTCATCCCCATCTCGGATGCGATCAAAATCGCTGCATTGATGTTAATGGTTTGAAATCCGCCAAGGACATTGGTATGAAAATGTCTCTCCTTACCATTAACACTGAGATCAAAATCAATCCCTTCCAATGTTGCCGCCAAGTTATGAACATCATCACCAAAAAAGGTCACTTTTTCATGCGGTTCACTCGTTACGGAAGTATGAATAAATGCCCGTTTGAGACGATCTGAGTGGATAATTTCTAGTTTGGTGCGCTGGATACGTTCCAGTGTTTTAAAATATTCCAAATGTTGTGGTCCCACTTTGCCGACTACCACGATCTGAGGATGCAGCAGTTGTGCAATAGCGTAAATATCACCGACCTCCCGCGCTCCCGCTTCGCAGATATAGACTTGGGTATTCGCAGGGAGCGATTCATTCACATCACGGATAATCCCCCCAAGGGTATTAACACTTCGCGGTGTTGCGTAAACGTTATATTTTTGGCTCAATACTTGCGCAATGAAATTTTTCATCGATGTTTTGCCGTAACTTCCCGTTACACAAACGATAGTTAAATCACTCATCGAAGCAATTTTTCGTTTTGCTTCCCGTTTATAGGCTAGGAATAAAAACTTCTCAATCCCCCACGAACCAAGATAGGTTGCTACGATCGGAAAAAGGACACTGTGTGGTCCGCTAAATCCTTTGAGGGTTAAAAGAATATTCACAAATGCAGTGATAGAAAAAAGGAAGATCAAGAAACGTTTCACACGCCAGGTAAGTACCACTTTTTTATCAAGACGACGGTGCCAAATAATCACTGCCGGAAGAAACGCAATATAAAAATAGATCCAAAATAATTCCGGAATGGCATAGTAAACAAAAAACGGAAGAATGAAATAGACAAAGTGCCACCATGTTTTGTGATGACGTAAAACTACCCTCTCAATCCGATAATCGTACCATTGAAGGTTGGTAATCAAATACCATCCCAATGTCATGACAAATAAAAGATTCGTCAACAAAGCAAAAATTTGTGAATATTCCATTCTTTATTCCTTAGTGTTCCAAACTTTCTAACACGGTTTTTTCAATCTCTTTTGCCACAGTAGCACCCTGTTCTAAAAAGAAATAGTGATCGCCGTCAAATTCAACAACTCTTGATTGATTCATTAATTCAGCCATTTTATACGCTGTCCAAATTGGGGTTGCCGTATCCTGAGCACCGAAGCACAACAGCGCTTTCCCCTTGAACGCTCTAAATTTCTCGGTGAAATCTTCATTAACGACATTTTTAAATGTCTCATACATCGGTTGAGAAAGTCCCTGCGCGTCAGGGGCAACAAAAAAACGGCGAAGGTGTGTAAGACCTGTCAGTTTCAATACTTTGAACAAAGCGATTTTTGCTCGAATTTTAAACGGTTTCGGAACCAAAATCCCGGCTGATGCTACTAATACCAACACATCCGGCTGTAACAGCGTTGCCACTTTTCCTCCGAATGAATGTCCCAAAACAACTGTTTTATCCGCCTCAATCATGGAGAGAAACGACTCTAAAATTGTTGCGTAATCTTCGGTCGTCAATGCCATATTGCAGGTACTGTTTCCAAAACCGGGCATATCGATATAGATGTGACGAAACTGTTTTAAATGGGCACCGAAGGCATGTTTCATCAGGTTTTTATGAGAGCCCCAGCCGTGCAAAAAGATTAAGTCGATGTGTGAGGAAGGGTTTATAATCTCATAACTGATAGAAAAGGTGTGCTGTTTGTATTGGAGAGACTTTACTGCCACGCTTATTTCCCTTTGGCTTGGGAAATAGAGTGGATATAGTCATAATTGACCCGAATCGATTTTTTATCCGGCAATGCACCCAGAAGTTTTTGGATCGAACCGCTAAAATCCTCAAACAGATAGTTCGCCATTGATCCCGGGATCGGATTGATCTCGTTGAGATACACTTCTCCCTCAATTTCGAAGAAATCACAACGAATAAGGGCTCCTTCAAATAACGGCAAATAGATTTTGGCAAACGATTCTCGCAATTGAGTCACCAAAGCATTGCTTACCGATGCTTCCTCAACGCTTCCCGAACGGGAAAAATCGAGGTATTTTTTCTCGAAATCGAGGAAATCGGCTTTTTGCGGTTCTTCAACAATCGAGTAGGTAATCTCGCCGCGTGCACTGAACCCGGCTAAGTTATACTCTTTTACCCCTGAGATAAACGGTTCAATGACGAGTACATTATCAAATTCGAATGCAACATCCAAAGCATAATCAAGCTCACTTGCCTCACGCACAATACTCACGCCGATGGAGCTTCCCAAACGTGCCGGTTTAACAATAAACGGATATGCTGTAGTGACAACACGTTTGTCTTCTTTGTGCAGAACTTCAAATGGCAATGTCTTAACTCCAAGAGAAGAAGCAAGCCATTTTGTATAGTGTTTGTCAAAACTGAGCATTGAAGCCTCTTTGCGAGGTCCGATAAACGGAATATGAAAAAAGTCCATAAGCGAAGCAATTGAACCGTCTTCACCGTCTCCACCGTGAATCAGATTCAAAATCGGCATCTCCAATTTTTTAGATCCGAAAAATCCACGCTGTTCAAAGCCGCCACTTGTGATAAACAATTCACCCATTTTTTTATGTTCGCCGCGAGAAAAGGTAATCGCTTTCATTTTTGATGGCTCGATCAAATAAAATTTATGATCTTGATCACAAAAAATAAAACTCAAATCAAATTTTGATTCCAATTTCCCTTTTACCGTAATTGCACTGACAATGCTGATTTCATGTTCATAACTGGCTCCGCCGAATAAAATGGCTAATTTCAATGGATATCCTTTTAGAGTTTTTGTAATTGTTTCAACGCCTCTTTAACAAGCGTCGGTGTATCGGTTGCACTTGAGGCACTCAATGCTTTGGCGATCTGCTCTTTTTTGAACCCGAGCGATTCAAGTGCCATCATCGCTTCGGTTGCGGCAGAAGTAACCAACGAAGATGCAGTATTTAGCAACACTGCGTCAAAACCGGCTAATTCGACCATAATACGAGCTGCACTTTTAGGTCCGATTCCGGGAACTTTTTTCAATGCGTTGACATCTTTAGATGAAATAATACCTGCAAACTGCTCCGGCGTAAAGGTCGAACAAATCGCAAGAGCCGCTTTTGGACCGATTCCATTGATTTTCAGCATCCCCTCAAAAAGGATTTTTTCACTTTTTTGGGCAAATCCATAGAGCTGTTGTGCATCTTCACGAATCACATGATGAATATGCAATCGTGTTTTTTCGGAACCGATCGAACTGTACGTATGCAATGAAACAAATACCTCATAGATCACGTTATTGACGTTCATGTGAACCGATGAAGGCTCTTTATATTCTACTGTTCCCTCTAAACCAATAATCATTACGTCATAACCTTAATTGAAAATTCTCCGTCTGCGTCTTCATACAAGCCCAATATTTTTTCATCAGAATTTTCCACCGGAACATAAAAAACTTCTATTGGAGGATCGATCAATTTAAAAACTATCTCATTGTGATTACGCCAAAGATCATGATTGATGATACGAGCGTCAAAGATTTCCGATTGAAGCGACGTATGCTTCTCAGTGAGCCATGCGTGCTGATCTTCTTTACTTTTGAGTTCTCTTCGTAAAGAGTCCAGTTTCCCTTTAAAAAGTTTATGCTGCTGATATTTTTCTACAAACGCGACCGGTAATTTTATCCCATTGGCCTTATAATAGGCAAGCTTACGTTTTAAATCTTCAATTACGGGAGCATTTTCAAGCCATGTCTGTTCATACCCATCCAGCTCTTTTCTGATGGAACGGATGGAGTTTCTAACTTGAGCTATTTGATCTGAATGTTCATGAAGATGCTCTTCGGATTCGTCAATCATCGGATCGATTCTCAGTTGATTCTCTCCACCCTGGATTTTCTTGATTTCAATTAGATGCGAAGCACTCAATTTGACATGCGAACCCAATAAATCAATAATAATTTCCCGAGCCCGTATTTTACCCCCTGTCGCTTGAGAAACTGTCACTCTCTCGGCTTCAACGATACCGTGTTCCAGCCGTGCGATATGAACATCTTTTCCATATGCCGTCCCTTTGTGAACGTTGATGGTCAGCTCATCAGCACGGATAATAGCACTTTGATGCACTTGCCCCTCTACGGTCGCTTTTTTAGCCGTTACTTTGGCATTGGGACCGACACTCCCCTCAATATTGATGACATTGACGGTAACTTCCATCCCCTGCCCAATCGCATCTTTCATCGAATCTTTCTCTTTGACGTTTATCGATACGTCCGCATCCAGCTGTGTTTCAATAGAACCTGTCGTTTTGAAACTGATTTCGCTGATTTCTACTTCGCTATGGATATCGTACGCTCCCCCCTCAAGGGTTACATATCCTCCGGCCGCCGCGCGGTATTCAATGCTTGTCGGGGTATTCAGAACCGTAATTTTTTCTCCAGTCGTAAACGTAGGCTCATATTTGACAATCGGCTCTTTAGGAATGATATATTCTCCACGGCAATTGCGACCGCTTTCCCCTTTTTTTGGTTTGATATACTCAATCAATAATTCGTCTTTTACCGCACTCATCAAATAACCGCGCTTAGCGTAATCAACTCTCCCTTGTTGATCGGTATTGTGCCGTTTTGCTTCGTAATGCAAAATCAATTTATCGTTGATGGTCTCTACCGGTTCAACGCTTTGAGCGATAAGATAACGTTCCTGCGTCTCAAAACGATAATTACCTTCCACGTGTATTTTGGCTAAAAGATCTAATAAATTCGGAACCATTATCGAATCAAAAATCCCCACCATGATATTGGCACGAAGCATTTTTTTCTTGATTGCATGAATGAAATCATCTTGAAATTTAGGATAATAATGGGCAACACTACCCGATTTGATCGTGAGATAGATCTTGCACAACGAGGCATTCCCCCCTATCGACATATCGATAGAATCCAGAATATGTTTCTCGGCAAGAGAAAAAATCTCTATCTCATAGACTTGTTTAAGCTCAAGTTTGGGATTTAAAAAATCGGCTTCTTTAAGATTTCGAATCTCATCATCGCTTAATTCGATCCAATCCTCAACACCGCCTTCAACGATTACTTTGTTAAACGTTTCGGTTCCGATGAGATGAAAATCCAAAGAGTGAACAGGAACTTTGTAGTTTATGGAAAATTGCAAAAGCTCTTTAGCAACATTCGATGTACGCACAATCATCGGAGTGATACGTGTCTCAGTTTCTACCGTTGCGCTTTCTTTGGTAAAGAGCCCCATTATTCATTCCTTTATTATTGCCCCTATTTTAATGAAACTTCGGTTAATTGCATATTATGGGGCTTTTCAAAGGCTTGTCCCTATAGGTTGCCATAGAGTTGCCACGGTTTATCATAATGCAATCTTATCCAGTATGCTCATATCAACCCGTAATGATCCAGTATAATGATTTCTATTAACCGTATCATCCACATGACCCATGATGTCAAGTATCCAGTCAGTCGGATACCCGTACTGTTTTAAAAGCGTGTTAAACGAACGCCTAAGGTCATGGATAGTCCCACTCTCAAATCCATTCTTTTTCAACATCGTCTTGAACGGTTTCATCATGCAATCTGAGTTGTAATAAGCCCCGCCGTTTCGTGAAATAAAAACGAACTCTCTAAGCCCGCTTCTCATTCTCTGATTCAGTAAAGCTTGTTTAGCCTGTTTGAATATGGGAATAAATCGGATTTTCCCAGATTTTGTTAAATCCTCATTCCCATTCACTATTCGCGTGTCAACCCGTATAACATTTTTTTCAAAATCAACATCATTCCATCTGAGTGCCAAAAGCTCTGATCCTCTCATGCCCGTAAAGCAAGCAAGCTGTATGTAGTTTTTCAACTGCCCTTTTGCTATCCCTATAATCTGCTTGATTTCATCTTCCGAGTAAAAGTTCTTTTTGCGTACTGGAATACGTTTTGGAAGCTTGGCTAATATCACAGGGTTCTTTGGTATTAGATCGTCGTTTGTCGCGGCCTGTAGCACCATATTAAGATAGACTCTGTTAGACGCGATCGTCTGACTTGCCAATCCACACTCTTTCTGCCAAAGCATTATGTGAGTCGGCTTGATTTCGTGAAGCTTCATGCTTCCGAATTTTTTACCAAATACCTTAAAACTGCAAATACGCCGAAATACGTCTGTTGCGTATTTTTGAACATTCACCCTGCGATTGGAACTTGTTAGTTCCAAGATCATTTTTCCATACTCTTCGAGCGTAAAATCAACCTGTTTAGGTTCTTTTTCAAACTTCGAGTTATAAAGCTTAATATATTCATCATCGAAATGTTTCTCATACCATTTCAGAAGCCGTTTTTCCAACTTCTTACCCGTACTTAAACGCTTTCTATCTCCGAACATATCGCTGTCTAATGTAATAATGCCGTGTTGGTTTGCGTAAACTCGACGTATCATTGATTTCTCCTTGATATGTCGGCCACTGACAAGTTAGATTTTACACCTAACTTGCTTTGAATTTGACTATGGGGAGTGATTTGATATTGATATACCATAGTTTGCCTCGCTTTACAAAGTCCTCAGGATTGAGATTGTTATAGCACCATTTACGAAGTCCGTCGATGGTTTTATATCCGCATTCAGTTGCAAATTCTCGTGTGATCGGATACCACTGCGGTAAGGATCGGTGAAGGACTAAAATCGTATCGAGCTTTTCGTTCAGCTCTTGAAATTTCTCATCAAGCATTTGATCCCCTTAAAACATATCGGGGATCAGTTTACGCCGTTGCATCTCATTGGTGAGTGCAATGTATCGGTATGATAGATCATCATACAAAGGCGAATCCATATCAAGCCCGTCCATCTCCATTGAAAGCCGATTATCCAAATTCCACAACCCTTCATCACTATACGTTTTGAGTTCATCTTCGAATGTGGGTTCGACGGTATGATCCTCATGAAGATTTTTAATGTTCTGCCGTAGTTCAAACTCCGCTTTTGCTTTTTGAAGCACATCAAGGAAGAAAAGCAATGTCGGATCGTTCTTGTGTACGAGCAGACGGGTAATGACTTTCTTAATTGACTTCTCCGCATCTTGGAGTGAGTATCGAAAGCTGATTCTCTCAATCTTCTCCAACGGTGTATTGATCTGCATAAACTCAGTGATACTGTAATTCTCTTTGATATAGTCCCAGATAGGCAAAGTATCAGCCCGTTTGCGATTAGGAGAGTTTAATTGCTTCTCGCTAATGCTTTGGGTATCAATCAGCCTTATTTGATCGCAAGCGTGTTTAAACAGTGTTTCTGATCGTTTGAGGGCATCATCTATCGTATCGATCCCGAAAGTTTTTAGATACTCCCTATGCATCTCAAATTCAACGTTAAAGATCGGTTGTTCCAAATCCATTCCATTGATTCCGAAATGGTTATGCATAATCTCTCGTTTGATTGCTGATACGCTTTGAAGCTCCTTATGCTTATTATAGATGCGAAGTAAAAAGGGTTTCTTACCCACATAGTATGTTTCCAGTTCATAGGCGTTGGAACGCTCACCAATGTTCGCGGAATGATTTTGCTTCTTTGACAAAATCATTTCTTTACGTAGATAGCTGAAATCGTGTTGGATGAACATGTTTAGATCAATTCGGGTTATTGGAAATACTTTCATCGTGTATTCACCCAAGAACTTTGTATTAACATACTCTATAAGCGATTTTAAGCCCAGTGTATAGATTCCTATTGCATTGAGCTGTATTCGGATATTATGAATGTTGGTTGCTTTCTCAGGGTCTTTAAAACCTGATCTAAAAAAGTCATGATTAAACCAGTGAAAGCCATCACGTCCCATACCGCTGTAAACGACATCAATCTCGTTGATGGTTACTGTAATGTCATTATCAGCATACTGATAATTGAGAGATTTAAAATAGGCTTTCTTATCTTCGATTTGATTAATAATGTCCTCATATAACCGATCATAGAAAGCACCGCTTTGTGCAAAGTAATACAATGCATCAATACCGCTTGCATAAGGCATTTTTTCTGCAATAGAAGATTGCATAGTGTTTTCCTTTCGACGTTTAACGTCAGTTGTTTATTTGTAAATTTCTAATTGGGAGAATATTATTTGACTTATGTCAGGGGGTGTTACTAGAACCCCCTGAACCTAAAGGCGCTTTGTTCGGAATACCCGCGAACCCTCGCGGGACCCATCCGATCCAAAGCACACCTTTAAATTCCGAAGAAAGTACATTGTCCGAAGTAAGAGACATCGACCTCGATCTGCTTGCCTTCCATGCCTGCATACTTGGAAGCTTTTTCGGTTGGGATCGTTAGATCAACGAGTTCACTTTTAGAACCGTTCTTGACAGTCTTTTCGATCAATACTTGTATACGTTGTTTAACAACAGGTATAGAGGTTTCTTTGTCTGTATAGACAGATTCGTATTGTCCGATAAGGACGCCTTTTAATTTTAATGACATGATTAATCCTTTAGGAATGAATTAACCAAAGCGCTTTGGGATATTTATACAACGTTGTAGGAGAATTGTAGGAAAAAACCTTGCTTGAATTTTCGGCAGAACTACGCCATTTCTTGCAAGAGTTCCGATGGGGTAGTAAGAACATATAAACGTAAAGGATTGTTAAGCGATTCATCAATAAAAAAAAGAGGAAATTTTTTGGTATCAATTAGTTGATTTTCAATGATTTTATTTTTGTATCGTGCCCTTTGATCGGCAGTAATAAACTTGGTTTTAGGG
>NZ_NSIU01000054.1 GCF_002633015.1 Sulfuricurvum sp. PD_MW2 | reverse complement strand
TAATTCGCCGTTATTATTAGCATATATATAGCTATTTTTACCAAAATAGACATTCTTACCCAATTCTATATTTTCAAATCCTAAAATTGTGACACCAGAATCAATTGCAAATTTTCCTTTTACTTTTTTGAATAAAGGCTTATAAGCAAAATATCTAATTTTTACACCTAATTGAGTAGGTATAGATGCAAGAATTGCTATATAAAAATCAAAAAGTAAATTGACAATTTTATTTATAAGCTTCAAATAAAATATCCTTTTCCATGATGGCTTGAACTTTATTTAAATCTTCTTCTGTATCGACTGCTTTTGTTGTATATTTTGTCGGAATCATTTTGACTTTCATCCCGTTTTCGAGGATCCGCAACATATCAACAGATTCTATAATTTCAAGTGGTGTGGGTTCTATGGTATTGTATTCAAGGAGAAAATTTCTTGTAAATGGGATAACACACACCTGTTTTTTCATCGGGACCTCCAGAACCCCTTTTTTTCGACTGGGTATTGGTTCTCTGGAAAAATAGAGGGCGAAACCGTTTTTATCCATGACTACTTTGACTTCGTTTGGATTTTCAAATGCTTCGATGTTATCTATATCGGCTACTAAATTAGTAATAACTAAAGAACTATCTTCAATCATCGGTTCAACTGCTTCATCAATCATTTCAGGGAATGTTAGCGGTTCATCACCTTGTACCATCACCATGATATCGCATTGTACTCCCGTTGTATTTTCGATTTTGAGCATTGCTTCGGCACATCGGTCGCTGCAACGCTCGTGGCAATCACTCGTCATAACTGCTTTTCCGCCGATTGATTCAATATATTCAAAGATGACCTGATCGCATGTCGCAACATAGACTTCATCGAGTCGTTTGGACATTTTTACCCGTTTATAGACGTGACCAATCATCGGCATTCCGCAGATGTCTGCCATCGGTTTGCCTGGAAAACGGTTGGACCCCATACGTGCGGGTATAATTGCAATAATTTTCATTGTGCTAAATCCTTTTGTATTGTATTCATCCCTTTTCTGGCGCAGTCACCTAAAAAGAAAAAATCCAAGCTGTAGGCTAAAAATGTACATCCTTGTGCAATTCGTTCTTGCAGTTTTGCAGGGTCCGATTCGATCACATGAAAACCTGATGGGACATTTTTTTCTTTGCAAATTTTTAAAACTTTTGCAACGGCTTCTTTTACATCTTCTCTGTGGTATTCCCCTGGATATCCCATGCTTCCGGAAAGATCGTATGGACCTATGATTATCCCGTCAATACCTTCTGTTGTAATAATTTCTTCGATATTATGAACTGCTTCGATGTGCTCAATCTGGGCGATAATGACGAGTTCGTTGTTAACCCATTCCTTATAGTCATCAAAACCTAATCCGTATTTTTGTGCTCGAAAAAGTCCCACTCCTCGTTTGCCTATTGGTGGGTATTTAGCATAGTCAATGGCCTCTAGCGCATCAGTTTTTGATTTAACCATAGGAACGACTATCCCATCTGCACCCATGTCAAGTATGCGTTTGATAATAACTTCCTCGTTCTTACTGACACGTACCAATGCTTTCATGCCGTTAGCTTGGATCGTAGAGATTAGAATATGAGCTTGAGACAGATCAATAGATGTATGCTCTAAATCAATAACAAGCCATTCAAAACCTGCACGGGCCATGATATCAACAATTGCTGGATGACCGATTGTAATCCATGAACCGATTGTAAGCGAATTGCTTTTGAGCTTATTTTTTAGCGACATTCACTACCTTTTGAAAAATAATTTTTATTTCCGCTCTAGTGCTTGCAAATATTTGTGGAAATATGTAGGTAGATATAGTAACCAAAACGGTGTATAGAAACCCTGAAAGTAAAAAATTCAGTAGAGGAGTGAGCGATGTTACTATAGTGCTTGAAATAAAGGCTAAAAGGGTGAAAAAGAGCAAAGAATAGATTTGATGCCATAAAAAATATTTGATATCTAGTCCTAAAAATCTTGTATTGAAATAAAGCTGTATATTGACGGTAATGATCTGCCCGATAAGCATTTTATACGCTAATCCCGTTGCCCCATAACCCATAAAATAGACGAATATGACGGTAAGAACCATTCCAAAAGGTTGCATTAACAATGCAATGTTACGCATAAGTTTTGTTTGTCCGGCTGCGTAAAAAATGCTACCGCTTAGTTGTCCATAGGTTTGATGAATGGGGTAAAAAGCCATAATGACCAGTACCAAATAGGCATCTTTAAACTTCTCGTCAGTAAATATCGTCAGCACATTTTCACTTTGCACTGAAATAAACACTGCAAAATAAGCAGCAATACTGTAAAGCATAGGAATATATCTATAAAAAAGCTTTCGCATAGTTTCTAAATCTTTTTGCTCATACGACTTGCTGAATTCTCGCATAATGATAGGGGTCATCGCACTTGTAAACAGAAAACACATTGAGGCCAGACTAAAAGCCAAACCGTAAAACCCTATTTGTTCACTACCGGCAATTTTTTGAAGTAGCCAAATATCAAAAAGTCCTGCAAAAACCCCAACGATACTATAAACGACGAGGGGATGACAATAGCTAATGAACTCTTTTGATAAATTTACTATTGAAAAATTTGAGCTGAAAATATTTTTAAAAATATCTTTTCGGATAAATAACCATGAGATGATCACCAAAAAAG
>NZ_NSIU01000053.1 GCF_002633015.1 Sulfuricurvum sp. PD_MW2 | reverse complement strand
ATTTTATACAAAGGTAAGCCAATGGTACAAAAAAACTACAAAGGAATTATGGTCTCTTCTGCTATTTATCCATTTATCAAACATATGCCTCTAGCAGAGGAATATCGTGTTCAGTTGGATCAGTTGCTTAAAAATTGGGACAATCTTTCGTTATTAAACGAGCTAAGTAATTCACAGACATATATTGGAGATACTCAACAAGCTTTTTCTTCACTTATTTCAGAGTTATTAAATCATTTATCTTTTGAGACGCTGACTAAAACATCTAATGAAATGGCTGCAAAAGCTCAAATCGCTGTCGATATCGTAATTCGAAATTTATATGAACGAACTGCTGATATCGGTTTTCTTGCAACGGATAAAGACATTAGATCCTTTTTAAAAAATACGGTATCCATCTATGATCCGAACTACAAAGAGGGCATTCATACTTTAAAAAGCCGTTTTCAAGAATATGTTGCAAAATACTCGGTGTATTATGATATTGTCCTATTTACCGCAAAAGGTGAAATTCTTCTGCGTCTTGATGAAACGTATAAAGATTTGTCAAAATCAAAAGATCCACTAATAAATCTTGTGATGAATACGCAAGATGATTTTGTAGAAAGCTATAGATATCATGACTTTTTGCCTAATTCAAAACAGTCTCTTGTATACGCGTATAAAGTTACTGAGACAAACGATAAAAACTCTCCGATTTTGGGAACACTGGCATTGTGTTTTCGCTTTAACGATGAAATGAAAGGGATTTTTGCCAATCTTGTTTCTACGGAGAATAAAGAGTGCATTATGCTGCTTGATAATACGGGAAAAGTGATTTCAAGCAGTGATCCCTACCATATTCCTTTAGACGCTACGGTAGAAATGAATTTACATAAGCCTTACAAACTTGTTTCCTTCGGCGGAAGAGAGTATTTGGCCAAAACATGTGAAACCAATGGTTATCAAGGGTTCAAAGGTTTGGGTTGGTTCGGACATATAATGGTACCGATCGAATACGCTTTTTCAGGAGAAAATGAACAAATTTTAGGGATTACAAAAGAAACATTATTGGGTATTTTGCAAAATGGAGAGAGTTTTTCTGATGAACTAAAAAATATTCCGAAACAAGCTGAACGAATTCAAAAAAATCTCAACAGAGCACTGTGGAATGGAAGTATTGCTCAAACAAAAGCAGAATCGGACAATAAAAAATTTGCACGCATACTATTGCAAGAAATTGGAAAAATAGGTGCACTAACCAAAAATATTTTTGATGCGTCCATTATAAATCTGACACAAACAATCGTCCTCAATAATACTACCGCTATTTCGTCGTTGATGATTGATATCATGGATAGAAATCTCTATGAGCGTGCAAATGATTGTCGCTGGTGGGCATTAACATCTGATTTTAGAAACATAATGAATAAATCAACAATCGATACGCAAGATAAAGGAGTATTGACGAATATTTTGTCTTATATCAACGGATTGTACACCGTATATAGCAATCTCTTTTTGTACGATGCTTATGGGGTTATTATCGCCGTCTCCAACCCAAACGAATCGTATCTGATCGGAAGAAAAGTGTCAAAACATTGGATTGATCAGACATTGCAGCTTCAAAATTCGGCGCACTATTGTGTTTCCAATTTTGAACAAAGCGATTTGTACCATAATGATTACACCTACATCTACAATGCAGCAATTCATCCTCTATCAAGTGAGGAGACAAAAGCGTTGGGTGGTATCGGAATCGTATTTAATTCAAGAAAAGAATTTTATGAAATGCTTTGTGATTCTCTTCCGAAAAATCTTACAGGGCAAATCAGAGAGGGTGCTTTCGGCTTATACTGTACAAAGGACAAAATCATCATCTCTTCGAGTAATGAAAATCATGCTGTCGGGAGCTTTTTTGAGCTTGACGACAAGTTTTTTAATCTGAGTAACGGAGAAAGCTACAGCGAAATTATTATCTATGAAGGGCACTATTATGCGGTTGGTGCAACATGTTCGCATGGGTATAGAGAATATAAGAGTGAAAATGATGCCTATCAAAATGATGTCATCGCTATTTTCTTTTCACTTATCAGTGATGCAAAAATGAATCTTTCAACATCTTCTAGCAATTTTGAAGTTTTTACACTTCCGGAAGATATTGCAGATAAAATGGAAATTGGAAGCTTTTGGATAGGGAATAGATGGTTGGGTGTCAATTTAAATGACATCGTTGAAACGGTCAGTGTCGAACAGTTGCAAGATTCATTAACCCTTGATAGTTCTTTCCATTTCAAAGGAACGCTGATCTATAAAGATAAAGTTGTTAGTGTCCTTGATTTAAAAGATTTCATCAAAGAGTGCAACGGAGCCTACAGCGATATCGTTATCGTGAAATATGTTTCAGAGCGGCAAGAACGCTATCTTGGGATATTGGTACATGCGTTGGGGGATATTACGGAAGTAGAAAGATGCTATATTACTCCAATGGATAAGTTTTTTGTATCCAATGGTGTTATTATGGACGGAATTGTAATCCCAAAAAATTCTGCACATAACGATCAAGCATTAACATTGCTGAACATTGAAAAAATCGGAAAAGAACTTGTTATTCAGACAAGTTCATCTTCTAAATAATCTTAATTTTAACGTATCTGAATGCCTGATTTGTTTAGGCATTCATAAAGCTTCAAAAATAAGTCATATAATAG
>NZ_NSIU01000032.1 GCF_002633015.1 Sulfuricurvum sp. PD_MW2 | reverse complement strand
ATGCACTGGGAGTAGGGTATACACTCAGCTACCAAAACTTCGATCTCAAAGCAACCCTCGCTCACGGTTTCGGAAGTGAAAGAACTCCTACCTCTGAAGCTGATTTCTCGACCAACAAAAACAAATTCCTTATCCAAGGGATGATGAGATTCTAATGAATCTCCGGGGATATTTCCCCGTATTTATCTTGACCCGCCAATCTTTATCTTTTTCAATTAACTCTACGTCTTTATCGGATATTTCTACAGCATAAAACCAAAATCAAGCATTTTTTCGCTATAATCAGCCAATTTTTAGTTACAAGGGAATAGGCATGGCTTTCGATAACGAATCGTTCGAAGAAGAAAATTTTGCTGAGATGTTAGAGGCATCTTTCAAAGAGCAAGAATCTACACGCATTACAGAAGGTGAAGTAGTAGAGATCCAAGAGGGAGACAACCGCGCATTGGTAGGCGTTGGTGAGAAACTTGAGGGTATCCTTTCACTGGATGAAATTCGTGATGCAGAGGGCAAACTTTTGTTCAATGTCGGCGATAAAATTACGGTAATGGTAATGGGACACTACAATGAGCGTCCAAAAATTTCGTATAAAAAAGTACTTGAGCAAGAGAAAACACTTGCGTTTATTAATGCACACAAAGAAGATTTCGAATCGGTTGTGATCGAAGCGTTAGTGACCAAGAAAAACAAAGGCGGATATCTTTTGGAAGCGGACGATGTCCATTTCTTCCTTCCGCGTTCATTGGCGGCGTTCAAAGAGACTGATCAAGTCGTTGGTAAAACCATTAAAGCACAAGTGGTTAAAATCGATCCGGCTGAGGCGTCAATCGTCGTTTCTCGCCGCAAACTTTTCAACGATGAGCGTAAACGCAAAAAAGAAGTAATCGATGCGTTGATGGAAGAGGATAAAATTATCCAAGGTACCGTCAAAAAAATCACCAGCTACGGTATGTTTGTCGATGTAGGCGGAATTGATGGTTTGGTGCACTACAACGAGATCAGTTACAAAGGGCCGGTTAACCCGTCTAAATTGTACAAAGAGGGTGATGTTGTCAACGTAAAAGCTATCGCATACGACAAAGACAAACGTCATCTTTCACTCTCTATCAAAGCGGTTCAATCCGATCCGTGGCAAGAAGTAGAAGAGGCATTGGAAGAGGGTGATACCATCACTGTTACTGTCAGCAACATCGAGCCGTACGGTATTTTCGTTGACCTTGGGAACGATATCGAAGGGTTCTTGCACATCTCTGAAATCACATGGGATAAAAACATCAAGCACCCTAAAGATTACCTCACCGTTGGTCAAGAGATCGATGTAGAAGTTATCGAAATCAACTCAAAAACACACAAATTGCGTGTATCGTACAAACGTCTTCAACCAAAACCGTTTGAAGAGTTCACCAAAAAATGCAAAGAGGGTGATGTTGTTACCGGTACAGTCACTTCATTGACTGATTTTGGAGCATTCGTAAAAGTTGGCGGCGTAGAGGGATTGTTGCACAATCAAGATCTTTCATGGGATAAAAACATCAAATGTAAAGATACCCTCAAAGTGGGTGAAGAGATCGAAGTGAAAATCGCAAAAATCAATGCGGAAGATGAGAAAATCTCTTTGAACCGTAAATCGCTTGAAGAATCGCCGATCGATCAATTTGCAGCAAAACACAAAATGAATGAAGTTGTAAAAGCAACCGTTCGTGATGTAAAAGATTTTGGTGTATTCGTTTCATTGGAAGGGGGCGTTGACGCTCTTATCCGTAACGAAGATCTTTACCCGCTTATCGCTGAAGAGCTTGAAATCGGACAAACGATTGAAGCAGCAATTTTGGTAATTGATGCAAAACGTGACCGTATCCGTCTTTCGGTCAAAAAATTAGAGCGTCTTAACGACCAAAAAATGTTAGATGAAATCAATGACAACGATTCGCACAGCCTTGGTGATTTGATTAAAGATCAGTTGAAATAATTTTCATGCGACGTGCTGCTTATTGGCTGATTCCTCTGATCGCCTTTGGTGTGGCACTTTTTATCGCGCTTTTTTTGGTGGAGATTAATCCCGCTGCACCAAAAGTTCATTCTGCCGATGCGACGGAAGAAACAACCTCTGTAGTAGGGTTGAAAGATCGTATCGGAAGTTGGATCAGACACTTTTCAAAGGGTGGAGAAGATAATTATTTATATCCCGTTAACGAAGTTACGCTAAAACTCGATATGGGAGATAAAAATAGTGATTTGGATTTATACCGACTGATAATCAAGCCAAAAAATTCAGATGAACTTTTACAGTGTAAAGAAGAGTTGAAAAAAACAGATCTCCCTTATGTGACGCAAAATGAAGGAGATGTTCAAACTATTATGGTTGATTCAACAGATAAATCTGCATTGCAATCTCTTGTAACTAAACTAAAAACCTACCAAATCACGGCGAAACTATCGCCTTACAGTGAGGAAAAATAATGGAAAAATTTAAAATTGTTGTATGTGATCATATCCATGAAGAGGGATTGAACCTTTTACGCCGCGATGATAAAATCGATATGGTATTTGCTGCTGACATGGACAAAACAGCCCTTTTGGACGTTATCAAAGATGCAGATGTCGCTATCACACGTAGTTCTACCGATGTCGATGAGAAATTCATCAACGCGGTAAAAGGAAAAATGAAAGCGATCGTTCGTGCTGGTGTCGGTGTTGATAACGTTGATATTCCGGGATGTTCGAAAGAGGGGATTATCGTTATGAATGTCCCTACGGCAAATACTATTGCTGCCGTTGAACTCACCATGACGCACATGCTCTCATGTATGCGTATGTTCCCGTACTCCCACGATCATTTGAAAAATCAACGTATTTGGAAACGTGAAAAATGGTACGGGTATGAGTTGAAAGGGAAAAAATTGGGTGTTATCGGTTTCGGTAATATCGGTAGCCGTGTGGGTATCCGCTCAAAAGCGTTTGAGATGGACGTAATCGCGTATGATCCGTATATCCATCCATCAAAAGCGACCGATGTCGGTGTGAAATATACGACTAATTTTGATGATATCTTGGCATGTGACATCATTACGATCCATACACCGAAAAACAAAGAGACTGTCGGTATGATCGGTGCCGATGAGATCGCAAAAATGAAAGACGGCGTTGTCCTCATCAACTGTGCGCGCGGCGGATTGTATGACGAGGAAGCGTTGTACGATGGTCTAACATCAGGGAAAATCCGTTTTGCGGGTATCGATGTATTTAACAAAGAACCGGCAATTGATCACAAACTTCTTGATTTGGACAATGTGACGGTTTCTCCGCACCTTGGGGCGAATACATTCGAATCACAATATAACATTGCGGTAGAAGCGGCTCAACAAGCGATTGAAGCGGCAAAAGGGATTGCGTATCCGCATGCGTTGAACCTTCCGATTGATGAGACCAAAATCCCTGCATTTGTTAAACCATTCCTAGAAATGGTTCAAAAAATCGGTTTCTTGAGTGCTCAAATCAACAAAGCACCGATCGTATCGATCAAAGTAAGCGGTCGAGGAGATATCGCTGAATATCTTCCATCTCTTGCAACATTCGTTACGGTTGGGGCGTTGGCTGATATGTCTGGCGAGACAATCAACTACGTCAATGCAGATTTCGTGGCAAAAGAGCGCGGAATCAAAGTTGAGACGGAAGAGCTTCCGGAGAGTCCTGTGTATAAAAACCTTGTGACGGTTAAACTGACTACAGACAAAGAAGCTATCGAACTCAGTGCAACTATGTTTGGGGATGATGTACAGCGTATCGTTGATATCAACGGCTTTGGTGTTGATGTTGAACCTACCGGAAACATGATTCTTTTCAAAAATACCGATGTGCCGGGTGTCATCGGACAAGTTGGAACACTCTTGGGCGCTCATAACGTCAATATTGCCGACTTCCGTCTAGGACGCAATAAAAACGGTGAAGCGTTAGCGGTGATTATTGTTGATTCTTCCGTTAGCGACAAAACACTCAAAGAACTCTCTGCTCTTAACGCTTGTATCAGCGTCTCTTACGCACGTATCTAAATTTTTTTTCTTCCCGCTATGCGGGAATTTTTTCATTATATGCTGTTATACTCTTCTTTTAGCCCCCTTCCGTTATAATAAAATACTTTTTTACGCGGAGAGATGATGAGTACAGAAGAGATTGGAGCGATACTAAACGACAAGAAAAAGCTCCTCTCCGAAATCTATTTTGAACTCCAAGTCGCGTGTGAGGCAAAATACGGTTCTGATACTCTCGTCATCATCGAAGTGGGATCATTCTTCGAAGTTTACGAAGTCAATAACGAAGAGATGAAAATCGGTAAGGCGAAAGAGGTTGCCGAGTTTCTCAATATCCAACTCACCCGTAAAAACAAAACAATCCTCGAAAATTCGATCCAAAATCCTCTCCTCGCAGGGGTTCCGACCGTCTCCATCGAGCGCTATCTCAGCCGTTTGGTACAATCGAAAAAATATACCATCGTCCTTGTCCGTCAACAAGGTGAAGTCCCCAATATCCGCCGCTATATCTCTAATATCATCTCTCCGGGGACCAATTTTGACTACATAGCCGAAGCGAGTGAGAACTATATCGCCTCGCTTTTGATCGATCAAAATAACGGTGTCTATTCGATCGGGTATTCGGCGATCGATGTTGGAACCGGAAAAACCCTCATCAACGAGATACACGGAACCCGTGAAGATAAAACGTATGCACTCGATGAGGTGTTTACCCTGCTGCAAAGCTATCAAACCTCGGAAGTGGTCGTAACGTTTTGTGCGGGAGATATCGACCGAGACGAAGTGAGCCGTTATCTGGAGATCAAAAATCACCATCGAACCTCACAAAACGAAAAACGCCTGCGGATCGATTATCAAAACGAATTGTTTGGACGGATCTATCAGATCCGCTCGCTTCTCAGCCCCATCGAGTATTTGGACTTAGAGCGTTATCCGTACGCTTCCGAGTCACTGTGTATCCTCATCAACGTTATCATCGATCATGATCCGGCGATTATCGAGAAGATGAACCGCCCGACGTTTTTGGGAACGAACCGCTACATGTATTTGGGGAACAATGCGGCGGAGCAGTTGGGGATCATTTCGCGCGATCATGATGAGATGACACTCCTCAAACTCATCGATAAAACCTCCACGGCAATGGGTAAACGGCTGTTGCGTGAGCGGTTGCTCAATCCGATTTGCGATACGAAATTGCTCGAAGAGCGCTACGATCTGATCGATAAAATGTCCGAACACATCGCGCCGTTGGAGACGAAACTCAAAGAAGTGTACGATCTGGAGAGGATTTTACGCCGTTTGAAACTCGGTAAACTGCACCCGTTTGAGTTAGCCTATTTTTACACGTCACTGAGTGCGGCAGAATCATTGTTTGCTGAGGCCGATCGGCTCAAAATCGCTTATGACAAAACCAGTGCGCAAGAGTGTATCCAGTGCGCATCGGAGCTGAGACGGATTTTCAATATCGATGCGTGTGCGAAATTCCGACGCGATCAGGTGGATGAAAACCTCTTTCAAGAGGGGATCGATCCCTCCATCGATGCGCTCGAAGCGCTGCAGCAAAACAATCTTTTGAAATTGGGGACGATTATCGAGCATATCGACACCTTTTTCGAAGGGGAGGGGTCATACGCTTCGATCGGATGGCTGGAGAGCGAGGGATATCATCTGCTGATGACCCGTAACCGCTACGTGAGTGTCGAAGAGGCACTTCACAACAGTTTTTTCACGTTGGAGAATCAGCACTACTTTTTCCGTGATTTTCAGGTACGCAAACTCAAAACAGCGGTGAAACTCACCTCCAATCTTCTCGATGAGCTCTCTATCGAAAACGCGGGTGCCAAATCGCGTATGATTGCGCAAGTCAAAGAGCGTTACCGCGAGCAGCTCGAAATGATCGAAAAGCGCTTTTCACATGCGATCGAGCATCTGATCTCTTTTTTGGCGGTTGTGGACGTTTCCTTGAGCGGTGCGAAGTGTGCTGCGCAATACCGCTATAGCCGTCCGAAAATCATCCCTTCGCCAAAAGCGTTTATCGAGACGGTGGGATTGCGCCATCCGCTCATCGAATCGCGCGAAGAGAACGGGATTTTTATCCCGAACGATCTTTTCTTGGGAGCGGCGCAACATCATAGCTTTGAGGAACATCCGACGCTGGAGAACGGTGAAGATGTCAAAGGGGTACTCCTCTATGGGATCAACTCGAGCGGTAAATCCTCTCTGATGAAGAGTATCGGGCTCTCAGTGGTGATGGCTCAGGCGGGATTTTATGTTCCGTGTGCTTTGATGCGATTTGCGCCGGTCGATAAGCTCCTTACCCGCATTGTGAGCAAGGATAACCTCTACAAAGGGCTTTCAACGTTTGCGGTGGAGATGCTCGAACTACGCAATATCTTCAACCGGGCTACGGAGAATACTCTCATCCTCGGTGATGAGATCAGTCACGGCACAGAGACCGAATCGGCTCTCGCAATCGTAGCCAGTGCGATTCTGAAACTCCGTGAAATTGGAAGTATGTTTATCTTTGCTACCCATTTGCATCAGCTCTCATCGTTGGCGGAAATCCAAAAAGCCCGTGAGATCGTACTACTCCATCTGGGGGTGTATTACGATGAGGCCAGCGATAAACTGATATACGATCGTAAGCTGAAAAACGGAAGCGGCTCGACGCTGTACGGGCTGGAATTTGCCAAATCGCTCCATATGGATGAGACCTTTTTGAAAAAGGCGTATGAAATCCGGGGGCGCATAACCGATAAAACCCACGAAGCCTCGATGCTGAAACGGGAAAAAAAGAGCCGATACAATACGAAGCTCTATCTTACAAAATGTGCACTGTGTGATCAAGCGGTCGATGAAGTCCACCATATCGTCCCACAGGCCAACGCGGACGATGGGGGATCGATAGGGCATTTCGGGATGAATCACCGCTACAATTTAATCCCCCTTTGTTCAAAGCACCACAGACTCGTGCATGAGGGGAAAATCGCCATTCACGGGTTTGTTATGAGCGAAGATGGATTGAGACTTAGTTACAGTGAAAGCGCGTTGAAAGACGATCTCTAAATTGCTTTTAGAGAGTGTTTTGGATACTCTGCATATCTTTGGCAATGTCGGTCGCGATTAAAAAATGCTTGATTGCATCTTCTGCGCTCATGAGAAACGGTGGGATCTTATGGATCTTGATCCCGACGTTTTGAAGGGCATAGAACGTATTGATACAGTAGCTCTTTGCAATCAGATAATCGCATTTTCCGATCGCTTCTAAAATAGCGTAGTGATCATGAATATGTTGAGGATCGTGTAGTAGCGTTTTGTCGCATGTGCACGATTTCATAGCCGGGTCTTTGACCATGACCCCCTGACAGCGTTCCCAGGGGTTGATGCAGTTTTGCACAAAACGGTAGTGTATGTCATGTCGTGTTCCGAAGACTTCATAAATGGCAAATTGACTTCCGCTGCAGGGATTATAGCCATAAACGTTATTGTCGGCATCGGTTGAGAGGGCGATTCTCATCATAGAGGGCTTCCTGAGATGATTCAGTTCTATGGAGTTGGAGTTCTCCTTTGATCTGTTGCGGTTTGATACGGATTCCTTCCGGAACTTTGGACGAATGGAGTTGAACAGCGCTTTGTTTGAAATTCGGTTCGCCCGATTTTGGGCAAAATAGGCTCGGTGCGAGTGTATTGATCAGCTGTGTATTGAAATGAAACGGGACGAATACATTTCCCTCTCGAACCGTTTGTGTGACACGTACGACAATATTATCGACACGTCCCAAGGGTGAACTGATAGAGAGACGATCGCCGCTTTTGACCTGGAGTTCTGCGGCATCGGCAGGATTGATGTCGACCCAAGCTTCGGGAGCAAGAGCGTTGAGAATCTCGATATCGCGTGTTTTGGTTCGGGTGTGCCATTGTTCTACCGTTCGTCCGGTATTGAGGATAATCGGGAATGACGCAGAACTCTGCAGAGGTATCCACTCTAAGGGCAGAAGTTTGGCTTTGCCATCGACGCTTCGAAACGCAATGTCGGGAGTATAGAGTCGAGGTGAGCCTACAGGGAAAGATGCATTGCAGGGCCATTGAATCCCGCCGTGTTTTTCGAGCATTTCATAGGTGATTCCCGAATAATCGCACAGTTGGTTACGGCTTACCTGTTTCCATTCCTCAAATGCATCAGATGGACTTTTCCAGTTAGGATAAAGAAGTTCATTGACGCCATCAAAATAGGTGCTGAACTCAAGAAAAATATCGAAATCGCTTTTGGCTTCGCCCGGAGGATTGATCGCTTTGTTCACCCGGTTGCAACGGCGTTCGGAATTGGTATAGGTTCCCTCTTTTTCTCCCCAGGTTGCAGCCGAAAAAACGACATCGGCAATCTGTGCCGTATCGGACATAAAAGCATCTTGGACAACAAGAAGATCAAGTTTGGAGAGGGCAGTGCGCAGCCGTGTTTGATCCACGAAACTGACCAATGGATTGGTGGCAACAATCCACAGGGCTTTGATCTCTCCACGTTCGATCGCTTCGATGATTTCTGCGTATTTGTACCCTCGGGATGTTGGGATAATATCGAGGGGCACATTGATGATGTCGGCATACTCTTGGGCTGCTTTGAGATCGCCGTAGTTGCGATATCCCGGAAGTGATGAGGTAAATCCGCTCTCACGTGTCCCCATGGCATTGCATTGACCCGTAATCGAAAACGGTGCAGCTCCGGGACGGCCGATTTGGCCGGTGAGGAGATGAAGATTGATAATCGCACTGACAGTATCGGTTCCCATAAATGATTGGTTGACTCCCATCGTCCATGCCGTGAGGGCTGATGGTGATCCGGCGATGAGACGGGCGAGCTCATAGAGGGTTTTGACATCGATTCCTGTGATATTGGCGACTTCCTGCGGAGGGTAGTTTTGGAGGTGTTGGCGTAAATCGCCCAATCCGGTAACGTTCTTTTTGAGATACTCTGTATTTTCCCATCCTTGTTCGAGAACAATATAGGCCAAGCCGTTAAACAATGCCAGATCGGTACGCGGTTTGAGAGGTATAAAGATATCTGCCATCTGCGCCGTTTTGCTTCGACGCGGATCGATCACGACGATTTTCGGTTGTTTAATATTCTTGGCAATGTGGAGTTTGAGTATCGGGTGGTTGTCGGCAATATTCGCCCCAACGAGGACGATAACATCGGCGCGTTCGAAATCCTCATATGACCCGGTAGGTCCGTCTGAACCCAGAGATTGTTTGTATCCGGCTACCGCGGAAGCCATACAGAGGGTCGTATTCCCATCATAATTGTTAGTTCGAAGCCCCAGTTGAACCAGTTTTCCCAAGGCATAGAACTCTTCGCTCAAAAGCTGACCGCTCGAGAGCACCCCGATAGCGCGAGGACCGTGGGTGGCACTGATCGATTTAAATGTTTCGGAGACTTTGGTGAATGCTTCATCCCATGTCGCTCGACGCAGTGTTGAGTCTGTTTTGATAAGAGGGGAGAGAATACGGTTTGGGGAGGTGATCATTTGATGCTCGCTCAACCCCTTCGGACAGAGTGTCCCCATATTGACGTTATGCGATGGATTTCCTTTTGTGTAGACGGCACGACCCTCTTTGACGCCAATGTAGAGGCCGCATCCGACACCGCAATAGCCACAGGTGGAAAATACCCATTTGTCCGGTTTTTTTTCGCTTGCGATACGTCCGAATAACGGATCGTCACACAGCGAATATTTGGATGCTTTGATATCAAGCCCCAAGAAATTTTTGATGGTTGAAAACATAGTGTGCTCCTAATCTCGTTGGGTACCGACGAAAAAACCACCCGCCATGGAGAGCGGAACGACGGTCGTATAAAATAAAAAGCGATCTGCCAATTCTGACAGCAGTACCAGTAAAAAAGCGATACTCAAGGTCAATATGGCAGTATCCAGCGTCCCTGATGCCATAAAAAGGGTTGCAAGAAGCGGGAAGACAAATGCACCCAGCACAAAACTGCTCCATCGGGCTTTATGAATGGTTGCAAATGTCTCATGATACAATCGGTAACTCTTTGCCAACGGGACTGCGGAAGCGGTTTTGAGCTCACGGTATGCCTCATAGGTGAAAAAACCGTGCATCACCGCAAGGATCATGGCAACACTGAGTAACGGCGTTGCCGAAGCAGGGTCTCCAAAAACGAGTAAAGTAAATGCCATCAAAAAAAAGCCGCTATAGGTTGTGGTGAAAAATTTGCGGTTGGTACTGATTCTATCCCATGCGGGGCGAGCAGGGATACGGTAGATCATAGCTTGTGCATGAATACCGTATGCACCTACGCCAAGGGCTATCGTTTCTGATACGATCCGCAACGAGACAGCCGCATCGACGTAATACAAAGCAGTTGTAAGAAGCATCAAGAGCAAAAAACCTCCCAAAGCGGCGGCTTCACGGCTGAGCCAACTCGTACGGAGATTTTTCATAGCACTCATCGCCCTGATCGGTCGTCCCAGATGCAACGCAGAGAGCGGGAGACCCAACGCGGCAGGTATGAGTGCGATCAGCGCAAACATCCATGTCGGTTCAAAAAAACCGAAAAGGGAGAGAATATCTCCGAGACATAAAGCTCCGAATGCCCCTAAAGAGATTTGAGTAAATACCGTCATAAATACAAGAGGCAGTTCACTGTGCGAGGCCTTGAGATGGTGCTCATCGGCTCTGATCATGGTGTCCGGCATGTTTTTTGGCAAGGTAAATCGGGTTGTTGAACAGGTGAGACGTGCATCAGGCAGATGAGGCATATTTGCGGCTTCATCGATGTGTGTCTCTTTCCATTCTGCAATATTAACCGTTTCAATTTCGATCGCACCCGATGGACATGCTTGTACACAGGCAGGAGATTGCCCGATAGCGAGCCGTTCATGACACATATGACATTTGGTGACGATATGGCGTTCGGCATGATAGGTCGGTACACCGTAAGGACAGTTCCACGTACAGTATTGGCATCCGATACAGCTTGGGTCGTCATGAAAGACAATACCATTATCGAATTTGATATAGCTGTTCGTAGGGCATCCGATGAGACAGGCGGGGTCGATACAGTGATTACAGCTCATGGAGTTGAAGAGTAAAAGGGTATCGGGAAACGTTCCCCCCTCCATTTCTCCTACACGGCGCCATTTGATATTGGAAGGGTTGTTGTTTTGCTCATTGCACGCTACTTCGCAGCATCGGCATCCGACACACGCCGTTGCATCAAAATGAAAGCGGTATTGTTCCCCCGCATTCAACGCAGGCAGATCGATCGAATAGTTCCCGCACTGCATGTTTGTTTTGGTTTTATGATCGATAAAGGATTCAAGCGGTGTAGGTTCCATTAGAGGCTCGATTCCAATGCTGCGAGATCACTTACGATTTCGGTAAAGACCTGATAACGTTGCATCGGATTGGGATGGACCATTTTTTCGATCATCTCTTTGTACGGGAGATACTCTTGTGAGAGTGTCTTAGGATTAAAAGCAAACGGTTTTTTCCCTTCTAAAAAAGGATCTTCTACTTCATAGGCTCTCAAACCGCTTATCGTATGAACGAGCGAGAGTCCATAGGTGAAAATTTCATCGCTCTCTTTGTGACTTCCACCGTGAGTTTTAAGGTTGAACTGGAGCATCGGATCGAGCGACTTGCGTCTCATGGTACGATTCCACCGCATGAGAAAACCGATGGCATAATTGC
Organism: Sulfuricurvum sp. PD_MW2; assembly: GCF_002633015.1. Classification (GTDB taxonomy): domain Bacteria; phylum Campylobacterota; class Campylobacteria; order Campylobacterales; family Sulfurimonadaceae; genus Sulfuricurvum. Next base: position 5,566 of record NZ_NSIU01000032.1, on the reverse strand, counting down.
TATAACGGATTTGCAAACGGCGGATAAATGCTTCTAAACTCTCTTTTGATGTCCGTAAATCACGATATTGACGCATCAATTCCGCCACAAACTCTCGAGCCTCTTCTAGAACAATTCCTTTGAGAAGCAGATGTCCTTCTGCACTCTCAGCACTCAGGCTTCCTCCGATGAAAATATCGACACCCAAGAGTGTTTTCCCATCACGCGGCACTTTGCACCCTACAAATCCGAGATCACCCGCGCCGTGAATACCGCATCCTTTGATACAAGCAGACCAATAAAGCCGAACTTTTGCATCGTCGATGGGCACTTCTTGGCTAAGATAACGCCCCATTGTGATTGCATCCGGTTTGTTAGGGATTACTCCAAACGGGCAATGCTCAGTTCCGGCACAAGCGATCAGATTCGCCATATACGGGGAAGGGCGATTCGGATAGAGGGTAAAGAGCGGCGATTGCAATGCATCCTGCTCATCATGTATATCTGTTAGGATAAGATTTTGTTCTACCGTAAGCCGTATAGCTCCGTTTTGTTTTTTAGCTATTTCAGCAGCATGAAAGAGATCCGTTCCGCTAAAAACTCCGGAGGGGATAGCCGCATAGAGAGCATATGTTCCGTCTTTTAAAGCGATTTTTCCGTAATGATCTCCTCCCTCTATCGAGCAGAGACTGATTCCTGATCGCGGCATTGCATGCCCCAACTCCTCTTCGATCGCTGAACGAAAGGTATCCATACCGACAGCATCAATGAGAAATTTGAGCCGATTTTTATTGCGGTTATCACGAAAACCATAGGTTTTAAAGAGTTTTGCGACGGCTACGAATACCTCTGGCGTGTTTTCAGGTGTAACGAACATATCGGCATCTTGCGCTATGTTTCCGACCCGCCCGCCTAGATAGAGGTTAAATCCGTAAAGCCCATCTTTTTGTGCCAGTGAGAGGGCAAAATCTTGTCCGAAAATATTGCACCGATTGGAGAGAGAACCGTTTAATCCGATATTGAATTTACGCGGCAAGGTAGTGATCCATTCGTCGTTTTTCAAAAAGATAGATTGGATTTTTTCCATGATATCACGGCATGGGATGAAATTATCCATAGCAAGGCCATCGAGCGGATCAATCAGGATATTGCGAAAATTATCGACACCCGTTTGATAGCTGGTTAAACCGACCTCTTCGAGAATTTTGAGTGCAGATGGAATATCTTCGATTCGCAAATAGCGCAATTCGATCTGTTGTCGTGTGGTGATATCGATATAATCTTTCCCGTATGTTTGTGCGACTTGGGCAAGACTCATTGCTTGATCTACAGAAAGTGCTCCGCCGGATATCCGTACGCGGATCATAAAGCGTTCCGGTGTGGCAGGACGATCAAAAATACCGAAGCTTTTGAGGACAAAATCTTTATCGTCTTCAGTGATTGAACTGTACCCTGTTTTCGAATAGCCGATCAACCGTTCCCACGCCTCAGCTGCGCTAAAAGATTCTTTGATCGTCTCGGTTTTATGCTGTTTCGTACTTCGTGCAGCTTTGGCTTGAGAAAGCGATGTCATATCAAGACTCCTTAGGTTCATAAACGTAGTGTGGCAATAGTGTTGAGAGGCTAACAACATTGCCAAAAACTAAAATGGCAGGTTTCGGTGCTGTTTTTGCCGCATTGATCAATCCATCGAGTGTCGTAACAATCGAACTTTGATCGAGGATTGTAGCGTTTGAAACAATGGCAACGGGCAATGTAGAGTCGATCCCTTGCATTAGTGCTTCTTTGACAATCTGGCGTGCTCGGCTCAGCCCCATCAATACGATGGTGGTATGATCGGGTGTTTTGAGCATCGGAATCCATGAGAGATTGACACGATCTCCCGAGAGATGAGCCGATACGATAGAGACACCGGTGCTGATCCCTCTCGCTGTCGGAGCTATACCGACGCTTAGCGGTCCTGAAAGCGCCGATGAAATCCCAGGAATCACTTCGGTTTGGATTCCATGGTGTGAAGCGTATAGGGCTTCTTCGGTACCGCGTCCGAAAATATAGGGATCACCGCATTTGAGACGTCCGACGGTATATCCTTGTTTCGCGTATTCACTAATCATCGTATTGATTTGATCTTGGGGAAAACTATGCTTCCCTTTTTCTTTGCCCACAAAGATGATTTTGGCTTTTGAGGGAATAAGATCGATAATCTCATCGGTGAGAAGATGATCGATGAGGGCAATATCGAGTTTTTCAATCGTTTTGAGGGCTTTGAGGGTGAGCAAATCGGCATCACCCGGCCCGCAACCGATGAGATAAAGTTTTCCGTTCATGGGATATTCCTTATTAGGACTTTTTTGTCTTTAAAATAATAGTCCAAATGCTAGATAATAAAAGCAAATATTTGATTATTTTTTAATCAGCGATGTGGAGGAGGTTATTTTTTCACCCATTGGGTGAAAAATAAGAATTTTTCTTTTATTCGTCTTCTTTGGCAAATTTAGAATAGAGAAACTCTATGATCGCTTCACGGCATCGAAGATATTCAGGATTGTGTTGCAATTCCAACCGATTACGGGGACGCGGAAGGTTCACTTCCAAAATTTCTCCGATCGTAGCTTCCGGACCGTTGGTCATCATAACAACCCGATCACTCAGTAGAACCGCTTCATCCACATCATGGGTTATGATGATGACGGTATTTCCGGTTTGCATTTGAATCCGCATCAAATGATCCTGTAAATTTGCACGTGTGAGCGAATCAAGCGCTCCGAACGGTTCATCCATCAAAAGCACTTTCGGCTGGATCGAGAGGGCTCGCGCGATCCCCACACGCTGCTTCATCCCGCCGCTGATCTCACCGGGATATTTATCTTTGGCATGATCGAGGTTGACCATGCTGATATATTTCATGACATGCTCACGTATTTCGCTAGGGGAGAGATCTTCACCCAAGACTTTGCGTACTGCCATTTCTATATTTTGGTAGACGCTCAACCACGGAAGGAGTGAGTGATTTTGAAAAACAACAGCCCGCTCCGGTCCAGGGGAGAGGATATGTTTGTCCTCTAGCAAAATGGTTCCGTTGCTGATAGTGTCCAATCCGGCAATGAGATTTAAAATCGTCGATTTGCCACAACCGGAGTGTCCGATGATCGAAACGATTTCGTTTTGTCGAATATCGAGCTTTACATCCCGTAGTGCAACATACTCTTTACCGCCTCCCAGAGGAAACACTTTATCGACATGATCAATTTTTAAAAAAGGTTTTGCACTCATTTGAGCCCTCGCTTACGATAATCAAAGAAATCGGCGATAAGTCCCATCAGGGCATCGAGAATATATCCGATAACTCCGATAAGGATAATGCCGATAATAATATGGGAATAATTGAGATTGTTATACTCATCCCAAATCCAAAATCCGATACCGACACCGCCGGTCAACATCTCAGCCGCAACGATAACAAGCCATGCGATTCCCAAAGAGAGACGCATCCCTGTGAAAATAAACGGAACGGCAACAGGCAAAATAATCTGAAATACTTTTTCAAACGGACTGAGTTGAAGCACGCGTGCGACATTGAGATAATCCTCGCTGACACTTCGGACACCTAAGGCCGTATTGATGATGATCGGCCAAATCGATGTAACGAAAATGACGAAAATAGCCGTTGTATTGACTTCTTTGAACACAAACAAAGCAAGCGGAAGCCAGGCAAGAGGGGATACCGGTTTCAGGATTTGAATGTACGGATTCATCGCCGCATAGGCATTTTTTGACATTCCGATGAGCAATCCCATCGGAACCCCCACCGCAATCGCGAGGGCAAATCCGCCAAAGACACGTGCAAGAGAATTTCCAAGCTGCAACGCTATCCCTTGATCTCCAGCTCCGTTATCATAAAGTGGATCGGAGAGAACGATCAAGAGTTCGTTCCATACTTCGCCGGGAGTTGGAAAACCTGGAATAAGTACCGCGATATAGGACCATATTGCAATAATGACCCCCAATAAAAGAAGAGGGAGCAATACAGGATTTATATATTTTGAAATCATCTTTTTTTCCTAATTTTTATTTAGCGGATACTTTCCACGTGTTCACTTTCATCAGCGCTTCTTTGGTGATTTTCGGCGATTTGATTGGAGCATTGAAGATATAATCCACCGATTTATTCGGATCAAACGTCACACCGTCGATAAATTTTGTTTCTACTTTCCACGGTGTAGCCGGAAGGGCGTAGTTCATCTCTTTTGCCGCTTTTGCAAACAGATCGGGACGATAAACGCTTTCGACGGTTTTTTTCATGTCAATCGGTTTATCGAGCTGTCCCCATCGTACCATTTGTGTCACTTGCCATAATGCGTGTGAGTAGTAAGGATAAAGGGCCTGCTTTTTGCCGAAAACATTGAAATTTGGCATTGGCGTATTGACTCCGTTGGTGAACATATAGGTTCCGGTCATAGAATTGTCAATGACATCTTTTGGAGCATTGACGTATGATTTAGACGATAAGATGGCTGATGCCTCTTTGCGGTTCTCCCATGACGCATCGAGCCACATCCCCGCTTCGATCAGAGCTTTGATCATCTCTTTGGTTGTTTCGGGATATTTGTCTGCAAATTCTTTTTGAACACCGAGAACTTTTTCAGGTCCGTCTTGCCAGAGCTGATAACCGGTGATAACCGTTTTACCGATATTCCCCATTACAGCACGTTGATTCCATGGTTCACCTACGCAGTATCCGTCGATATTTCCGGCTGTCATGTTCGCAACCATTTGCGGAGGAGGAACGACTTTGAGTGCTACGTCGGTATCCGGATTAACCCCGCCGGCTGCCATCCAATAGCGGATATGATAGTTGTGCGTACCTGTCGGAAATGTCATACCAAACTCCGGAACTCCCATCGTTTTAGAGGTGATGACTTTTTTGAGAGCTGTTGATGAGCCTTTTTTGGTTGCTACAGGATCAGCTGCCATCATGGCTTCAAACATTTTGTTGGAGACGGTAATCGCATCACCGTTTTGACCCAATGCCATAAGGGCAACCATATCTTTTTTACTGCTACCCACACCGAGTGTCGATGCGATAGGCATTGCAGCAAGCATGTGAGACGCATCGAGTTCTCCGACGGTCATTTTGTCACGCACATTGGCCCACGATGCCTCTTTGCTTAACTCAACATTGAGACCGTGTTTCGCAAAGAACCCTTTTTCTTTTGCGATCACCAGTACGGCACAATCGGTCAAGGGGATAAATCCGATTTTTAGATCTTTTTTTTCCGGTGCTGCCATTGCAAATGACGCAGCAAGAGACAGCAATAATGCACCTTTTCCTAAAACATTCAAACTTTTCATGGGAACTCCTTATTAAGACTATTTTGTCTGAAATAATTGTAGAGTAAAAAGTCCGAAATAGTATGCAATTTGTTGATTAAAAAATATACAATATTTTGCTTTTAATCTAAAATAATAATTTTATAGCATGACTATAAAATGGTTTTTTGATTTTCCCACATATATCCCTCTTGCCGATACGTTTTTATAAAATCTTCTTTGAGCTTTTTGCGCAGACGGGATATGTGAGAGCGTA
>NZ_NSIU01000006.1 GCF_002633015.1 Sulfuricurvum sp. PD_MW2 | reverse complement strand
ATTATTATCTTTTTATATATAGTAGTATTATCAAGTTATTTTTCAGTTATTATTTAACAATAATCATCCGATCTTCCGTTCCGTCCACCATATGTTCAAAATCTTTGATCGTATGTTTGCTCACCACCATATAACGTCCTAATGCCATCGGGTTATCCGCTGAAGAGGCGTGTTTGCGATCGATCGTAAATGCCACCGCATATCCCGCTTTTTTGGCATCAACGAGCAACGCATCATCGTAAATTCCAAATACCCACGCGAGATATTTGATTTCATGCCCCGTTTTCTCTTCGAGCTTTTTTTTCGATCCGTTCAACTGTTTATCGACCGATTTCGCATATTCCTCCGCAGAGAGCATTTTTTTCTCTTTTTTGAAATTCGGATGCCAATATGTGTGGGATTCAACATGAAACAGTTTTGTTGTTTCCAAATCTTTCAGCTGTTCCCATGTCATAGCATACTTGGCATTGGAGATCGCACTTGGATAAATAAAAAGAGTTACAGGAATTTTATATTTTTTCACGATAGGAGCCATATCGGTGCAAACACTTTTGTGTCCGTCATCGACCGTGATAACAACTGATTTAGCGGGAATACTTTTTACTTTTCCTTGTAAATACTGCATCGCCGTATCGAGAGGAATGACCGTGTAGCCGTGCATTTTAAGCCACTCCATCTGCTCAGCGAAAGCACTATTTTTGATTGTCATGGAATCTGCAACTTCGACACCGAAACGGTGATAACACAAAACCGGAATTTTTTTCGAATTATCTGCACCCCATAATGAGCCAACCAAAATAACCATTACCAAAATCCATCGAAACATATACACAAACCTTTACGATAAAATCGGCGGATTATAGCGCATCTATCCCCTAATGAATTAATACGATTAACAAAATTTACTTGACATTCGAGAGTAAAAAAAATACAATTCGTTCAATTAGTTGCATATTCAACTATTTAGGAGTATACAGATTATGAACCGTTGTGAATGTCCGATTGAAGAATCACTGGGATGTGCAACCAACCATTCTGCAATGGCAGCACGAAATTACCTCACTCGTCAACTCGCACTAAATGGCATTGATATGACGATTGAGCAGTTTAAAGTAATGGTCGTATTGTGGAAAGAGGGAAGCTCAACCCAACAAAGCATAGCTGATTTCGTCGGTAAAGATAAAACGTCCGTAACCCGCTTGATCGCAGGTTTAGAAAAACGCTCTCTCATTCAAAGAGCGACAGCCTGCCAAGATAAACGGTGCAATCATGTCACCCTAACAGCGCAGGGGATAGCATTGCAAGAGCCAACCATGAAAGTTTTAGCAGAAGCTACTCAATACATTCATCAAGGGATTGATCCGGATGAACTTGCCATCACACTGCGCGTCTTAAAACAGATGTGTCTTACACTAAATTACACTTCAAAGGAATCTGAATGAACCGTCTAACCACTCTTGCTCTATCCAGTGCCCTCATCGTAGCGATGAGCGGATGTGAACGACCTAAAGCTGCAGGTATGGAAAAACCGCCTGAAGGACCCGTACCGATAACAACTACTGAAGTTAAAACCGGCAATTTCCCTGCCATACTACAAGCCACAGGACAGACACAAGCGTATAATACCGTTCAAGTTTATGCCCGGGTTAACGGATACCTCCAAAAACGAGCCTATACAGAGGGTTCATTTGTCACTAAAGGGGAGACGCTCTTCACCATCGATCCTTCTGATTTGAAAAATTCGTTGGAAAGTGCCAAAGCGGCGTATGACCTCGCATCAGCAAACTATACCAATGCCAAAGCAGTCTTAAATCGGATCAAACCTTTGGCAAATGCGAACGCGGCAAGCCAACAGGATTTAGATACCGCAACCGCCAACGAGCGTAACAGCGCAGCGGCACTATCGGCGGCTAAAGCATCGTTAGAGCAAGCAAAACTCAATCTCAGCTACACCGCAATCAAAGCACCCATGAGCGGATTCGTCGATAAAAGTAAAGTTGATGTCGGTACCTACGTTGCATCAGGAGCGAACGGATTACTCACGACCATGTATCAGACCGATCCGATGTACATCAATTTTACCTTTAGTGAAAATGAAAAATTGACTCGTCAAAATGCCATTGCAGCCGGACGGCTCATCGCACCCAAAGACGGAAAATATGAGATCGAGCTGACGCTGAGCGATGGAACCACATTAGCACGCAAAGGAAGCATCAATTTCATCGCGCCGTTTGTCGATTCGACAACGGGCAATATCACCTATCGTGCACAAATCGACAACAGCGATCATAAACTCCTCCCAGGACAGTTCGTCCAAGTCAAAGTAAAAGGGATGGAGTGGAAAAATGCCCTCTATGTTCCTCAAAAAACTCTTCTAACGGGTGAAAAAGGGAAATTCGTTTACGCACTCGAAGCGAACAATACGGTCAGTCCAAAACCTGTTGTATCAGGAGAATGGGTCGGCGAAAACATCCTCATCGAAAGCGGTCTCAGTGCCGGGGATAAAATCGCCGCCGATTCATTGCCGAAACTCAAACCGGGAGCGGAAGTGATTCCGAGCAGTAAGAAATAATGTTCTCTAAATATTTTATTAATCGCCCCGTTTTATCAGCTGTTATCGCAATGATTATCATGCTGCTCGGGTTCGTAGCGATCAAAACGCTTCCAATCTCGCAGTTGCCGAATCTCACTCCGCCTACCGTTGTGGTCAGTGCACAATACCCGGGAGCCGATGCACAAACCATCGCAAACAATATCCTCACTCCGCTAGAATCTCAAATTTCCGGGGCTGATGGACTGATGTATATGTCTTCCAAAGCGGCAGCTCTACCGGGTACAGCAACTATCACTTGTACCTTTAATATCGGCGTCAATCAAGACATGGCAGCCGTTGACGTTCAAAATCGGATCAATTCGGTTTTGGCACAGCTTCCGCAAACAACCCGTGATCTTGGTGTTACGGTTCAGAAAAAAACTTCTGATATTTTGCTCATCGTAGCAATCACCTCTCCGGATGGAAGCTACGATGCGACAGGGATCAGTAACTACATCTCCGCCAATCTTCTCGATGAAATCAAAAAAATTCCCGGTGCGGGACGAAGCCAAATTTTCGGTCAACGCGACTATGCAATGCGGGTATGGCTAAATCCCGACAAAATGGCATCTCTTGGGGTCAGCAGTTCTGAAATTGCAGCTGCCATCAAAGATCAAAATCTCCAAGTCTCTCCGGGGCGTTTAGGACAAGCACCAACGAACGATGCGCAGATGTGGACAATGCAACTGACATCAAAAGGGCGTTTTTCAACCCCTGAAGAGTTCCAAAATATTATCATCCGCTCCAAATCTGACGGATCAATGATTCGTCTAAAAGATGTTGCGCGCGTTGAACTTGGAAGCCAAAACTATGAGTTTTTCGGACGGGTCAACGGTAAACCGGCTGCAATGATCGGAATCTTTGCTGATACCAATGCCAACGCACTCGACACCTCCAAAGCGGTTGCGGAAAAAATGGAGAAACTTTCCAAAAAATTTCCAAAAGGGATTGTTTACAATATCCCATATGACACCACCGATTTCGTAAAAATCTCTATTGAAGAAGTTGTATTTACATTGCTCGCGTCGATCATTTTGGTCAGTTTAGTAATCTACCTCTTTTTGCAAAGTTCCCGAGCGGCGATGATTCCGATTCTCTCGATACCGATCTCTCTAACGGGAGCCTTTATCGGAATGTATCTTTTGGGGTATTCGATCAATACGCTCACCCTCTTTGGGCTGGTACTCGCAATCGGGATCGTCGTCGATGATGCCATTGTCGTTATCGAGAATATGGAGAGGATATTACAGACTGAGAAACTCTCACCTCGAGAAGCAGCAATCAAAGCAATGGCTCAAATCTCCGGTCCGGTCATCGCTATCGTACTTGTTATGTGTGCCGTCTTTATCCCGGCCACCTTCTTGGGAGGTATGACAGGACAACTCTATAAACAATTTGCGGCAACCATCGCGATTTCAGTTGTTTTTTCTGGTTTCATGGCACTTACTTTTGCTCCGGCAATCGGTGCATTGATTCTCAAACATCATGAACAAGAGCCTGCTCGTTTTTTCCGTTGGTTTAACCGAAAATTCGGAGTTATGACCGAAAATTATGTTCGTCGTTCCGGATACATGATCCGAAAATCGTTGATTTTTCTCGTCATCTATCTCTCAACCTATTTTTTCATCGGATTTTTTCATAAAACACTTCCGAGTGCCTTTTTACCAATGGAAGACCAAGGTTACTTTATTACATCGATTACGTTGCCTGATGGGGCAACCGCCAACCGAACCTTGGAAGTCGTAAAACAGGTTGAGGATATTTTGAGCAAACAAGAGGGGGTCTACAAATATACTGCAATCACCGGTCTTAATATCCTTACGTTTTCGCAAGAGCCGAATGCTGCCGTTATCTTTACCCGCCTCAAACCATGGGAAGAACGGACAACAAAAGAGTTAAAAGTATTCGGTATTCTCAATACCTTAGGACCAAAACTAGGCAGTATCAAAGAAGCAAAAGTCTTTGCAATGCCTCCTCCGCCAATCCGTGGTATGGGGCCTTCGGATATGTTCTCATTGCGCCTTTTACAACCGGGGGATAATGATTACAACAAACTTGCCCAAGCAACCAATGCATTTGTTGCCGATTTGCGTAAAGAACCGAGTATTAAAAATCCGATGAGTACGATGAATATCAATACTCCGACTCTCTCGATTGAAGTGAACCGAGAAAAAGCGAAAATGTTGGGGCTCTCCATCAGCGATGTTTTCCAAACGCTTCAAGCAACCATCGGAACCATGTATATTAACCAGTTTGATAAAAACGGTAAAACCTACTGGGTACAGATGCAATCGGATTCACCGTATCGCGCCACACCGGAAGATATCGGTAGAGCATGGGTTCGATCTTCCAGCGGTCAACTCGTACCTCTTTCATCTGTAGTAACGGCTAAAATGTCCAGTGCACCATCCTCTATCGAACATTTCAACGGTGTTTTGTGTACGACAGTTATGGGTTCTCCATCTCCGGGTTACAGTTCAGGAGATCTCATCAAAGTCTTAGAAGAAAAAGGGGATACCGTCTTACCGAATACAATCAGTTATGATTGGGAAGGGCTCTATCTCCAAGAGAAATTAGTCGGTTCGAAAGCACTGATGATTATGGCATTTGCATTGGTGATGGTTTATTTGATCCTCTCCGCCCTTTATGAGCGCTGGACATTGCCGATATCAATCATGCTAGCTGTTCCGTATGGTATTATGGGAGCGTACACGGTGGTATGGCTTATTCCGTTTCTCAACAATAACGTCTTTTTCCAAATCGGACTTCTGACGCTTATCGCTCTCTCGGCAAAAAATGCGATTCTTGTTGTCGAGTTTGCGGAAGAACAGCGACTATTAGGTAAAAGCGTTTACGATTCCGCAATGGAAGCAGCTCGTCTTCGTTATCGACCGATGATGATGACCTCCTTTGCATTCCTTGCCGGGATGTTGCCGCTTATTTTTAGTTCAGGTGCGGGATCAGCAGGTCGTTTCTCAATCGGGGTAGCAATGTTTGGCGGGATGCTAGCAGCTACGTTTATCGAGCGTTACTTTATCCCGTTTCTTTATTACTGGGTTGCTACGGCTCAGGAAAAATTTGCAGCGCGCAAAGGAGTCGATCATGAATAAAATCTCTCTCTCGCTTATCCTCGCAGGACTTCTCACAGGGTGTGCAATCGGTCCCGATTACGCTCGACCTGATATTGCAGTTCCTGATACCTTTGTCCATAGTGAGACCAATACAACGGCCAATTTTGCTATTGAGCGCGAGTGGTGGAAAACATTTAATGACCCCTCATTGACCCAAGCAGTTGAAGAGGCATTAAATACCAACTTTGATATTCAATCATCTCAAGCTTCCGTGAATGCGCTCTTAGGACAATTCGACCAAGCAAAATCGTATCTGTATCCTCAAATCAACGCCAATGCATCTTTAGATCGCAAAGGGGTTGATAATGCTTCAAACGGCGGTTATCAACTACGTGAAGGGATAACATCCACCTATGCTGGTTCGTTATCTTTGGCAAGCTATGAGATTGATCTGTTTGGAAAAGTACGAAGAGCCAATGAAGCTGCACGTGCTGCACTCCTATCAAGCGAATACGCATCTCAAACGATTAAACTCTCAGTCACTTCAAGTGTGGCAGCATCATATGTGAAGCTCTCTTCACTGCAAAGTCAGATTGATCTGGCACGCCAAAACGTTGCACTCACGAAAGAATTAGTAGGGTTCAATGACCTCAAATACAAACACGGTGTTATCGCCGAGAGTGTTTTGTTACAATCGTTATCAGAACATGAAAATGCCAAAGCGACTTTATCCGCTCTCGAAGCGTCAAAAACTGCTGAGGAAGGAACATTTAATATCCTATTAGGACGTAATCCAAAAGCGGTTCACGTATCATCCATTAATGCTATCAATCTTCCAAAAATTCCGGATGCGCTTCCATCAAGCATTTTGTCAAAACGTCCCGATATTGCAGCAGCAGAACAAAATCTCATTGCTGCAAACGCAAAAATCGGCGTGGCAAAAGCTGCCTATTTTCCAAGCTTTAAACTCACAGGAATGTTAGGGGTACAAAGTCTCGAACTCACGAATTTTGTCTCAAACCCAGCACAGATATGGGAAATCGTCCCTTCAATCAGTGTTCCTATCTTCTCAGCCGGGCGAATTGCAGGGGAAGTTAAAACCGCAGAAGCTGATCGCAATCAAAGCATTGCACTGTATAAAAAAACAATTGTGAGTGCATTTAATGACACGGATAATGCACTGGCTCAAAAATCTAAAGCTCAGGAACAAGTATCATTTCAACAATCACGGACTGCAGCCATTGAAAAGGCGCTAACACAAAGCAAACTTCGTTATCAAGTAGGAAGTATCAGTTATAGCGATATGCTTCTTGTGCAGCAACAATGGCTGCAAGCATCGCAACAGCTCATCATTGCAAAACAAAACGCACTTACTTCTACTATATTATTATATAAAGTTTTTGGAGGAGGATGGAGCGAAGAACTAACACCACCTTTGCCAGATCTACTTCCTGCCGGACGATAATCACCTCTTTCAAGGTGATTACCTCAATCATACATCTCTTAAATGCTCGACAAAAATGCCCTCTCAAAGACAACCATTAGTAAACAGATAGTAAAAAAGATAAAAATTAGAAAAATATTTTCTAAAACTGTCACGGTTTTACGCTATTTTTACATATTTTGATAATCTTTTGATATCAAAAAAAGCCCTATTTTAGGGAGATTGAAAAAAGATTTATCAAATTGTTCTAAAACACTTGACAAATATAGGGTGAGTAGTGGTATACTTCCGCCATACTTTTTTAAGGAGCCTTACCATGATGAAAATCGTTTCTGCGTTGCTTTTGGCTGCAATGTTTATCGGATGCAGCGAGTCTGCAAAAACTGAAGAAGCTGCTGCGCCAGTAGCTGAAGAAAATGTAACTGCTGAAGCTGCTGCGCCAGTAGAAGCTAACGCTACAGAAGTTAACGCTACAGAAGTTAACGCTACTAAATAAGTTTTATTTTTAAAATAAAACTTTCGCACTTCGGTGCGAACCCTTCTTGTTTATTTTCTTCCCTTTTAAAACAAAATCAAACTAACTTATCGTAAACTGCTTCATCTATTTTAGGAGTATTTTATGAAAATTGTTTTTCCTATTCTTTGTTCTCTTCTTTTGATCGGATGCGGTGATTCTAAGCCAACAGAAACAACAGCGACACCAGAGTCTTCAGTACCGGTTGAAGTCAACCAAACAGCTACACCGGAGACGAATATCTCTTCAGTACAACCGACGGCGCAAACAGCAGCTCCTAGCGTACCAATTACCACTCAAGTAGCGGGAACTGAGGGTGGAACACTGTTTGAGCAAAAGTGTGTTTCATGTCATGGAGCAAAAGGGGAAAAATCGGCCTTAAATCAATCGCAGATTATTGCTAATTTCAGTGAAGCACAGGTAAAAGAAGCACTCAAAGGGTACCAAAACGGCACCTACGGCAAAAATATGAAAGCGCTAATGCAAGGGCAAGCCAAAGGGTTAAACGATGCTCAAATCGATGCTTTGGCTAAATACATCTCAACGCTATAATTTTGAACGATCAAGGAATAAAATCCCTTGATCTACGCTAGACGCTATGGCACTAAAGCTTGAGACTCTTCGAGTCAGAATTTAACCTTCTGATTTTGGTAGTACAAATTTTTGCGTTACCAATTCCCCTTCTTCATTAAAAAACAAATAGTAAAGTTTATCTTTTTTGACACTCAATCCGGCAAGGTATCGCAAAGCCAAATTAGCTTGTAATGATGCAATGTGCATAACAATCGGAGCAGCAATTCCTGCAGGGGTTTTTGAAGTGATTTTAAACACCTCATTAAACGACGCTTCATCAAAAAAACAGACTTGTCCGTTGAATGCTTCGACCGAGCCGTAAACCCACGGTAATTTTTTTGATTTTGCGTACATATTGATTGCACCACGAGAAGGGAGATTATCCGTTGCATCGATAATCAGATCAACATCAATATCTTTTTGGGTGAATTCCTCAAAATTGCAAACATGCGCCATAGCTTTGACATAAGGGCATCTCTCTTGAATGAGAGTCGCACATACCTCGGCTTTATATTTCCCTTCATCTCCCGTTTTAAAAACAATCTGACGATGGATATTATGAAGGCTGACGGTATCAAAGTCGATCATGTGTATCTGCCCGATCCCTGATGCGCCAAGAGCAAAAGCAAGTGATGATCCTAAACCGCCGCTTCCGATAATCGCAATTTTTTTTGATTGAAGAGAGTGCTGAACCTCTTCCCCCCATAGCTGTACCTGACGGTGAAAATAGTGCATCATAGTATCTCTCCTGTAGATATTTTTAAAAGAGTACCATCGTTTTTTAAAAAAACATATCTAATCAAACCAAATTACTAAGGTTTTTTTCGTCATAACAGTTTTGACTGCGTTATTTACGTTTTCGTAGCGCCTCTTTAAAGCCCCACCCTTTGCGTGAATCTGTGAGACTTTTGCGATCCAAATCAACGATCAATAGCTCTTCCGTGTTACCTAGATCTGCTTCCACTTCTCCATCGGGAGAGACAACCATCGAATCTCCATAAAACTTCCACGCATGCTGTTCGTCAAAATACTCTCCAACCCGATTCGCTCTTAGAATATAGCAGTTATGGGTAAAGGCTCTGGTTTTGATCAGTTCGCGCCAACGATTATGCGATTCAAATGTTGAAGCACTCGGCACCAAAATCACATCAACCACTTTTGATGTTACGGCTTCCCACATTGGATCAAAATGGAGTTCAAATCCTCCCATAACCGCAAATTTGAACCCTTCACAAGCAAAAATCATTGGCGGTTTGACCGGTTCAATCGAGTTATTAAAAAATTTCTCTTCATTCCAGTGGGGATAATTGATCAAAAATTGCTGTGGATAGTAGGTCACGCTTCGTGCATTGATTTTTGCAATCATTTTGGTGCACTCTTTTTTCTTAACCGTTACAATCGGAGCGACAAAGGTGAGTTCATATTTAGCGGCAAGTGCTTTTAGCGTCTCGATTTGATGAGCGCTTTGTTCTGCGATCATACTGACCGGGGTTTGAATCAACTCTTTAAAAAACGGATTTAAGAGATATTCTCCCATCAAAACAAGTTTTACCCCTTTTTGGTGAGCGACACGAGCATAATTTTCAAGTTTATTGCTCCCCATACCGATGGAAGGGAGTTGGAGTATGGCAACACGCATTATTGCTCCTGATTTTTGATAATTTGGATCTGCATTTGCGCATTTTGCAGCATCGTTTCTGCGGCGCGAAGTTCTTTCATCCCCTCTTCATACGCTTTGACACTTTCGTTCATCGGTAATGCAGGATCCATCAGTTTTTCCAAAATCGCTTTGGCATTGGTTATTTTGGTCTCAAAACTCTCTTCGTTATTCATAGAGCACTCCGAACATAATTTTCAATTTTATCAATTTCCACTAAAAAGGCGTCATGTCCGTAATCGCTTTCAACCTCGAGATAGTCACTATTCGTTTTTCCGATCGATTTCATCGCGTTGTGGATCGACTCCATTTCGCTCGGCAAGAAAAGGAAATCTTTTTGAAAACTCACCAAATAGAGTTCGGCATTGATTTTCGATAACGCTTCCTCCATAGAATCAAAACCTCGTGATAGATCGTAAATATTGATCGCTTTGGTGATATAGAGATACGATAACGGATCAAACCATTTCGTAAAATTATAACCGTTGTACTCCAAATACGATTCGATCTGAAATTTCCCGAAAAGTTCATACAAGCCGTCATTACGTTTGTATTCACGCCCAAACTTCCGCTCCATAGACTGCGGTGACAAAAAGCTGATATGTCCTGCCATCCGTCCAATCGCCATGCCGCTGAGGCCATTTTCACGAACAACAGCAGGATCATAATAACCGTTTTTAAATTCAGGATCTTTGAGAATCGCTTCTTGAGCTACTTTATTAAAGGCTATTGCCCATGGTTGTGTGGCTGCCGTTGTCGCCATCGCAATAATTTTTTTGGCAAAATTAGGGAAAAATACACCAAAGGCGAGTGCTTGCATCCCTCCCATCGATCCACCGATTACAGCATGTACTTCGTGAATTCCCAAACGATCAAACAAAATACGCTGTGCTTTGACCATATCGAGTATCGTTATTACGGGGAATTTATATCGGTAGGGCTCATTATATGGATAACGAGGCGACATCGGTCCCGTACTTCCAAAACAACTTCCGATAACATTGGTACAGATCACGAAAAATCGGTCCGTATCGACCGCTTTTCCCTGGCCTATGAGTCCATCCCACCAGCCGCTTTTGTTATCGCCTTCATAGGTCCCTGCCGCGTGGTGCGATCCTGTCAGGGCGTGACAGACTACAATGACATTATCTTTTGCTTCATTGAGCTCACCGTACGTCTCATATATGATATCGTAAGGCTCTAAGATACGCCCGCTCTCTAAATAGAGCGGATTGGTAAAATGTTCACTGGCAGTCTGAAGGTTTAACATAAAGCCCTTTTTTTCTTTATACGCTCAAAGCAGCTTTCAGATCATTGATAAGATCTTCAGATGCTTCCAATCCAATACTTAAACGGATAAGACCTGATGGTACACCGCATGCCGCCAACTCTTCTTGAGACAACTGTTGATGCGTTGTCGATGCAGGATGGGTGATGATCGATTTACTATCTCCGATATTAACGACTAAAGAGAAAAGTTTCGTAGCATCAACAATCTTTTTTGCACTCTCGAAATTTTCTACCTCAAAACTGAGCAATCCGCTTGACATACCGTTTTCAAAATAACGTTGTGCATTTGCATAGTTGGCGTTGCTTTTCAATCCTGGGTAATTGACTTTTTTCACCAATGGATGTGATTCCAAAAACTCCGCAACAGCTAGTGCATTACGAGAATGTTCTCTCATACGAAGCGAAAGAGTTTCAATCCCTTGGATAAAGAGCCATGAGTTAAACGGAGATACTACCGCACCCAAATCACGCAATAGAGACAAACGTGCACGAAGGGTAAAGATCGGCAACGGTACATCCACATATACTAGCCCGTGATAGCTTTCATCCGGTTCATTAAACTGCGGATAACGCGCATTTCCTTTGATGAAATCAACCAAACCTTGGCGCTCTACCATAATACCGCCGATAGCAAGCCCTTGCCCCGTCGTATATTTACTGGCACTGTGGACAACAACGTCAACTCCGTGTTCCAACGGACGGCACAGAACCGGTGTAGCAACCGTATTATCAACAATTGTCAATACACCGTGTTTTTTTGCTATAGCAGTAATCGCAGCAATATCCGCTACATCGATACTCGGGTTCGTCAATGTCTCAAAAAAGATCGCTTTTGTTTTGTCATCGATCAAAGCTTCGATTTCACTTGGATTTTGAACGTCAAAATAACGTGCGCTAATCCCGAATCGCTTTAACGTAAACGACGCTTGAGTTAACGTTCCGCCGTAAAGTTGACGTGCACAAATGATATTATCTCCCGATTCTGCCGCATTCGCGATAGCATAAAAGATAGAAGCCATTCCACTTGAGCCCGCCAAACCTGCAGCGCCGCCTTCGAGCTGTGCAAAACGTTTTTCAAATACATCCGTTGTCGGATTGTTCAAACGGGTATAAATGTTTCCTAATTCTTTGAGTGCAAACAAATTTGCCGCATGTTCGACATCACGAAATTCATATGCCGTTGTTTGATAGATGGGTACAGCCATCGTACTTTGGGTATCTTTATCATAGCCTGCGTGTAACGCTTCAGTTTGAAGTTGCATATTCATCCTTTTAGGTGGTTTTGTGCAATTGTATCGATATAGCCAATATTTTCCCAAGTTTCCTTATCGGTTTAATGTTTATTAAATCGATAAGGTATTGTTTTTTATACATGATAGTTAGGCGCTTCCTGAGTAATGATAACATCATGTACATGAGATTCTTTTAGACCTGCACTCGTGATTTCAACAAATTCTGCTTTATCCCAGAATGCTTCAATGCTTTCACTTCCGCAATATCCCATAGATGAGCGCAATCCACCCATCATTTGATGAACAACTGCCGCGATCGTACCACGATACGGAACACGCCCCTCGATCCCTTCCGGAACGAGTTTATCCGCAGCAGTACCCTCTTGGAAATAACGATCGGTTGAACCTTTGGTCATTGCTCCGATTGAACCCATACCACGGTATGCTTTGTATTGACGTCCTTGATACATAATCGTATCTCCTGGAGATTCTTCTGTTCCAGCCAACAATGATCCTGCCATAATAGCGCTAGCACCAACAGCTAGTGCTTTAGCGATATCGCCTGAATAGCGAATACCGCCATCCGCGATGACCGGTACACCGTGTTTGCGTGCAGCGCTTGCACACTCATCAATTGCAGAAATTTGCGGGACACCGACACCTGCAACAATACGAGTCGTACAAATCGATCCTGGTCCGATACCGACTTTTACCCCGTCAACTCCCGCTTCGATAAGTGCTTCGGTCGCTTCTGCGGTAGCCACATTTCCGGCGATGATATCAACCACCATATCTTTTTTGATCGCTTTAACCGTATCAATAATACCTTTTGAGTGACCGTGTGCCGAATCAAGTACCAAAACATCCGCACCGGCATCAACCAACGCTTTTGCGCGATCGATTTGACCTACACCGATGGCCGCTCCGACACGTAGACGTCCGAAGTCATCTTTATTCGCATGCGGATACTCAATTCGCTTTTTAATATCTTTGATTGTAATAAGACCTTTGAGAAAGCCGTTTTCATCAATAATAGGAAGTTTTTCAATCTTATTTTTGTGCATGATTTGTTCAGCTTCTTCGAGGGTAATACCTGCTTTTGCTGTCACAAGTGGCATCGGTGTCATCACCTCTTTTGCCTCTTTTTTCAAATCTTTTTCAAAACGCATATCACGGTTTGTCAAAATTCCGAGCAATTTATTGTGTCCGTCTACAACTGGAACACCTGAAATTTTAAATTCGTTCATCAGCTGTTCCGCTTCCGCAAGAGTAGCGTCCGGGTGAACGTAAATCGGGTCGATGATAATACCGCTTTCCGACTTTTTAACTTTTTTGATCTGTCTTACCTGCGTCTCGATATCCATATTTTTATGGATAATTCCGATGCCGCCCAAATGAGCCATAGCAATCGCCGCACGGTATTCGGTAACCGTATCCATTGCAGCTGAAACCATCGGAATATTGAGGGGAATATTACGGGTCAACATAGTTTTTAAACTGACTTCTTTTGGAAGGACTTCCGAGTATTTAGGGATGAGCAATACATCTTCAAAAGTGAGCGCGCGTTTACGAATATTCATCAATTATCCTTTGAGTTTGGTTTCGAGGCTTAGTGCCCCGTTGAAAAGTGTTTGCTCCGCATACGGAGCGGCAATAAGCTGAAGCCCGACCGGCATACCGTTTGTTGCAGTATCAACCGGTAAAGAGATTGCAGGAAGTCCTGCTAAATTAACCGAAATGGTATAAATGTCACTCAAGTACATCTCCAACGGATCACTCAATGCACCGAATTCATACGCTGTACGAGGCGCAACAGGAGTTAAAATGAGATCTACTTCATCGAAAATCTTATTATACTCTTGTTGAATCAATGAACGCACTTTTTGTGCTTTGACATAATACGCATCATAATAACCTGAAGAGAGGACAAAGTTTCCAAGCATAATACGGCGTTGCACTTCCGCTCCGAACCCTTTGGAACGGGTCTGTAAAAACGTATCTTTTAAATTTTCCCCTTCGACACGATTACCGTATCGGATTCCGTCATATCGCGCAAGATTGGTCGTTGCTTCCGCCGTTGCAGTGATGTAATACGCTGAAATATCGTATTTCGGATCCATCAAAGTTTTTTCGACAATAGTATGCCCTGCACTTTTCAGTACATCAATCGCTTTCTCATACGCATTACGCACATCTTCGGAAGCATCTTTGACGTAATCAGGCACTATCGCAATTTTATATTTTACATTCGGATCTAATTTATCACTAACGGTGCCGTCATTTCGATCTGCACTCGTCGAATCTTTTGGGTCGTATCCTTGGATAATATCGTACAAAATTGCCGCATCTTCAACGTTCTGAGTCATCGGACCAATCTGATCAAGAGAACTTGCATACGCCCCCAGACCATAACGGCTTACACGGCCATAGGTCGGTTTCATCCCTACGATTCCGCAAAACGCCGCCGGCTGACGAATCGATCCGCCTGTATCGCTTCCAAGCGCCGCAACTGCTAAACCTGCCGCAACCGCTGCAGCTGATCCACCTGAACTTCCGCCCGGTACGCAATTAGGATTGAGAGGGTTAAGTGTTTTTCCATAACAGCTGCTCTCGGTTGTTGATCCCATTGCGAACTCATCCATATTGGTACGGCCAAACGGTGACATATTCGCCGCAAGTAGCTTTTCAATAACCGTCGCATTGTAAGGAGCAATATAGCCTTTCAGGATATTCGAACCCGATGTAACCGACCATCCTGTGACTTGGATATTGTCTTTGATCGCAATCGGAATCCCTTCACCGACGTTAAGGACATCAATATAGGCATTCAGTTCCGGATTATCAGCAATTTTAGCTTTCAACTCTTCTTTGAGCGAGATGAGTTCTTCTTTTGAGAGCTTGAGTGCCTCTTTGAGTGTTATCATACACGTTCCTTTCTACTTTTTGCTTGTTTTACCATCATAATGCCCAAAGCGATAATGATAAAAATAACCCCGACCGTTTCAGCAATAAAGCTAAATGGAACAGGCTGCGTAAAATCGATCATTATGCAACAACCTGCGCACAACGCGGACACAGTGTCTCTTCGTTTTCACTGTGATATTTCCAGCAACGAGGACATTTTGCTTTCGATGCGAGAGCAATATTAAACTGCTCACCCTCGATTTCAAACGTTCCCAAGATATCTTTGAGTTCGCATGCACACCATTTGGAGATTACAAGGTACTCTTCAATATCCCCTTTTTTCATCTCTTTTGCAATAGCGGATTTTGTTGAAATAACAAGTTCAAGTGTGTTTTTGATCACTTTCTCTTTTTTCAATCCGTCTACGATTTCATTGAATTTTTCACGGATAAGCTTCATTGTCGCTTCATCCCAGTTACTCTCAACACTCTCGATCGAGGTATAGGTGATATCAAAGATATCGGTCGCAGAACCTTTAATTACCGATGGGGCATTTTCAAAAATCTCATCCGCTGTGTAGGTCAAAATCGGAGCGATCAATCCCAACATCGAGCGGGCAATAATAGCCATAGCGCTTTGTGTTGAGCGACGTTCTGCAGATGTAGCCGCATCACAGTACATACGGTCTTTCGTGATATCAATATAGATACCGCTGAGTTCGTTAACAATAAAATAATTCAATCCGCTCATACCGTGAACAAAGTTGTACTCACCGAACAATCGATGTGTCTCGTCAAATACTTCTTTGGCTTTTGCAACGATCCACTTATCGATTTCGCCCATTTCACTATACGGAACGATGGACTCTAAACCATCAAGATTCGCAAGCATAATACGGAATGTATTGCGCAATTTACGATACTGTTCCGAAATTTGTTTGAGGATATTGTCCGAGATTTTCAAATCTCCTTGATAGTCGCTCATCGCAACCCAAAGACGGAGAATTTCACTGCCGTACTGATTGAGCACTTTCTCCGGTGCGACGACATTCCCTTTTGATTTTGACATCTTCTCGCCCTTCTCATCAACCGTAAAGCCGTGAGTGAGTAGCGCTTTGTACGGAGCAACATGTTCCACTGCCGTACTCAAAAAGAGGGAGCTTTGGAACCATCCTCGATGCTGGTCCGAACCTTCAATGTACAAATCGGCAGGATACGTCCCTGCATCGTAATTACGCGATTTCAGCACCGCATTCCACGTCGAGCCGCTATCAAACCATACATCGAGAATATCAGAAACTTTCTCAAGCTCATCGGCTTTGTAGCCAGATCCAGGGTAAAGAAGCTCTTCGATACTCATCGAATACCATGCGTCGGTACTGTGCATCTCAAAAATCATTGCAATGTAATTAAGTACTTTCTCATCGAGTATCACTTCACCCGTAGCTTTGACGCGGAAAAATGCGATCGGAACACCCCAATCACGTTGACGGGAAATACACCAATCGGGACGGTTTTCTACCATTGAGCCCAAACGGTTTCGCCCACTCTCAGGATAAAATGCCGTCTTGGCTACTTCAGCCTGAGCAATTTCTCGAAGAGTCTTCGTTTCACCTTCCGGGGTTCCGTCAACGCTGATAAACCATTGCTTTGTCGCACGGTAGATCAGAGGTGTATGTGAACGCCAGCAGTGCGGATAGGAGTGCCGGAATTTAGAGACTTTCAGCGCACTTTCACCCAAAAGGGCGATAATCGACTCATTGGCTTTAAAAATATGGGTTCCGACGAACTCTTCGGCATTCGGGAGAAGTTTTTCACGGACAACCGTCTGATCGTAACACCCCGTCTCATCGACCGGCATTACGACTTCGAGGTTGTAGCGAAGCCCGATACGGTAGTCATCTTCCCCGTGTCCCGGAGCGGTATGGACACATCCCGAACCGTTCTCCATCAATACGTGCTCACCGAGGACCAAATGGGACCCGCGGCCGTTGAGCGGGTTGATCGCATAGCTGTTTTCAAATTTTTTCGCTTCGATTTTTTGTACGACGGTTCCGGTAAAAACACCCTCTTCGATCAAAGCGTTGTAGCGTTTTTCGGCGACGATATAACCGTCTGACGTTCGAACATAGACTTCATCGGGATTTAAAGAAATCCCCGTATTGGCAGGCAATGTCCACGGTGTCGTCGTCCAGATGACGATGGCAGCATTACCCTCTATCCCTGCACGAACTTTAGCATCATCATTGAGTTCAAACGCGACATAAATCGAGTAATCCTCTTTGTCTTCGTATTCAACTTCCGCTTCGGCAAGTGCCGTACGCTCCGCCCAGCTCCAGTAAACCGGCTTGGAACGCTCAATCAACAGCCCTTTTTTTGCTACAGCACAAAGAGTGCGATAGATATTGGCTTCAAATTTGGAATCCATTGTCAAATACGGGTTGTCCCAGTCGGCAACGACACCGAGCTTTTTAAACTCATCACGTTGGATGTTGATAAATTCTTCGGCATGAGCACGGCACAATTTTCGCACTTCGGCAGTAGAGAGTTCCTCTTTTTTCTGCTTTCCGCCCAGCTTTTTTTCAACTTGCTGCTCGATCGGCAATCCATGACAATCCCATCCCGGAGTGAAACGAACCGATTTTCCATTGAAATAATGATATTTGACAATAATATCTTTGAGAACTTTGTTAAGTGCGTGGCCGATATGGGTATGCCCATTAGCATACGGAGGACCATCATGCAACGTAAAGCTCTGCGCCCCTGCTCGCGCAGTTTTCATACGGCCGTAAACATCGTTGGCAATCCATGCCGCATAACGTGTCGGCTCATTTTGAACCAAATTTCCGCGCATCGGAAACTCGGTCTGAGGTAGAAGGAGGGTCTCTTTATAATCCATCTGTTACCTTATAGAAAAAGTGGTGCATTATAGCTTCAAGGGGTTTAAATTTTGCTGTCACGATGGGGAGGTATGCTATACTATCTCAAATTTTTACTTGGAAAATCCATGAAACGTGATGTTATTTTCGTAGGCAATCGGTTGATTTTAAATGAAGCGTATGAACGTTATATCCTTCGAAGCATTAAAAATTCTCTATCAACAATCGATTCTATCAGCTATTTCGAAGAATCGGATAAAGGGCTATTTTTACACTTAGAAACTCTGTTAAAAAGTGAATCCAAACTCATCATCGTTACAACCAAAAATACCTTTACTATCGTCGGGAAACTCCTCAGTACCGTTACGGCTGACAATCAAATTTTAAAAGAACAGATGCTCATCCCATCCCGCGCCAGTGTACTTGAACACGGCAGCTATCTCTTAAGTCACAATAATTCTGAAATCAATGTGATTTTAGCCACAGAGGGGAGAGCACTTCCTCCGATTTTGATTGACGATGAGTCCCGCCTCTCTACCATCCATCTCTTTAACGAAGAGCTCACCAGTGCGCAAACACTGCTCGAACCCTTAGCTCAAAACTTTGATGTTAAACTCGAGTTTAGTGAACTCGTCGAGGGGTGGCTAAAAATTCGTATCCATACCCGTAAACACGGAAATTTATCCCAGTTTATTGCATCAGCCCGTGGATTGATGTATCACAAAGTGATCGCGGCATCCAATGTGGCTGTCTACATCATAGAAAAACTCTCCCATCACAAAAAAAAGCTCTCGTTTGCCGAGAGTTGCAGCGGAGGGTCACTCGCTCATTTTTTTACTTCTCACAGCGGTGCATCAAATATCTTTGAGGGCTCGCTTATCACCTATTCTAATACACTTAAGGCAAACTGGCTTGCGGTAGACGATCACGCACTCGAAACTCGCGGGGCTGTGAGTGCAGAGGTCGTATTAGAGATGTCTGAGGGAGCGATGAATGTCAGTTTTGCCGATTATGCACTCTCTATCAGCGGGATTGCAGGGCCGACAGGCGGTACTGAGACAAAACCGGTAGGAACGGTGTATATTAGTGCGCGCTCAAAAACGACCGTTCATACGGAACGTTTTCATTTCGAAGGTGATCGAAATTACATCCAAGAACAAAGTGTTTTAATGGCCGTCAAAATGCTTTTGAATATCGATAAAGAACTCTTCTTTAGTTAACGCAACACCTTCCTAATTGTATTTCCCTCGGTAGAGGGGGATGCGAGCGTCCTTTTTTCATATCTTTCAAAAACAGCTTGACAAAACGTAAAGTTTCCCCTATAATTTCGCCCTCACAATCGTCTTTTATCAGGATGATTAAAGAGGTCTCGTTAGCTCAGCCGGTAGAGCATCTCACTTTTAATGAGGGGGTCGATGGTTCGAATCCATCACGGGACACCATGGTTGGTTTCAGTGACCCTTTCGTCTAGTGGCCAAGGACACTATCACTTCATGGTAGGAACAGAGGTTCAAATCCTTTAGGGGTCGCCACTTGTTCAAAGTTATTTAAACTCATGGGAGTTTAGCTCAGTTGGTAGAGCGCTACCCTTACAAGGTAGATGTCACAGGTTCGAGTCCTGTAATTCCCACCATTATTTGGCGCTGCAGCGGTAGTTCAGTTGGTTAGAATACCTGCCTGTCACGCAGGGGGTCGCGGGTTCGAGTCCCGTCCGCTGCGCCATGTTATTTTACTTTTTTTATAAAACTCTCGGGAGTTTAGCTCAGTTGGTAGAGCGCTACCCTTACAAGGTAGATGTCACAGGTTCGAGTCCTGTAATTCCCACCATTATTTGGCGCTGCAGCGGTAGTTCAGTTGGTTAGAATACCTGCCTGTCACGCAGGGGGTCGCGGGTTCGAGTCCCGTCCGCTGCGCCATGTTATTTTACTTTTTTTATAAAACTCTCGGGAGTTTAGCTCAGTTGGTAGAGCGCTACCCTTACAAGGTAGATGTCACAGGTTCGAGTCCTGTAATTCCCACCATTATTTGGCGCTGCAGCGGTAGTTCAGTTGGTTAGAATACCTGCCTGTCACGCAGGGGGTCGCGGGTTCGAGTCCCGTCCGCTGCGCCATCTTCTTCAAAAAAATCCTTTTAACTTGCTTCCGAATACGCTTTTTGCCCTTGATTGACATTTACCAATGCTTTAAATTCCGATACACCACTTTGAGAATTCCCGCTTTGCAGTGCACTCAGCGAAATAGTTATACTGCTTCCTGCACTAGGATTGATATTTCCCTCACTTACGGAAGGCTTTTGATTCTCTAGTATAGGAGCATTTTGTGGTTTCTCTTCTTTTTTTATACTGCTAGGATCAGGCTGCCCTATTTGTATCGCTTGAGGATACGGGGACTTAAATGTATATGATGTCACTTGCATATCGCACCTCCTGTTTAAATAACTATAAACCTCTCTTTAGAAAACTTCGCTTAAAATAGAGAATTACTTACAAAGGATTTCCCATGAACGTTTTTCTGATTGTCGTTGGTATGTTCACGTTAATGATCATTTTGATGTACAACTCCCTCATCAGTAAAAAAAATCAAGTAGATAATATCTTCGCCGGTGTCGATGCCGTCCTCAAAAAACGATACGACCTCATCCCCAATCTTGTTGCATCGGTAGAGCGGTATATGGAGCATGAAAAATCGACATTGGAAAAAATAACCGAATACCGTGCACAGGCAATGAAAAGCGGGATCAGCGATGATGCCAAAATCGCTCTCGATGCGAAACTCTCTGCGGCACTCGGATCTATCTCTGTCGCCATGGAAGCGTATCCCGATCTCAAAGCCAATGAGAATGTGATGCATCTGATGCGTTCACTGAATGAAGTAGAGGAACAGATTTCTGCCGCACGTAGAGCCTATAATCAATCGGTTACTGATCTCAACAACGCTATCGAAATGTTCCCAACCAACTTTATCGCCGGATGGATGAGCCTTCAAAAACGAAGTGTATTTGAAATCACAGTTGCTGAGCGTCAGAACGTTGACGTCCACAATTTATTTAATAGAACGACAAAGGAATAAAATCTCTTTATCTACGCTAGCCGCTATGGCGCTAAAGCTTGCCTCATTCGAGGCAGATTTTTTAATAATGGATCCATTATGAAATCGACCTCCGAACTCACCGATTTTTATTACAAGGGGCTCTACCCTTCTCTCAACGAGCTTGAAGAGACCCGAAAACGAATCGTATCTCAGCTCAAATTTTACGGAGGGATAGGAATCGTTGCTTTTGCTCTCGTAGCGCTATGGTTAGGAAAAAGCTTCGGTCTTTTTCATCCTCTCTCTTTAGCAGTTGTCTTTGGATTTATCATCCTCTCATCGATCACCTACCGATCTATGACATCCGGATACGCCAAAGACTTTAAAGAGCATATCATTACACCCATGATCGGAGCCATCGATCCGCATTTGCTCTATAACCCCACTTTCATGGTCTCACAGCATCTCTTTGAACGCAGTGAATTCTTTAAACACTCTATTGTTCGCTACAGTGGAAACGATTATGTCAAAGGTTCCATTGACGGTGTACCTCTAGAGTTTTCTGATGTCCATGCCGAATACCAAACCCGCGATTCCAAAGGGCGTACGCAGTGGCATACCCTCTTTCGCGGACTCTTTGTTGTTGCCGAGTTTAACAAGCACTTTAAAGCTAAAACCCTTATATTACCGGACCAAGCCGAAAAGAGCTTCGGTTCTTTGATCGGAGGTTGGCTTCAATCGATCAATTTTACCCGTGACGGTCTCATCCGCATGGACGATCCTGAGTTTGAAAAGCACTTTGTCGTCTACGGATCTGATCAAATCGAAGCGCGCTATATCCTCTCCCACTCGATGATGAAACGGATTTTAGATTTTCAGCGCCGGATTTCCCATCCTCTATTCATCTCATTTGTCCATAATCATATCCATGTCGGTATCGCTACGGGAAAAGATCTCTTTGAACCCGCCGTATTTACCTCATTGCTTGATTACAAACAGGCAATGGAGTATGTAAGCACCCTCCAAAATACAATAGGATTGGTAGAAGAGTTGAAGCTCAACGAAAAGCTGTGGAGTAAAGAGTAATCAAATTTTTTGGATCGTCCTCCCCAAAGCAGTAAAAAAACTCTCTAAATTCTCTGCCGACCCTTCAATGTTAAAAGTGGCACCTTTTTCTCCAAACTCTTTGGAGAGAACCCGTATATGCTTTTGAACGGTTTCGTATTCGACCATCGAGACGGTAGAATAATTGCATTCAATCGTGTGAACAAAAAGCTTTTCATACGGCAATAACTCCGCTTGTGTGTACGCAGCATTCGCCGCATCGGCATACGCTCGTACCAATCCCCCTGGACCTAATTTCGTCCCACCGAAATAACGCACCGTGATAATCGCCGCATTGATCAGCTCATGCCCTTGCAATACGCTCAATGTCGGTTTCCCTGATGTCCCTTTGGGTTCACCGTCATCGCTGGAAGATTCAACGATTTGATCAAATTCATTGAGACTTCGCGAAGCGCTCACCCAGTGTACCGCTTTTGGATGGAGTTCTCTCAAACGCTCCATTTCACGTTCAAACATACCGATCGGCATCAGATGAGCGATAAATTTCGAACCTTTGATTTCGATCGTATCAGTAAAAATTTGATTCACGGTTTTCATACATGCGATTATACCATTTGCTATAATGGCACATTTACTTTTGGAGTCCAAATGATCGATTTTTTGATGAGCGGATACGGATTAAGTTCTTTGGGACTAATCGGTATCATAATATTCTTACTCTATCTCAAACTAATGAAGTGGGTTTTTAAAATAGCTTTCTTCGGTATTCTCATACTCGGAGCATACTGGTATTTTAAACCGCCAATGATTGGTTAAGAATATCTACCCCGATATTCTTTTTATATCTTCTTCAAGTTCTTTCATGCTTTGCACTTTTTCTCGTTCTTGTTGAAGATTTTTATATTTTTGGTATTCTATTTCGCTTTTTTCTTTTGCCACTTGATGGCTAATTTTGCCTGCATGGTTCAAAAGTTCTCTTCCGTTAAGTGAAATCACCGCATCCAGCCTCGCAATCCAGTCTTTCATGTACATCGGGATCTGTTGCATAGCCATCGTTTCGGCGAATGCCAAATACTGTTCTACCAGCAAACCGAGGAGTTTTATCTCCTCTTCGTTCAGATAATTTTTGGCAATGCTGACGTCTTTTTTGGTGATATGTTTGGATTCTTTATCAAATGACATCATCCCCATTTGTGGCAAAGAAATATCAATCCGGTTATGGACAAGTTCGGCAGCAGTTTGCGAGGAAACCGCCCACAACAGTTTATTTTGGACGATTTTAAAAAACTCTACTGTCTTTTCGTCTTTCGGATCATAATCGATGCTCGTCATATAAATATCTTTGATTTTTTGATAAAAAAATCGTTCCGAAATCCTGATTTCACGCAGACGTTGTTGGAGTTCATCGAAATAGCTCATCGAGGTAACATTTTTAAACCGCTCATCGTTTAGAACGAACCCTTTGGTAATATACTCTCTGAGTTTTTCATTTGCCCAAATTCTGAACTTCGTCCCAGTTGATGAACGTACCCGAAAGCCTATGGCGATAATGACCTCGAGGTTATAGTAGTCTGTATCGTAGCTTTTGCCATCACTGGCAGTTGTTCGGTAATTCCGAACAACTGAATCTTTAGCCAACTCTCCCTCTTCAAAAATAGCTTTGATGTGTTCACTGATGGTAGATTTTGCTTTGCCGAACACATCACAGATTTGTGCTTGAGTCAACCAGAGAGAGTCATCCTCGAACCGTACATCGACTTTGATATTTCCGCTTTCGTTTTGGTAGATGAGAATGTTACTCATTGATTAATCTCCAGTTTATATCCACAAGCTTTTAGTTCTTTCATCAATTCTTTCTTCCAACCACCAAAAGCATCCAATGTAGTATAGTTGGCGTTTCAATTTCACCTTTTACCAATGCACATACATGTTGTCGCCCGATTTTCGCCATTAAATACCCGTGTTCAAAAACAACATTTTGTCTAGCTCTATTTCTAGCCGGAACATTGGTTTCTAATGATCCTCTTCCTTTGTCACAAGGAGTATATAAAACGACAGCGAAGTTTGCTTCATCAGAATAATGTTCAATCTTTTCAATAATCGTCATGCTTCTACTAGCTTGTTCATGCAGTATGATCGTTTGCAATCCAATACTTTCGATAAACCGAGCTACTTCTTGTTTCGTTTCATTGTCATGCCCATGCACGATAAATACTTTACTTTTTACTGTTTGCATATGTGTTTCTTTAATATTTTGCTTTTGATTATTTGAAAAAGTAGTTTTTGTCATATCGGGTAAATATAAAACTTTAAAAATAGGCTTAATTTCAATGATATTAATTTTTTCAAAATCAGCAGGTATGGCACTGCCTCCACTACCTGATAAAAATCCTTCACACTGGTGTATAACTTCCAAATATGAATTGTCTAATTCAAATTCATATGGAGTCTCCTTTAATGCTTGGTCCAACGTTTTATAGAAATCTATCACTGAGATTAATTCTCTGCTCGCATCAGCATTATAATGATGATTTACTGTAATTTTGTCATTTAGAAATTGAAACAACCCATTGAATGAAGTGTGTAAATAAGAGAAAAGATAGGCTAAATCATCATTTGGAATCGTGGCATAAAATGGCAAAAATTTATTTGTATTCTCGGTCTGACTCGATGGAATTTCATCGCATTTATTTTTCAAAAATATTTCAATGAACTCTTCCATTATTTCCCCTCTTTGCCTGTCATCTTTTCATCCATATTAAAGATTCTTCATCACTCTCAAGATAATCATAATTTATCCAATTAAAAGTTGTTGGATTATAGCTCAATGCCTCTTATAAAGCATACAGTTGAATGCGATCAAAATACACTTTGAGGTACAATATGTCATGCATCAAAAAGTCCATAAATCCCTTCTAACTTGGTATGCCCAACACGGCCGTCACGATCTTCCGTGGCGTACCACCGATATTCCCTATCACATCTACCTCAGCGAAATCATGCTCCAGCAAACACAGGTCAAAACGGTGTTGGAGCGGTTTTATTTTCCGTTTTTAGAGCGGTTCCCTACCCTCGCCGACGTTGCTACCTCCGAGCTTGATGATGTCCTCAAAAAATGGGAAGGATTAGGCTACTACACCCGCGCACGCAATCTCCACAATGCCGCCCGTCAATGCAACGGAATACTACCGACCAATGCCCACGATCTAATGAAGCTCAGCGGTATCGGGCGTTCCACCGCTCACGCGATTGCCGCTTTTGCCTATCATGAGCCCTTGCCGATTCTCGATGCGAATGTCAAACGGATACTTCACCGTTATTTTGCACTGAAAGAGAGGGATGAAAAAAAGCTGTGGGAATATGCCTATAGACTTTTTGATACCAAACATCCATATGCATACAATCAAGCGATGATGGATGTAGGTGCGTTGATTTGTTTGCCAAAAAAACCTTTATGCGAATCGTGCCCATTTGAATTATGGTGTGAGGGGAAAAATAGCCCATTATCGTATCCCTTACCTAAAAAACAAACGATTAAACCGATTCGCACCCGCAACATTATCGTGTATCATAATAACAACCGTTATGCACTGCGACAAAGAAGCAATAAATTTTTGCACGGATTGTGGGGATTTTATGAGACAACTGAACCGTCTACTGCAGAGCATTTAGGACACATCACACAACACTACAGTCATTTTACCTTGGAAGCAGAGATCTATCTAAGTGCTGACACCTGTAGCGAAGAGGGATTCGAGTGGTTTGAGATCGATGAGATCGCAGAGCTCTCACTGAGCCGTGCCGATCATAAAGTGGTTAGTTTATTACAGGTTAAAACGTGAGGGGTCAAAAAAAGCATCGTCGCTGATATGACCGAAAGCTGAGTTGATCGAAACAAATAGGTCAGGATACTTTTGCTCCATCTCGAAAAGCATCGTTTTCATACTCGCCCTCGCATGGGGCATTTTGACATCGAATCGCATCGACGGACACGCTTCATCACCGATGGTCGGCATTTCGTTTTCCAAAGCACATGCAGAGAGTTGACGCTCACGTAACTGGATGAGCGGACGAATAACGATAAGACCGTTCCCTGCTCGATATTTTGGTGCTAACGCTCTCATATGTCCATTGTAGATAAAGTTCATAAAAAAGCTCTCAGCCGCGTCATCAAGATGATGACCGAGTGCCACTTTATTGCATCCGAACTCTTTAGCCGCGCTATATAATGCTCCGCGGCGCATACGGGAGAAAAAGCTGCAGAATGAAGAGTTTTGCCGTATTTTATCCGCCGCAATCTCATAGGTATTGGTTTCATAGACACGATGAGGGATCCCATGCTCGGCACAATGAGCAATCAATGCCGATAAATCTTCTCCCATTCCATAAGTCACTGTGACCGCAACGAGCTCAAATTTAAAAGGGGCACGACGCTGTTGTTCCATCAACGCATGGATCATCGTGAGGGAATCTTTACCTCCGCTCAAGCCTACGAGGATTTTATCCCCCTCTTCGATCAGAGCAAACTCGGCATTCGTACGACCGATTTTGCTCATAATTTTTTTACTGAGTTTAATCGCCAATTCGTTTTACCATCTCTAAAATAAATTTCGCACTCACTTGTGCTGAACTTTGTAAGAATGCGTCAAAATCCATATCAGCTGAACCATCCGCGCTGTCACTAATAGCACGAAGGACAAAGAACGGAACACCGAAGTTATGACATACACAAGCAACGCTTGCCCCTTCCATCTCCAATGCATCCGCATTAAACGTTTTTTCAATCCACCCTTTACGCTCACTGCTTGCAACGAACTGATCTCCCGTTGCAATAATCCCCTCATACAGCTCAACGCCCATATCGATAGCGATTTCTGAAGCAAGAGAGCGAAGATCATTATCGGTTTCAATCATCACTGAACTTTCCGGAATAAATCCATCCGGATGACCGAATGCGGTGATATCGACATCATGCTGACATAATGCGCTTGCCATAATCAAATCACCGATGTGCAGATCTTTGCTGATCCCTCCGGCAACACCGCTAAATAAAAGTGCTTTTGCCCCATACCGTTCCAACATTACCGATGCGGTAATCGCAGAAAATACTTTTCCGATTTTTGAATAGGCTATAACCAGTTCATGTCCCGCATATTCCGCTCGATAAAAAACATTACCGGCATACTCTTCGCTCGTATATTCTCCAAGCGTGTTTAAAATCGGTTCAATCTCTTCGCGCATTGCGCCCATTATGGCAATTTTCATTTTTTCCCTTATTGATGTTTGACTAAATATCGACCAAGTTTTTTTAAACGCTGATCGAGTGAATAAACTTTTGATTCAGATTCAAAAAGAGAGAAGCACGATTCTCTTTTCCCCATTGGAGTAATAATACGACTTCCACCCCAAAAACCTAAGCCGTCCTCGAATCCTACACGATTCACAAAAACAACATAATTATGCGACAGAAGAGCCGTCGATTTTAACAGAGAATCCCATTGTGATTCGATGTCAATCCCCTCTTCCCCAAAATCACGAGCAGGAGAAGCTGCCAATACATAAACGATTTCAGCATCCGAAGCAGCAATCGCGGCAATCGTCTCTGCACGCCACAGGTCTTCGCAAACAACCATAAGAGCGTTTCCATGAGGTGTTTCAAATGAGGTTGTCTGACTTCCTGCACAAAAATAGCGACCCTCTTCGAACATTCCGTACGTCGGAAGATAGTTTTTATGGTGTATATGTAAAAGAACCCCTTTGGAAAAGTATAGTGCACTGTTATATACATTTCCTCGATCCCACAATGCAGCGCCTATGACGATGTCACATTGTTGGCTAGCTTCAGCTAACGCATGCAATTCATCAGTTTTCCATGCATCTTCATAAAGCTTATCCTGAAGCATGTAACCGTTCAACGCAAGTTCTGGGAAAACAATTACATCAGCATCAGAATTTGCTTCAATCCGTTCCAATACATCCTTCAAATTTGAACGGTTTAATTTCGGAGCGAATTGTATGAGTGCGACTTTCATTACAGTGCTTCACAAACCTTTGCAAGCGATTCCATGTCATTGATCCCTACAGTTTCTACGTCTGGCGCGTTTCGTTTGTTGAGACCTTTAAGGACCGCACCGTTACCGAATTCGATCATCATGTCGATCTGACCTGCAATCGCTTGAATCGATTGTTTGTATTTCACCGGTTGAATCAATTGAACTTTGAGTCGTTCGATCGCTTCATCTTTAGTAGAGTAACCGTTTGTGGTCGCATTTGAGATAATTGGTGCGCTAAAGTTGTCGTTGAGCATCGATGCCATCGCTTCGGCCAACGGTTCCATCGCCGGTTCAAGAAGAGGACAATGGCTCGCAATCGACATATTGAGCAATAATGCCCGCTTCGCACCTGCTTCTTTGAATACACTCTCCATCGCTTGAAGATCTTCTTTGATACCGGCTACAACCAGCTGCCCTACTTGATTATAGTTTGCCGGCCACACTTTTTTTCCTTCAGCGTTCGCTTTTGCACAGAGTTCTTCAACAACATTGTCATCTAAGCCTAAAATCGCCATCATCCCCGCATTGATGCTTTCGCACGCTTGAGTCATCAATTTTCCGCGTTTATGGACTAATTCTACAGCATCCACATAGTCGATCGCACCGCTGGCGCACAGTGCACTAAACTCGCCCAATGAGTGCCCTAAAAACACCACGGCATCACTCGGTTTTGCCTCTTGAAAAAGTTTATATGCAATGATTGAAACCAATAAAATGGCCGGCTGTGTATATTCCGTTTGATCGAGTTGCGTATTCTCTTCAAACAAAAGTTTGCTGAAATCAACACCGATACGTTCACCCGCTTTTTCAAACATTTCGCGAGCAAGGGGAGAATTTTCATAAAATGATTTCCCCATCCCGATACTTTGAGATCCCTGACCCGGGAAAATCATTGCAATTTTTTTAGACATTATTATTCCTTGGTTTCTAATTTATACTCGGAGTGATCCGCAATTTTTTTCCGTAATGTATTACGGTTTAGCCCTAAACGTTCTGCCAGCTGTAATTGTGACTTAAAACGCTTAATCCCAGCTCTGATTAACGGCACTTCATATAAATGTAAAAATGCCCGGTAATCGTTGTTACTGCCGAGTTTTTCTTCCAAATAGTGTTCCATTATCCCCATCAAATCGTTTTCATTGATACTGTCAAACAGATAATGCAAATAAACCTGTCGACGTAATGAAATAGCGTTTTCACTTAAGTCGGGGAGGAACCCTGCCAAATCAAATGATTCAGATTTCCCTAATGTCTCTCTTGCCTCTTTGATAAATGCATCGACTAATATTTTCACATCTTCTTGTCGTTCAGATAAGGGGGGAAGAGCCAGACGAATTGTAAAAATCTCATCCAACTGATCTTGAGAATAGCGTCCTCCGCCTGTAGCAATGACACGTGTTCGGTGTTTTTGTATCGTTTCAATAAGACGCTTCAAATTGGCAACGTTATCGAGCTTGTGGATAATCACATCATTATTGGACTCAATCGCGTCCAAAAGTTCATCAAAATGACTGGCATCGATGATAGGTGCATGAGGGAGGATATAACGGGCGAGGGTAAGTTTACCCGTACCCCGTTCTCCTAGGATGATAGCATTTACCCCTAAACCTTTGAGTAAATTTGCCGTTTTAAACGCTTCTACCGATGAGGGAGATGCGGTTAGGAAATTAGTGACATCCACAGCCGTGATTACCGCCACTTCCACAACATCCGCCTTCTTCAACGCGGTTTTCAGCCGGAACACCAGTCATAGCCTCTTCAGCAGATGCATCACGAACATTACTGATTGTAACGGTAAACATCAAATCTTTTCCTGCAAGCGGGTGATTGAAATCGATGATAACAACATCATCTTTGATCTCTTTTACGATAACTTGAACGGTTCCGCCATCTTCACCTTGACCGTAAAGTGTCATGCCGACATTCAAATCGATTCCTGCGAATTGTTCGCGTGGAAGTTCTTGTTGAGCTTCTTCATTGTAATCACCGTATGCATCGGCAGCTTTTACAAGGATATCCCCTTTTTCACCGATACTCATATGTGCGATACCGTTTTCAAGACCAGGGATAATTTGCCCTTTCCCAAACATAAATGTCAGCGGATGTCCGCCAACGTTGCTATCTACGACATTTCCGCCATCACGTACTTCGTACTCAATCGATACGATTTGATTGTTTTCAATTGCCATTTTTAATGCCTTAATTTTAGTTTGTGCGATTTTAGCACATTTACCTCTAATGATGCTGAAAGGCATAATTTAGAGAAGGGAGGGTTATTTTAACTTAGATAACCGTTCCTGTGCCTCTTTTGCTGCACCGGTTCCTGAATATTTTGAGACGGTAGCCTGATAAAAAGCTTTCGCCGTTGCGCTGTCTCCGGTTTTTTCCATTGACATTCCCGCATGCAATAAAAGGGTCGGCATATAGAGTGCTTTTTCATTGCGAGCAGCAGATTCTTTATAATTAGCTACCGCTTCTTTATAATTTTTTCGCTCAAAGTAGGTCTCACCAATCATAAACAATGCTTCGGATACCTTATGCTTTTTTTGAACCATCTGTTCAAAATATTTTTGAGCATCACTGTACTGTTTTTGTCCAAAAAGTCGATTTGCTTCTTTTTCCAAAGCACTGTTTGACATGGTTGCCGGAGATGCAGAAGATTCCGGCGGAGTCACTTTGAGCTGTTTAATCAATGCTGAAAACTGCTCTTTTGTAACGTAATTTCCATTGATATCATCTACTACACGTGAAAGTTCTTCGAGTAAAACTTTGAACTGCGCGATGTTTTCAGTGTTTGCAGAAAGCTGTTTTTGAAGGTCTCCACTATTGGAAGTGTTATTCTCCGAATCCATCTTTTCTTGCAATTTTTGCAGTGTTAAAGCCTGCTCGTTTGCACGTTGCCCTAAACCTTCAATAATCCCCTGCATTCCGTCTAAACGTTCAGAAACAGTCTCTACTTTGGCATTTTGTACACTATTTTTTTGAATGACAGTTTGAATCTCTTTTTTATTTTCGAGAATCAATTTCTCTTCGTGGGTAAGGCCATAAGGGTTAGGGTTATTGAGGTCTCCCGCTCCGAACACGGAAGGTTCAGAAGCGGTGAGTGCAGTACTAAGAAGGAAAGAGATCAGTACTAGCGAACGCATTTACGGAAGTTTGAAATCTACGCGACGATTTTTAGCCCAGCACTCTTGTGTTTTTTCCAAACAAACAGGATTGCTTTCGCCAAGGCTTGTCATAGAAATAGCATCAGCACTTACACCACCGTTGATCAAAGCTGCTTTTACAGCGTTTGCACGTTTAAGACCAAGTGCATAGTTGTACTCATCGCTTCCGAATTCGTCACAGTTACCTTCAAGCTTGATTGTTTTGCCTTTTAGTAGCATAGTGTTTTTAGTCATTGCTTCTTGCATGTCAGCACGGATATCGAATTTATCGTAATCAAACAAAATGCTCACTAATTTGCCATCTGAACCAGTTGCATTAGCACCGTTTGCAGCCGCATTTGCGTCAGTTGGGTTTGCGTTTGTAATTGGTGAAATTACAGAACCATTTGCACCAGCCGCATTTACGTTTGTTCCAGCAGATGCACCGTTTGCAGTTGCATCGATCGCAGGCTCTTTTGAACTACATCCGCTCAAAACCAACATTGCTACAGTTGCGCTTAGAAAAGCAACTTTTTTCATCATGATATCTCCTCAGGATAATAAATATATGGAATAATATCCAAAAATCATTAATTCTACCAATCGATTGATTGAATTCGTCCGATTTTCAGTGGAAATATAAAACTTTTGTTCAATCCGAAACGGATTACACCCACCGAACTGCGGGCTCCTTCTTGTTTTATGTACAAAATCGCTTCACCGTCCAGAGAAAATTTTGGAAAATCATTCTCTCCGCTTGCAGTAAGCCGTTTTACATTGCCCGAATTGATTGAAAGCAAATGAAGATTGAAAGCATTCCCTTCATACGTAGCACTGTTTTCTCTCGCTTTATATACAAGCAAATTTTTATATGAGCTCAAAGAGGAATTATTTTTCCCTTGATAAACCAGCTGCGATACGGCATTACTTCCCGGACGTATTGAAAATATATTCGGATATCCTAATCGATTCGAAACAAACGCAATTGAACCGTCTCCCATAAATTGTCCATTTACATCAATTCCCGAGTAATTAGTAATTTGTGTTTTACTGCCGGAATGAATATCGTATAAAAAAATATCAGGTTGACCGTTAGGTGCCAAAGTCAGCAAAAGACGGTTACCATCTTCACTCACATCCGAACATACTGCCATACCATCTGAACTGATTACTTTTTCTTTTTTACCGCTGTACAAATTCATTTTATAAATTGTCGGCTTGAAATCTGCCAATGACGTATAATACAGATCACTTTGCTCTTTATTTGCCCATTTTGCAAATCCGTACATCCCCCCGGTCACAATCACTTTTTGATACGACAACGTATAATCAGCCGCTACAATTTCTGAATGTTTCGGGCTCGTTAAACGGATAAGCAGAACTTTGCGTTTAATCCAATCAATCGGAGCGCCACCAAGTTTATTATTAATGTCATAAGCAATTGTATGAGCAAGAAAAACCGCCATGTCGCTTTGTTTTAATATATAATTTTTAAAGAAGATCTCTCTGCCGTTTTGAAGCAGTTTTATATCTGCTTTAACTCCTCCCATACCATCATCAGCAAGTCGATATCGCAGAAGATATTGCGCATCTTGATGGATAGCAGACGGAGACAGTGAATCAAAAGAACCTGTAGAATATGACTCGTTTACGGTGAACATAGAAATAACATTCATATCCGCAGCTAACATCTTCATAAATTTTCGAGATGACTCATTCGGCTGATAAGAGCCATCCTCAATGGCCAAAGGGACTAACCCCTCGACCCCTTTTACCACTTCCAATGTTGCATCTGCACTCCATGATAGTTGGAAAAACATCATAATAGAGAGAAAAAATTTCAAAAAACTACTCCTTTGCCGTTAAAATAAAATCCAACACAGCCTCTTTGCCATCTGGATGTTCCGGGAACCGTATAGAACTCAATCGATCTTTTAACCAATCCACTTCTGCGTTAAAAGTTCCACTTTTAGAGTAACTCAATACGCGATAAGAGACCAATTTTCCAGAGGCATTAAAACTCATACGTACTTTCGCGATCTCTCCTGCCGTTCCTGCAGGTGGGTGAAAATTCGAGTGAACCATCGCTTGAATCGTAGCATAATATTTATCAACCTGAGGTCCGGTGGATCCTCCTTGCGGAACCATCTTGACCGATGATTTTGCCAAATCGACTTTATTCACTTTATCAGAAATTCGGGGAGTATCTTTGCGATTTGAAAGCTCTTTTTCTAACGCATTAAGCTGCTCGAGACGCTTTGGGTCTTCCCGTTCTTTTTTTTGAGCTTTATCCGGTTTTACCTGTGCAAACAAATCCGATATTTCTGGAACCGGCTCAGGTTCCTGCTTTGAAGGTGATTCTGTCTCGTCACTCTTTTGAGATTGTGTTTGTACTTCCGGCTCGCTTGGAGTGCTCTGCTCAACAGCCGGAACCTCAGAAAGGGCCAATGAGACATTGATGACATCACTTTGTATCATAGCAAATTGTTCCGTTTTGGGAGCAAGAACGAGGCTAAAGCCGGCTACAAAAAGGATACCGACAAAAAATGAGAGAGAGATAAGTCCGCTTAAAAAAAAATTCCGCTCTTGATTAAAATTCATCTGCAAAGCCCTTGAACAAAAACTTTAAAGATAAATCCACTATTGCGCTGTAACAAGTGAGACATTTTGAAAGCCGGCTTTTTTAACAACCGCTAAAACCGACATCACATCGCTATAGTTTAATCGTCCATCAGCACTAATTTGGACGGTAGAATCTGCCGGATACGTTGAAGCAGATTGAATAAAATTATCTGCAAATGTTTCATACGCAAAAAGGTTATTGCCAACCTTGATCTTTTTCTCATTTGAAATCGTAATTTGAATCTGCTCTTTTTTTGTGAGCTCTTTCTGCGCTGAGCCTTTTGGCAAACGGATCAATTCTTCATATACGATGTTTGGTGATATCACCATTAAAATCGCTAATAACACGAGCATTACATCCACAAGGGGTGTAATGTTTAGTTCTGGTTTTTCATCCCAATCGAACATGAGTTATAGATCTTTCGACAACAAAGCATCACCTTGCATACGGATCAAACCTGTCAATTCAAATGCTTTTCGCTTTAATATTTGATGATACGTATATGCAAAAATGGCAACAAAAATACCCGATGCTGTAGCAACGAGAGCATCGGATACTCCTGATGCAATCACATTCATCGTTCCGCTCGCTTGTCCAATATGATCAAATGTACTCAAAATAGAGACAACCGTACCAAAAAGACCGATAAATGGAGTTGTAGATGCGATAACAGACAAGATCACCAACCCTTTTGTTGCCTCTTTCGTTGCCGAATATGTGGCCATATCAAAAAGTGAAGTAGAAAGTTTTGGCGACGATTTTGTGAAATGACTTAAATACGCAAAATCAGGAATTTTATATGCCCCGAGCAATACAGATTCTAAGGATTGATTTTCAGCAGCAATCCATTGATTCAGAGAAAACAAGCGGTAGAAAAAAACCCAGTTAACGGCTAAAAAATAGAGAGAGAGAACCAGTAACACAAAAAGTGTCACTGGATGGCTTTTGTCATAAAACTCGGCAAATGTGTGAAACATCGGCTATGACTTAATGGTGTGCCATAGTTTCGATACGTGCAGAAACGGATGCGATCATAGCGTTAGAATCACCGACACTGTTAATCAAAGCTTTCGCTTCGTCAAGTGCTTTGGCAATATCTCCTTCGCTTGCACCGCGAATTGCAACTGCTCCGTCAACTAAAACAACAACTTTGTTTCGTGCGATTTGAACGACTCCCCAGTTTACAACGATCGACTCGGTTTTGCCGTCCTCTTTATGCACATCAACAACTCCAGCTTGGAGCAATGTTGTCAAAGAGACGTGCTGAGGAAGAACTCCGAATTCTCCCTCTTCACCCGGAAGGGTGACACTTTTAGCAGGCCCGTTATAAATCGGACCGCTCGGCGTTAGCACTTCTAATTGGAGTGTTTCCATAGTGTTTCCTTTAAGGCGAGAAGCAATTACTTGCTTTTCATTTTTTCAGCTTTCTCAATCGCCTCGTTCATATCACCGACCATATAGAATGCACCTTCTGGCATATGGTCGAACTCACCTTCAAGAATTCCTTTGAACCCTTTGATAGTGTCTTCAAGTTTAACGTATTTACCTGGAGCACCAGTGAATACTTCTGCAACGTGGAACGGTTGAGAAAGGAATTTCTCGATTTTACGTGCACGTTCAACAGTAGATTTATCGTCTTCTGAAAGCTCATCCATACCAAGAATCGCAATGATGTCTTGCAAGTCTTTGTATTTTTGAAGTGTTTTTTGAACACCACGAGCAACATTGTAATGCTCTTCACCGATAACTTGTGGGTCAAGAAGACGTGAAGTCGAATCGAGTGGATCAACCGCAGGATAAATACCTTTTTCCGCAATTTTACGGTTAAGAACGGTAGTAGCATCCAAGTGAGCAAAAACTGACGCAGGAGCCGGGTCAGTCAAGTCATCCGCAGGTACATAAACCGCTTGAACTGAGGTAATTGAACCTTTTTTAGTTGATGTAATACGGTCTTGAAGCGCACCCATCTCACGAGCCAATGTCGGTTGATAACCAACAGCTGAAGGGATACGGCCAAGAAGTGCTGACATCTCTGAACCAGATTGTGCGAAACGGAAGATGTTATCGATGAACATCAATACATCAAGCCCTTTTTCATCACGGAAATACTCTGCCATTGTAAGACCAGTAAGAGCGATACGGTTACGTGCTCCCGGTGGTTCTGACATTTGACCGTAGCACAGAGCAACTTTGTCAAGAACGTTAGATTCTTTCATCTCATGGTAAAGGTCGTTACCTTCACGAGTACGTTCACCGACTCCCGCGAAAACAGAAAGACCGCTATGTCCTTGAGCAACGTTGTTGATCAATTCCATAATGATAACGGTTTTACCAACACCGGCACCACCGAATAGACCGACTTTACCGCCTTTTCCGTATGGTGCAAGAAGGTCAACAACTTTGATACCCGTTTCGAACATTTCAGTTTTTGTGCTTTGATCAACAAGTGCCGGAGGATCACGGTGAATAGACCATGTTTCAGAATCCGTAACTTGATCTCCACCATCGATTGTTTCACCGATTACGTTAAAGATACGACCAAGAACTTTTTCTCCAACCGGAACTTTAATCGGAGCGCCAGAAGCTTTTGCTTCCATACCGCGGACAAGCCCTTCAGACATATCCATAGCGATCGTACGAACACGACCGTTTCCAAGGTGAGATGCTACTTCAAGAACAAGACGAGTCGTATTCCCTTCTACACTTACGTTTACTTCGATCGCTTCGTTGATCGTAGGTAAGTACCCTTCAAAATCAAC
Source organism: Sulfuricurvum sp. PD_MW2 (assembly GCF_002633015.1). Lineage (GTDB taxonomy): Bacteria > Campylobacterota > Campylobacteria > Campylobacterales > Sulfurimonadaceae > Sulfuricurvum. The sequence continues at coordinate 54,552 of NZ_NSIU01000006.1, read as the reverse complement.
GTCAACAACCGGACCAATTACTTGTGCAATTTTACCAATCATTCTTTCCTCCATAATTATTTCATCGACTCTACGCCGCTGATAATCTCGATAAGCTCAGTGGTGATCGCTTCTTGTCGCGCTTTGTTAAACTTGACTTTAAGCGAGTTAACCATCTCTTTTGCATTGTTCGTCGCCGCATCCATCGCTTGCATACGTGCACTATGCTCTGCTGCAACTGAATCGATCAACGCATAGTACATATTGTATTCAGCGTATTTTGTTACCAATGAATCAAGCATTTTTTCTTCATCTTGAGCTTCAAGTTCAAGAGTAGAATTTTTTACCTCTTCACAATCGTAACCCTCTACATTTACAGGCAATACGCGTGTAACATGCAATTCTTGAGTAATAACGTTTTTATAACCGTTGTAAACGATATAAACCGCATCAACAATACCTTCTTTGAAATCGTTGATCGAACGTGTCATAAACTCACTTGAACGCTGCATATCAGGTGCTGAACTCAAATTTTTCACTTCATCAATCATTTCGACTTGATTATAGTTGAAAAATTCAATCCCTTTTTTCCCGATACCGCGAAGGCGAATTTTGACGTTTTTATTTTCATAATCTTTGATCAAACGACGAACCGCTTTGATGGTTTGCATATTGAAACCACCGCATAGCCCTTTGTCTGCAGTTACAAAAATAATATCAACCACTTGAGGCGCACTGTTTTCAAGAAAGCAGCGATTATCAATACCGCCAACTTTATTGCATTGGATACGTCCTGCGATTTCAGCTATCACTTGATTCGTTTTTTGTGCGAACAGACGTGAACGTTTCGCAAGCTCTTCCGCACGGCGAAGTTTCGCCGTTGAAACAAGCTTCATAGCACGCGTAGTTTTCTGCGTGTTCGAAACACTCTTAATCTGTCTTTGAATCTCTTTCAAGTTAGCCATAAAGATCCTTATTCAGCAACGAAAGTAGATTTAAACTCTTCGAGTGCTTTTTTCATCATTCCCTTAGTCTCATCATTGATTTGGGAAGTGCTTCTGATATTCTCAAGAATTTGCGGATATGACGCTTCAATAAACGGATAAAGATCTGCTTCAAATTTAACAACTGAATTTGCAGAAATATCGTCAAGATACCCTTCGTTACCAGCAAAAATTACCAATGCTTGTTTATCAGCACCGAGTGGAGAGAATGGAGGCTGTTTCAATACTTCAACCATACGTTGTCCACGCTCAAGTTGTTTACGGCTTACTTCGTCCAAATCAGAAGCAAACTGAGCAAACGCTTGAAGTTCACGGTATTGTGCCAAGTCAAGACGCAATGTTCCAGCAACTTGTTTAGTAGCTTTGATTTGCGCAGCACCACCAACACGTGATACAGAAAGACCTACATTGATCGCAGGACGGATACCTGAGTTGAACAAGTCAGTTTCCAAGAAAATTTGACCGTCAGTGATCGAAATAACGTTTGTCGGAATATATGCCGCAACGTCACCCGCTTGAGTTTCGATGATTGGAAGAGCAGTCAATGAACCTGCACCCATTTCATCGTTCAATTTCGCTGCACGCTCTAACAAACGAGAGTGTAGATAGAAAACGTCCCCTGGATACGCTTCACGACCTGGAGGGCGGCGAAGAATCAATGACATTTCACGGTAAGCTACTGCATGCTTAGAAAGATCATCATAAATAATCAAACCATGACGTGCATTGTCACGGAAATATTCACCCATCGTTACACCAGTATATGGAGCAAGGAATTGAAGAGCTGCCGCTTCAGAAGCTGTTGCAGAAACGATGATTGTGTATTCTAATGCACCGTGTTCTTCAAGACGGCGGATTACTTGTGCAACCGTTGATTCTTTTTGACCAACAGCAACATAAATACAAACTACACCGTTACCTTTTTGGTTGATAATAGTGTCAAGAGCAACGGTAGTTTTACCAGTTTGACGGTCACCGATGATAAGCTCACGTTGACCACGTCCGATCGGAACAAGAGCATCAATCGCTTTAATACCGGTTGCCATTGGTTCATGTACCGATTTACGAGCCATAATACCAGGTGCTTTTTCTTCAACGAAACGAACTTCATTTGTTTCGATTGGCCCTTTTCCGTCGATTGGCTCACCAAGAGCATTTACAACACGACCAAGAAGTGCATCACCCACAGGAACACGTAGAAGACGCCCAAGACGTTTTACGCTCATTCCCTCACGAAGTTCTTTACCTTTACCAAGTACAACAACCCCAACACTACTTTCTTCAAGGTTCATTGTAAGACCGCGAGTACCGTCTTCAAATTCAACCATCTCACCGGCCATTACGTTGTTCAAGCCATAAACTTGAGCGATTCCGTCTCCGTATGAGACAATTTTTCCGGTTTCATTAATATCTACATTAAGTTCGAAATTTTCAATTCGCTCTTTAATGATTGAACTGATTTCGTCTGCTTGTACTTTTGCTACCACTATTTCTCCTTTCCCGAGGGTTAAATTGCTTTTAAAATATGCTCAACGAGTTGAGCGTTTAGGCGGCTTTTTGAAAAGTTAATCTCAACATTCAAATCATCTACTTCAACACGGATACCGTCAAAATCCGAAGCAACATAACTCAATGAAATAGTTGCTCCCATTTTTGTCCCCAAATCGCGTGCAATAGTATCAACCGAAGCTTGATCAACTGTGTTGTTACTATATATACGACCTGTGAACGTACGTTTCGCACGGCCGATTTCACGATTTAATTGTTCTGACATTGCAGGAATCAATGAAAGACGTCCGTTTTCAGCCAATAGTTTGATTAGATTATTAACAACGGTGCTGTTTGCAGAAGCAACCATATCCAAGATTAATTGGCATTTTGCACTGCTGCTAACATCATTTGAATTCATAATAAGATTGAATTTTTCATTCTCATATGCTTTTGCTACCGCACTAAAAAGTGTGGAAAGATTTTCCAATGATGCTTGATCACAGCTTTCCATTAAAGGTTTGATGTAACGCTTTGCAATAAGTTCGTTTCGCATTTATGCCACCTTCTTTTTCAAGATTTCGGTCATAGCTTCTTTACCTAAAGCATTGTCACTACTGTTCATCACATCGTTCATTACTTCAGATACAACTTCACGAACCATTTTTCGTTTTTCAAGCTCCATCAAAGCATTGTTTTGTTTTCCAATAACTTCAAGTTCTTGCTCGCATTGAGCCAAAATTTTGTCTGACAAAATCTTGTTCTCTTTTTTGCTTGACTCAGCAAGTTCAGCTGCAAAACGCTCAGCATCTTCCACTTTTTGTTCAGCTGCTTCTTTGAGACGTTTTGACTCACGAAGACGCTCTTGAACTTTTTCAAGCTCATTAGCAATCCCAGCACTGCGCCCACCGAAATAATTTTTCAAAGGCTCAGCTAAGATGTAAAACAAAATCCCGGCAAAAATCAGGAAGTTAACCGTTCGTTGAATAATATCCGTCGAACCCTCTGCATGTGCATCTGAACCAAACAGATATGCGCTGAGCAGTAATACTGTAACAATAATTTTACCCATTGCGGCTCCTCATATCTTACTTAGTTTTGCTGATACAGCAGTTTGGAAAGCAGGAACTTCATTGTGAAGTGCTGCAATCAGACGTGTTCTCTCTTGCGATAATTCGCTTTCGAACGTTGCATACTCTTGTGCTAGTTCAGCACGTTTTGTCTCTATTTTGCTATTTGCCAGCGCTTTGGCCTCAGCAATAACTTTTTCTCTTAATGCAGCTGCTTCGAGTTTAGCATCACTCATAATCTTATCAGCTTTGGCTTGAAATGCAGCGATTTCAGAATCGTTGTTACCAACATGTTCCAAATCTTTTTTAATATCTGCATCCCGCTTTTCCATATAACTGAAAAGAGGTTTGTAAAGTAAACTGTTTAGCAAGGCAATAAGGACAAGGAAGACAATCAGTGTGCTGCCAAGCAGCATCGGACTTATATCTAACATACCACCTCCTAAAAGTTGCGTGATTATACAACTTATAAATTGAAGGGACAGTTAAACGTGGGGATATATTAAGAAAGTAGGTCTAAAAATGATTCAATTTGAGCATTATCTTCAAATTCAATGGTCAATTTGTAACCTTTTGTGCCACATTTATAACCAAATGTATTCAACCGCTTTTTAAGCGTATCAAAATTGAGGCCTTCGTCTTCAACAGCTGAAGTAAGCGATGTTGAAGGGAGCTTGATTTTTTTTACCATGCTTTCAACGTCACGGACACTTAACTTTTGACCGATTACCGAATCGATCATCATAGATTGCTCTTTAGGATCAAGACCCAAGATAACTTTAGCGTGACCGGCACTGATTTTTCCATCAATAAGTGCTTTACGCCCTTTTTCACTCAATTGTAGAAGGCGAAGCGTGTTGGTAATCTGTGCACGACTTTTATGTACCGTTTGGGAAAGTTGTTCATGCGTCAATTCATGAATATCAATGAGCTCTTGATACGCTTGAGCCAAATCAATCACATTAAGCTCATCGCGTTGAATATTCTCTATCAACGCTTGTTGCCGCATTTGCTCATCGCTCACAGATACAACGATTGCTTTGATTGTTTTATTTTTAGCCAATTTGCTCGCACGCAAACGACGTTCACCGGCAATGAGGATATATCCATCAAGATCTTCTTTAACTACGATGGGTTGAAGCAATCCATGTGTTTTAATCGACTCGGCGAGTTCTGCCAAACTTTCAGCATCAAAATGTTTTCGTGGTTGATATGGATTCGGACGAATTTTAGCTACCGCTATCTCTTCTACTCCACCCTTTTTCGGCAATTCATTATCGTATGCCTCTTCGATTTCACTTAAAAGGGCACCAAGTCCTCTTCCCAATGCGGATGCTTTCGCCATATTGTTCCTTTAGGCGATAATTGCGTGTGCCAAATCTTGGTACGCCATAGAGCCACTCGATTTTACATCATACAAAATAGCCGGTTTTCCGAAACTCGGAGACTCTGCCAGTTTAACGTTACGCGGAATGACGATATAATCATCTTCAGCACTGTGTGATTTAAATAGTTTCCCTTGAAAATGTTGACGCAAGTCGGCAAAAACCTGACGGGAAAGGTTGTTTTGCGCGCTGTACATCGTCGGTAAGAAACCTTTGATCGTTAATTTTGGATTGATCGTTTTACGAACCAATTTAACGGTGTTAAGAAGCTGAGCCAATCCTTCTAGTGCAAAAAACTCACATTGTATTGGGATGATAACAGAATTCGATGCCGAAAGGGCATTAATCGTCATTGGTCCAAGCGCCGGCGGAGAATCAATGATAACATAATCATAATCTTCTTTGACCTGTGCAATCGCCCGCTTCAAAATCAATTCGCGACCGCTTGCATTTTCAGCATCATAATACTCTTTTTCAACACCAACAAGACCGATATTTGAAGGGGCTAAAAAAAGTTTCGGCAATGACGTTTTTAGAATAATCTCTCGTAATTTTTTCGCACCGATCAATACATGATAAATATTGAATTCATAATTGTTGCGGTGATACCCCAATGATGTCGTTGCATTAGCTTGTGGATCTGCGTCGATCAGCAATACTTTCTTCTCGGCAACTGCCAATGAAGCGGCTAAATTGACGGCGGTGGTTGTTTTACCCACTCCACCTTTTTGATTGGCGATAACAATAACTTCACTCATCGTAAACTAAATATCCTTTGGCCGTCGCACTCTAACGATCCGTCTTCAAGTAAAACGGCATTTTTTAATGCAACTTTTTCATTATTGTTGTGGGTAAAAAAATCTCTACTATTTTCAAATTCTATCTTGTATTTACTAAAAATTTGCTTCCACGTCGGTAATTTTTCAAACAGATCTCCATACGCTTTTGTTAATTCGTATGGGGATGCCGCTACATCAATTTTTCCAAAATTATCGGGGGCAGAATTCAAATTGATCCCTATTCCGCAAACCAATATATTACCCGTCAAATTGGTGATTACACCGCCTATCTTTTTTTCTTCCAGATAAAAATCATTGGGCCATTTCAGCCATACCTTGGAGTCTAGCGAAGAGATTAGCTCTTTCATCAAAAAGGCGAAATAAATAGAAGAAGATTCAAGCCTCAAATCTTTTGGAAGCATCGATCGATCGATCGCTACAGAGATAAATAAATTCCCCTTTTCACCGATCCACTGATTGCCGCGGGAACCTCGTCCTTTGGTTTGCATGTCAGTTCCCACACACACAGGCGCGAACAGCGTACCTTCTTTCAATGTATCGAGAAGATACCGCTGTGTCGAATCAAGCGATTCAAACCAGTGGATGTCCACACCCGATCCGTTTTCCGTTGAGATAATCGATTACCGATGTCTCTTGTTTCGAAGGAGCTTGCACTCTAAAAATACGCAATGACCCTAGAGTACATTGAACCACAATGCTCTCTTTATCCATCGCAATAATTTTGCCTGCTTCTGCTGCGCTATTCTCTTCTTCGAGCTTCATCAATTTGATTTTTAATCCCGATTCAAGATAGAGTCCCGGCCATGGTGTATACGCACGATAACGGTTGTAAATTTCGCGTGCGTTTGAAAAATCGATCAAACCATCCGATTTGAGGATTTTTTTGCACTGCGATGCTTCCGAATCGTTTTGTTTTTCAGCACTTACTCGATCCCAATTTCGGATCACATCCAATGTCAGATCAACCGCTGTATGGGTCAATCTTTCATACAGTGATTCTACCATCTCATCATCAGCGATAGCGAGCGACTCTACTTTGATAATCGACCCCGTATCCAATCCTTCATCCATCCACATTGCGGTAACTCCGCTTTGCGTATCATTATTGAGTAAACTTTGCTGGATCGGACTAGCTCCACGATAATGCGGCAAGATTGAAGCATGAAGATTTACGCAGGGGACATACTCCAAAATTGCTTTCGGCAAAATCTGTCCGTATGCCGCAACAATGATCATATCACACGGAGTCGCTAATACTTCAGCTACAATAGCCTCATCTCGAAGCTTGCTAGGTTGGACAACCGGAATATTTGCTTTCTCTGCCACTACTTTTACTATGGGGGGAGTCAAAATAGCTTTTCGCCCTACCGGTTTATCGGGTTGGGTATAAACACTGACGACTTCAATATCATCTGCCACGATCAGCGCTTCTAAAATCGATGCCGCATAATCGGGTGTCCCCATAAAAATAACGCGAGTCATATTACAATTCCTCAGCAGCTTTAAACAAACTGCCTCCACGATGTTCACCGTGTATCAAAAAGCTTTTGATATCGCTCAAATCAAAACCGCTTGCTAAAAACATAGCACCGCCACGCTGAAGAAGGAAATTTGCTGCTTTGAGCTTCGTCACAATTCCCCCCGTTGCAAAATTATGATTCGGAGACACTTGCAAAGATAGCTCTTCAGGGGTAATAGACTCGATTTGTGAGCGAACTTTGGCATCACTGTACGTTCGAGGATCTTTATCGTAATAAGCATCAATATCGGAGAGAATAACCAACAAATCCGCATCAAAATGATATGCCGCATATGCAGAGAGCTGATCATTATCCCCCAAAATCAGCTCTTCCGTTGCCGTTGCGTCATTTTCGTTAATAATCGGAATAACATTATGTTTGAGGAGCGTTTCGATGGTGTCCTTTGCTTTTTGGGACTCTTCATCCGTGTTAAAATTGGCAGCCGTTACCAATACTTGTGAGGGGAGGATATTGTAATGTTCAAACATTTTACGGTATTTGTTCATTAAAATCGGCTGACCGATTGATGCCAGTGCTTGTTTATTAGCAAGAATTTTTTTATCGAGCTTCAACTCGGTATATCCCGCTGCAACGGCACCCGAAGAGACTAAAATGACTTCATACGTTTTTTTAAGTTCCGCAATAAAATCAACCAAATTTTGCATTCGATCTTTTGCAATACGGTTTTGTTCGCTTAATACAGCGCTCCCGACTTTGACAACGATCCGTTTCATGAACGCTCCGTTACGACCATTTGATAAAGTGCATACGTCAGCGGTTTAATGTTCAAATGGATAGCTGAAGAGATAGGTGCAACGAATGCCGGTTTTGAAGCATCATAAAATGCTTTGTCAAAATCTTCTTGCTCATACACCGGATACTCTTCACTAAAAGCAAATCGGCTTTTTGAGACAGGTGAAAGGTTTAGAAGCTTCAAAAACTCGTTAGTTTTCTCAATCGCTTCTTCCGAACTCATTGCATCGGCACGTGTCAAAGCAATCGCAAAATTACGTTCTGCCAAAAGCGGTGAAAATGCTTCTAACTCTTTTTTCAGAGTTTCGTACTGATACTGCATCTCTAGATACGATGCCAAGTCGATCATAAACAAAAGTGTTTTCGTACGTTCAATATGGCGCAAGAACTTCAAACCAAGCCCTTTTCCCTCGGATGCTCCGCCGATAATCCCAGGAATATCTGCCATAATAAAGGAGTCGTAATCACCGATATTGATTTGCCCAAGTTTTGGGGTCAATGTCGTAAACTCATAATTGGCGACTTCAGGACGTGCGTTAGAGACGGTAGAGATCAACGTCGATTTACCCACATTCGGGAATCCAACTAAACCAACATCAGCAATCAGCTTTAGATCAAGACGTACCACTTTTGTAATCCCAGGCTCACCCGGTTGTGCATACATCGGTTTTTGGTTGGTAGAAGATTTAAAATGGACATTCCCAAGTCCACCTTTTCCTCCTTGGAGAAAAAGTACTTCCTTTCCGTCTTCGAGCAAATCAAGTACAACTTCACCCGTCTCCACATCAACAACTTGTGTCCCTGGAGGGACAACAACGACAATATGTTCACCCGATTTTCCGGCCATGTTCGATCCCATACCTTGGCGACCGCTTTGCGCTTTGAGATTTTTATTCCCCTGAAAATGAGCGAGCGTATGAGTATTGTTGTCTACTTTAAAATAGACATTCCCCCCTTTACCGCCGTCACCGCCGTTTGGCCCCCCTTGAAGGACATATTTCTCCCGTCTAAAAGCAACACACCCTGCTCCCCCTTTTCCTGAGGAAACGGTAATCTCTACACTATCATTAAACATGGATGTCCTTCACGCAAATTTAAATCTCTATCTCATCGTGAGACGACTATTATTTACTTAACTCTATACTTTGCTTCTAAAGTACACGATTAAAAAGATAATTTTGGAAATTGTATCAAAAATCGGGCGAAAGCCCGATGAGAGTTTTGGGAAAAATTAAGCGGCAGGAATGATTGAAACTTGTTTGCGAGTTTTGTCTTTACGTTCGAACGCAACGACACCGTCAACCAACGCATACAATGTATGGTCTTTACCCATACCGATATTTTTACCAGGATGAACTTTTGTTCCGCGTTGACGAATAACGATATTACCCGCTCTTACGAATTCACCACCGTATTTTTTGACACCGAGTCTACGTCCCGCTGAGTCGCGGTTATTCTGTGTACTACCCTGACCTTTCTTATGAGCCATGCTGTCCTCCTACTTTAAAATAATTACGCAGCGATCTTAACGATGCGAACGCGTGTGTGATCTCTTCTGAAACCACGTTTCAATTTGCTGTCTTTACGACGACGTTTTTTGTAGATCACGACTTTACGGTCACGACCTTCATTGATAACCTCAGCAGTAACAACAGCACCACTAACAAATGGGGTACCGGTTTTAAGTTCACCGTTATTTACGGCAAGAACTTCTTTGATTTCGACGGTTGATTTAGGCTCAAGACCCATTTTATCGAACAAAAGGATATCACCCTCTTGAACTTTATACTGTTTTCCGCCGTTTTTGATAATTGCGTACATTAGCGTTCCTTACTTACAAGTCTACAAAAAGTGGCGAATTATAGCCAACGTTTATTTAAGCTTAAATTAAAGCGATAGCATCAATCTCAACAAGTGCATTTTTCGGTAACGTTTTCACGGCTACGGTAGAACGTGCAGGTTTGTGATCACCGAATGCTTCGCCATAGATAGCATTAACCGCTGCAAAGTCATCCATATCCGCCAAAAAGATCGTCGTTTTGATCACTTTATCAAATGAACTTCCTGCTGCTTCCAAAACCGCTTTGAGGTTTGAGACAACTTGAACACATTGAGCGCTGACATCGCCATTGATCATTTCACCTGCAGGAGTCAGTGCAATTTGACCTGATGTAAATACCATACCATTGGCAATCATCGCTTGAGAATATGGCCCGATTGCAGCCGGAGCATTTGAAGTTTGTACGTTTTGAATCATCTTTAGTCCTTTTATTTTTTATATTTAACTATTGCATCATCCAGAATCGATTGGTAATCATCCACCGGCCAATATCCCGGCATCGAATAGATCACTTTTCCGTTACCGTCTAAAAAATAACTCATTGGAACCATTTTAGCCGTTAGGTTTTTAGGATAACTGCTTTTATCACGTGTCACATGAACGGTTACAAATTTTGTATTTAATTTCGAAATCACATCATCGTCTTGCAATGTTGTAGCTTCAAGTTTACGGCACCATCGGCACTGTTCAGTTGTGATGAGAACCAATAAAGGCTTAGACTCTTTTTTCGCTTTGGCTTGCGCTTGCTCATACGTATCGGTCCAAGCAATATCGCTCCCCAAAAGATTCACTATCAATAAAGATAATAGTGCTAATTTTTTCATTTTTTTACCTTTTTCCGAAAAATCGAATTTTACCGAAAATTATTGATCAACTTTGTAAAAACTGTATAAAGATTTTTCACCTCTTCTATCGAAGTACGTTCGTTCGGAGCATGAATCGTATCATTGATGACACCAAATTCGATCACATCGATCCCGTATGTTGCAACAAACCGAGCATCGGATGTCCCGCCTGCCGTCGAATTTTTAGGATTGATACCGCACACCTCGACGATGGCATTTTGCAATGCTCGTACAATAGGAGTTGAAGCATCCGTCACAAACGGGTATGCCGATTGATCCAAACTGAGAGTATAGTCCATTCCACAAAGCTGTGAATCGATAAATGCTCTAATTTTTTCTTGATCAGTTCGAGTGGAGTTACGGACATTAAACATCATCTTTAGCTTGCCCGGAGAGACATTCGTCGTCTCGATCCCTGCACGTATATCGGTGATAACGATTTGACTTGGGGCGAAATACTCATCCCCCTCATCCAAAAAAGCACCCGCAATATGAGAAAGGACAGGGGCAATTTGATGTACCGGGTTAATCGCTTTTTCGGGATATGCCGCGTGTCCTTGTTTTCCGATGATTTCGATAACTCCGTTGATCGAACCTCGGCGTCCTACTTTGATCGCATCTCCAAATCGCTCTTCGCAGGTCGGTTCGGCAACCACAACCGCATCGGGAAGCAGATTGTGTTCTTTGAGATATTTCAAAACTTCAAGTGTTCCGAACTTCGCCGGACCTTCCTCATCTGATGTCAGCAAGATTGACAGTGTCCCCTCAAACGTGTTTGCTTCTTTTAGAGCTTGGACAAATGCCGCAACACCACTTTTCATATCCTGCGCCCCTCGCGCATAGATAAATCCTTCTTTTTCGGTTGCTACGAACGGATCACTATTCCATCCATCTCCGATCGGGACAACATCCACATGTCCTGCGAAACAAAGATGTTTTCCCGCTCCGAAATGACGATATGCAAAAAAGTTTTTCACCCCTTCACAATCGATACGGATAATTGTAAATCCTTCCAAATAGGTATCCAAAAAATCAAAAATACCGCCATCCTCCGGAGTGATACTCGGTGATTCCAAAAGTTTTTTAAATAACGCGATAATGTCCAAAACTATTCCTCTTTCAACTGTGTCTCATATTCAAGACGCAAACCTTGTGGCGTCATTATAAAGCCTTGCAGTTTGATTTTGCCTTGTGAAACGTCATGAGTGTGAGTTTCACATAAAGGTATAAGATGGTGATGTTCTTTGAGATGAAAATTTTTTTGTGAGTTACGGATCAATGCACCGCATATGACACATTCGCATGCAACGACTTCACGATAGCGTTTGATGTACTCTTTTTGGTTACCCAACTCCAAAACATCATACTCTTTTGCCAGCTTTTCACGCAACCGTTTGGCATTCTCTAAAAAGCGGGAATTCATGTGCAGCGATTCGGCAAATTCCAAACCGTATACACTGCTCCCCCGACCCGGTTTAAGGATCCGATCATAGATAAGACGATCTCGATCCTCATCATAGCGTACACTCAAATGCAAATGAACCACTTCCCGCAAACGGCTGAGTTCACTGATCATTGAGAGTTGATGCAGATGGGTTGTCATCAAAAACAAACACCCTTTGGCACTCAATTCCATAATAGTACTGGCAACGATGGAGACCGCAGAGAGCGTTTCCGTTCCATGGCTGATTTCATCTCCCAAAACCAAGGTACGCGAGGTTGCACGGCTAAAAATAGCATTGAGTTCCAACATCTCCACACCGAATGTCGAAAGAGACTTTGCGACATTATCTCGAGACTGGATACGGGTATACAATCCATCAAACAATGAAAATTTCATCGCTTTAGCAGGGACATAAAACCCGCTTTGTGCCAATACACTTGCTATTCCTATACTTTTCATCAATGATGATTTTCCGCTGGAGTTGATTCCATAAAGGAGTACACCTCGGATATTGGCACCATCATGCACTTTGGAATCAAGCATCACCGTATCCGGGTATGGGAGATCCACATAATCTCGATCACCCATGACGATGTCATTAGGGATATACTCGATCCCCTGCACTTCAACCAAAAGATGACGCAGTCCGCTCATTTGTAAAAAATTTTCTTTTGTCGTATCCACAACGGTAGGACGGATGAGCTTATATTTTTGAGCACAAAGGGCTGATGTTACAGCAACATCTATCTGCGCAATCCAATCTATTGTGCGACGGATGGCTTGTGCTTGTGCAGCTATCCATTCACGTTCATTGCAATGATTACGAAGCTCAATCTCCCACCCCTCGTCTACCCCATCTTTCAAAGTTATCTGAGTAAGCTTGTGTTTTGCACAATAATTTTGGATTTCTCGAAACATTGCAAACGAGTGCAGAAAACTCTCAATTTTCTCTGTTTTTCGATGCTGAATATCCCACCATAGAAGATCCATATCTTCTATTTGAGCTAATCGATCGTTCATCCAAGGCGCATGCGGGTTAAGCGTTTCGATCCAAGCGTATCGACGATTCAGTTCAGCGGAGTCTTTGATCGGTAAAAAAAGTCTAAATCGTCCCAACCGTTTCCCCATCGGGGTGCTCATATCAAGCATGAGTTTTGCAATACTCGGCTGACGTGGATCGAGTGTCATCAGTTCAAGCTGTTCAAGCGCATTATTTCCTAAATCCATTAGTGTGGATGTTTCCAATACTCTTGGTGTTGCGTACATCGTATTTTCATTGTGCAGAAAATGATTTGAGATCAAGGCAAGTGCCTGCGCGGACAAAGGTTTATTTTCAAGGCTCAAATGTTCAATCGGACTCAATAAAGAGTGTATGGAAAAAACTTTTTTAAAGAGTTCATTTTGTTCTTGTAGGTCAAAATAGTGCGGATCAAAAGCAGCGTCAAACATCGATAAATTATCCGCTATCTCCTCAAACAATGCACGTGAAGTCGCTCCGATGATCAAAGAGGTAATATCGGTTACAAACAAAAGATGCAATGCCCTATCAATCGCTCCATAAGGGTGTGCCGAATCGGCTTCGAGTTCACAAAACCATCCTCGGAGTCCATAGGGTTCAAACATACTCAATCCGATCGAATACCCGTTTTTATTACGATCTATAAATAAAGATGCCTGTGAGTTTTGCATGGTACCACCGTTTTATCAGATGTTGTGTCATAACGAAAATTATACAAAACATAACTGCCATTTAACTTTTTTTTTAGCAATAATCACGTTATAATCACATTATTATATTTAATTTTAAGCTTAGGATTTACCTCAATGAAACGCCCTACCCCGGTGAACGAAGAAGTGTTATTTGATGGAAGAAGTTTGATTTCCGAAACCGATACAAAAGGAATCATTACTTACGTTAACCGAAAGTTCACCGAAATGACCGGCTATACTGCCACTGAAGCCGTTGGACAGCCACACAGTTTATTGCGTCATCCCGATATGCCAAAAGCCGGTTTTGAGGGGATGTGGAAAGTGATTGAAAGCGGTAAAATCTGGGAAGGTTATGTTAAAAATCTTCGCAAAGACGGGAAATTTTACTGGGTTGTCGTTCATATCGTCCCGAAACTCAATGAAGCGGGTGAAATCATCGGTTATATAGCATCGCGTAAAATGCCTGACCGTAATCGCCTTAAAATTGTTGAAGAACAATACCGAGAACTACTAGCTCAAGAAAAACAATAATCTTACAATCCCTTAAAACGCTCTGCTACCTCTTCCATGGCACGAAAAAGTGCCTCTTTCGTTTCATATCGCAATTCAATACGATTGAGCGGTACTTCTCCTACCGGATCAACATCACAAACCAAAAGATACGCTTCTACCGTTATTTGGTCGGCTTTCATTTCCGCCCATTCCAAAGAAACTGAAGCCCTTTCGCCTCCTGCTTGAATCAAAACAGCCGGATAAAGACGTGTTATTTTTTTTAAATCAATTTCTTGGCCGTTTGATTCAAAAATCATGTGATTTATCATTCCAGTTCCTTCAGTTGATATGTTTTAGACACCCATAAATAATACAATGATGCCATTACAAATACACTCGCAATCAACAATGCGATAAGGCTCAAAGACAACCCATACGACGCCAAATATCCGATAAGCAAAGAAACGGCCGCACCAACACTTAAAAAGATCATATCGTTATATGCGATCACTCTTCCATAAAAGTCGCTGTGTGTATGATGCTGCAATAGCGTGTAGGTATACGACCATAATGTCGTTGTAACAAATCCTACTGCTACAGAAGCTAAAAGTGAGCCGTAAAAATTGTCAATCAAAAATGCCCACAATGCAATAGCACTCCCCCCTCCGAAAAAAAGCCATCCCAAACGTCGATTATTAATCCAATGCCCTAATACCATAGGCCCAATCACCAAACCAACCGCGCGGGCTGCATTGAGAAGGCCTATCCCTAAAGATACGGCAATAATCTGGGCATAATAGTGCTTTGCCGCTAATGCCACCAATGCATCAAATGCGGTAAATCCCAAAATTGCATGTAAAAACATCAAATGATACACAATAGGATTTTGACGAATGTAAATAAACGCCTCTTTCATCATCGCACTTATTTTTGAAAGATTTTGACTAAAATCAACCTCAATTTTTAGTGAGAAGATTAAAAACAGCACGATCATAAATAAACCGGCATCCAATAAAAAAGCTGTCGTTACACCTACCCAATACACAACCAATCCGCTTAATGTCATACCCATAGTATACGATAATGACCAGATTATAGAGTGGATTTCATTGGCTGCTTGAAGAGCTTTCCCTTCTAAAATACGCGGTAACAATGACATTTCTACCGTAAAATGAAAACTCGATGCCCCCATACGGATGAAAACCAATAGATAAAGGAGCCATAACATATCGATACTATCAACTCGAATCAGTGTCAATGTACAAACTATCTCAATAGCCGTTAAAATAATCATCAATTTTTTGGGATGTATACGATCTAAAATGACACCGCTCAAAGGTGCTTGAAACACTCCAGGCAAAAAATGCAGAGCTGCCACCAGCGCAATGGTAGTCGCATCGGCCCCCATTTGGATCAGTAACGTATAAATAGCGACATTGCTAAACCATGCTCCAAAATAAGCAAGAAGTTGAATGATTGAGAGACGGCGCAGAAGCGGTTCATTGCGTAAAAGTGTTAAATAGCGTTTCATAATTGCAAGATTATCACGGAAGATATTAAAGTTTTTGTTTTTTTAGACGATCTAGGGGTAAGAATCGTCTTATATTTATAAGGAGAATTACCATGGAAATCTTTCAAACGACTGCAAAAATGCAGCAAACTCAAAGTTCAACACCGAAAAGCAGCGGTGATGTTTCGACGACACAAAGTGTGCAGCAAATACAAAAAGCACAGATCCAACAAGATCAAGCAGCACAAATCAGCAGTGAGCAAAAGACATCAAAAGTCGATTCACAAGAACAAATGGATAAATTGATTGAGCAACTCAATCAATCATTAAATCCGTTTAACACTACGTTGAAATTCGGTTTTGATAATTCGTCGGATGATTTTTATGTTTCTGTAATTGATACGAAGAGCAATCGTATGCTCAGACGTTTTCCGGTTGAACAGGCTGAAGCACTTTTACCAAAAATGCAAGAAGTTAACGGGATGCTATTTGACCAAAAAGGATAACTAGCCCTCCAGTTGATTCTCTGTTCATACTATTTAGATTAATAATTTATTTTTTAAAAAATTAAAGGATTTTTGATGACTTCCAATCTCGCATACAATACATATGCCCAAAATAATATCGGCGTAGAATCGCCGGAGAAACTGATTCAAATGATGTACGAGGGGATTTTACGTTTTAATATGCAAGCGAAGCGTTCAATGAATGAAAATGATATTGAACGACGCACCTATTGGATTAATCGTTCAAGTGCCGTTATCAGTGAACTGATTAATGTTTTAGATTATAACCAAGGTGACGTATCCCACTATTTGGCCGGTCTTTACACGTATCAACTCCGTCTTCTCGTTGAAGCCAATCTTCACAATGATTCAACAAAACTCGATGAAATCAACCAGGTGTTTAAAGGGCTTTTAGAAGCATGGAAAGAGAGTACGAATGTGGCTAGCCAAGCTTAAAAAAGCTTTGATACTTGAAGACATTGAGAGTATTTCTATCCTTTTGGATGAAACGCCTCAATTTGAAAACATTGCCCAGATGGAAGAAGCTTCGTATCTTTTGATGCAAGTCAAAGCATTAATTGAAAAAGATAAAATTCAGACTGCACAGATCCTTCAACAAATCAAAAACAACCTCAATTTTCTAAAATCTACCCAACCGGAAGCCCCCTCTTCCCTAAATCTCAAATTTTAACAATTTTCTCACCCTTTTTTTGATAAAATCGCGGTATTCACTCCACACCAATGTGGAGTATGGGTATCAACGATAAGGATGCATAATATGAAAAAAGAGGTAAAAAAAGTTGTTCTTGCCTATTCAGGCGGGTTGGACACCAGTGTTATTTTAAAATGGCTTCAAGATGAATACAAATGTGAAGTCGTCACATTTACAGCCGACATCGGACAAGGCGAAGAGGTAGAACCTGCACGCGCAAAAGCCCTCAGCCTAGGAATCAAACCTGAAAACATCTATATCGAAGATCTTCGTGAAGAGTTTGTACGCGATTATGTCTTCCCAATGTTTCGCGCAAATGCAATTTATGAGGGAGAATATCTTTTAGGAACGTCGATTGCACGTCCTTTGATTGCGAAACGTCAAGCTGAAATCGCCCGTATTACAGGTGCCGATGCAGTAAGCCACGGAGCAACGGGGAAAGGAAATGACCAAGTTCGTTTTGAAATGGGATATTTAGGACAAAACAGCTCGCTCACGATCATCGCTCCATGGCGTGAGTGGGATTTGAATTCGAGAGAAAAACTTCTTGCGTATGCAGCAGAACACGGAATAAAAATCGAAATGAGCGGCAAAAAATCTCCATATTCCATGGATGCAAACTTGCTTCATATCTCGTATGAAGGCGGTATTCTTGAAGATCCGGCGGCAGAACCGGAAGAGAGTATGTGGAGATGGACAGTATCTCCGCAAAATGCACCGGATGAGCCTGAATACATCGAAATCGGCTATGAAAAAGGAGATCCTGTCAGTTTGAACGGTAAAGCATTGTCTCCGGCTGTAATGCTTGAGCAACTCAACATTATCGCAGGACGTCATGGAATCGGTCGTGCCGATATTGTCGAAAACCGTTTTGTCGGTATGAAAAGCCGCGGATGTTATGAAACTCCGGGTGGAACAATTATGATCAAAGCACACCGTGCCATCGAATCTTTGACATTAGATCGTGAAGAAGCACACCTTAAAGATGAGTTAATGCCACGCTATGCGAAGCTCATTTACAACGGATTCTGGTTTGCTCCTGAGCGTGAAATGCTTCAAGCCGCTATCGATAAAACGCAACAAAATGTCCACGGAACAGTACGTTTGAAACTCTACAAAGGTAATGTGATGGTTGTCGGACGCAGTTCTGATTTATCATTGTTCAACCCGGAATATTGTACATTCGAAGAAGATTCAGTCTATGACCAAAAAGATGCCGGCGGGTTTATTAAACTCAACGCTCTACGCTTTATTATCGCAGGTAAAGCACGAAAAAACAAATAAGGATAGTGCCATGAGCATCATCAAAATAGATATGAATTCCGATGAGTTCCAAGCGGAACTCGAAAAAACAGTCAAATTTACCGATAAAGTTGTTAACCAGTTTAACTGGGTTTATAACCCGCAAAACGAGATAAACGAGGGAGTACAGCTCGGTCTTACTCGTAATAAAATGATGTACGGTAAACGTTTCTGTCCATGTTACATGGTTGAAGAGGTAGACGGGAAATATCAAAGTACCGATAACCGAATGTGTCCATGTACGACAGCAATCGAAAAAGAGATCCCTGAAGAGGGAGTATGTCATTGCCAAATTTTCTGTACACCGGAATATGCAGCGTCGGTACGTATGGAAATGGGAATCGAAGAGGTTACCCATCAACACTCACGCGGATTGACCAAAGAAGAGTGCGAGATGCTTTTGCATAAAAGTGATCTTGACAGTGATGAATTAACGGCGCTCTTAGAAGCTCGCGAACTCGGTATGGTCACATTCAAAATTGTTGACGTACGCGAGTGGATGGAATGGAAAATGGGCCGCATCGCAGGGGCTGATGTATTAGTTCCTACCAGCAGCTTTTTCCAAACACTGAACGAATCAAAATTGGACAAAAATGAGCATATCATTGTTTATTGCCATGTAGGAAGCCGTAGTGCTCACTGCCAACGAATTCTTTCTGATATGGGATATGCAAAAGTTTCCAATCTTGCGCACGGGATTATTGCTTATGGCGGACAAATCGTTCGCGGTTAACTAAGGATTAAAATGAAAGTATTATTGACCAAAGATGTCAAAGGTGTCGGAAAAGCCGGAGAGATCAAAGATGTTGCTGACGGGTATGGCAAAAACTTTTTGATCGGTAAAGGGTTGGCACTTGCGGCAACCAATGAAGTATTAAAAAAATACGAATCGGAACAAAAGAAAAAAGCAGCCCACGAAGCGGCAGAAATTGAGCGTCTCAATGCTATCAAAGCCCAACTCGCTGATATCAAAGTGACCATTACGAAAAAACTCGGCAATACCGGTCACCTTTTTGGTGCAGTCACAAAAGATGAGATTGCCGATGCATTAAAAGCTCAGCACAACATTGAGATCGATAAAAAAGAACTTGATGCCAAACATGGGATTAAAACGACAGGGTTACATGATCTTGATCTAAAACTTGGCCACGGTATCCACGCGACACTCCACCTTGAAATTAAAGGGGAGTAACTGAATGTTTGATGCAACGACCATCCTAGCCTATAAAGGGAAGAACAAAGCCGTTATCGGCGGAGATGGTCAAGTCACATTCGGTCAAACCGTCCTGAAAAATAACGCAACCAAAATCCGTACACTTCACAACGGTGAAGTTCTGGCCGGATTTGCCGGTTCTACGGCAGACGCATTTAACCTTTTTGATATGTTCGAAGAGCATTTAGCCCATCGCAAAGGCGAACTTATCAAAGCGGTTATCGATTTTTCCAAAGCATGGAGAAAAGATAAAGTTCTTCGTCGTTTAGAAGCAATGATGATTGTACTGAACCAAGAGCATATTTTTATCCTTACCGGAAACGGAGATGTCGTAGAACCTGAAGATGGTGAAATAGCGGCGATTGGAAGCGGAGGAAGTTATGCACTTTCAGCGGCTCGAGCACTCAGAAAACACTCGACGTTGGATGAAGAGTTATTGATCAAAGAGAGTCTCTCCATCGCAGCCGATTTATGCATCTATACCAACCATAATATCAAAACGCTCACGCTCGGATAAGCGGATGAATATGACCCCTCATGACATCGTCAACTACTTGGATCAACACATTATCGGTCAAAATGCCGCAAAAAAAACAATCGCTCTAGCCCTTCGAACCCGATACCGCAGATTACAGCTTGATCCAGCGTTACAAGATGAGATCATGCCGAAAAACATTCTAATGATAGGTTCAACCGGAGTCGGTAAAACAGAAATTGCCCGCAGACTTGCCAAAATGATGCAGCTCCCTTTTATCAAAGTTGAAGCCAGTAAATACACTGAAGTTGGTTTTGTCGGACGCGATGTCGAATCGATGGTTCGTGATTTGGTCATGACATCATTATCGATGGTGAAAGCGGAACATCATGAACACAACAAAGAAGCAATTGAACATTACATGACAGAAACATTAAGTCAAAAATTCCTTCGCGAACCGTCCCGTTTCGCAACCGATAATGAAAAAATTGAGTATGAGTCTGCGAAAAGTGAACTAAAAGAGAAAATTCTTAACGGTACAATGGATGAGCACCTGGTTGAAATAGAAATTTCTTCACGAGGTATCGAGTTTAACGATACAAATATGCCTCCTGAAATCGCCCGTGTCCAAGAATCTTTCTCCAAAATGTTTTCTGTTATTGGAAAAGAAGAAAGCAAAAAAGAGCTTCGCATCGCTGAAGCAAAAACAATTTTACGCCAAGAAGCCGCCGAGAAACTTCTCAATTATGATCAAATCAAGCAAGAAGCCCTTAGACGAGCCGAAGACGGAGGGATTATTTTCCTCGATGAAATTGATAAAATTGCTGTAAGTTCTCGTAGTGACGGACGAAATGACCCGAGCAAAGAGGGTGTACAACGTGATTTGCTCCCGATTGTAGAGGGAAGTATCGTATCGACTAAATTCGGCTCTATCAAAACAGACCATATCCTTTTCATTGCGGCAGGTGCATTTCATGTAAGCAAACCAAGCGACCTCATTCCTGAACTGCAAGGTCGATTTCCTCTACGGGTTGAACTTGAACCGCTTAATGAAGAGGCCCTATGTCTCATTCTTACAAAACCGAAAAACTCATTATTGGAACAATACAAAGCACTTCTTGCAACTG
Organism: Sulfuricurvum sp. PD_MW2; assembly: GCF_002633015.1. Taxonomy (GTDB): domain Bacteria; phylum Campylobacterota; class Campylobacteria; order Campylobacterales; family Sulfurimonadaceae; genus Sulfuricurvum. The sequence continues at coordinate 33,377 of NZ_NSIU01000006.1, read as the reverse complement.
AGGATGTCTCTTTGACCTTTGATAATGCTGCTATTTTGGCTATGGCTCGATTTGCACAAAGAGCGAATGAAAAAACAGAAAATATCGGTGCACGCAGACTGCATACGGTAGTAGAAAAAGTATTGGAAGATATCAGTTTTAATGCGCATTCGTATCATAACTGCACTATCAACATTACAGAAACCATGGTCAATACAATCTTAGAACCGCTCGTAGAGGATGAAGACCTCGCACGATATATTCTTTAAAGGGATAAAAATGAATAAAGCTGGCTTCGTCGCTCTTGTCGGACGTCCAAATGCAGGTAAAAGTACCTTAATGAACTGGATTTTGGGTGAAAAAATCGCCCTTGTAAGCCAAAAAGCGAACGCTACACGTAAGCGCTCCAATGCGATCGTCATGCATAATGACGATCAAATCATTTTTGTCGATACTCCGGGACTTCACCAAGCAGAAAAACTGCTTAACCAATATATGTTAGAAGAAGCACTCAAAGCTATCGGTGATTGTGATCTCGTCGTTTATCTCGCGCCGGCATCCGACAAAACGATCCACTATGAAAAATTTTTGGAACTCAATTCCGATAAACGCAAACATATCATTGTTTTAAGTAAAATTGATCAAATTTCACAAGCTGATCTCCTAAAAAAAATTGGAGAATACAACCGTTTCAGCGACCATTTTTTAGCTCTCATACCTATGTCGGTAAACAAAAATGTCGGGAAAAAAGATCTACTGGATACCATCGTAAAACACCTAGAGGAATCACCTTATCTTTATGATCCGGAAGATATCACGACCGAGATGATCCGAACGATATACAAAGAGTTCATCCGCGAAGCAATCTTTGATAATATCAGCGATGAAATCCCTTATGAATCGGACGTAATTATTGATAAAATTGATGAAGATGAGCCTATTGAGCATATTCGCGCGACCATCATCGTCGAAAAAGATTCTCAAAAAGGGATCATTATCGGAAAAGGGGGAGCTGCTATCAAACGAATCGGACAAAATGCTCGCGAAAAAATCGAACGCTTAGCTTCAAAACCCGTCTACCTTGAACTCTTTGTTTCTGTTAAAAAAGGGTGGACAAGTGATAAAAAATTTCTAACAGACTTAGGGTACGAATGGTAAAACCTCTCTTAATTTCTTTATTGGCAACATCTCTTTTCTCTGCTGAGAGTCTTATGTTTTACAAAAGCGGCGGAAAAAAACTATTTGATTCTCAAATGAATATCCCATCGTATTGGGCGGGGACACTTTTTAATAAAGACCTTCGCTTCGGTTATTTTGAACGCACATGCTCATTATTGGCATGCAGCAAAGACAAGGGAATTTTGGAGCTCTATATGCCTGATGCCCAAAAACATTTTTCACTCAAAAAACGGTTCAACGCTTTTACCGGAAAAAATGCAGGAGATAAACTTGCTGCAGGTGATCTTAAAACCCCTATCGGCATTTATACTCTCGTTGAAAGAAAACGGCAAGTTGACCCGTTTTACGGACCGATGGCATTCGTAACGTCGTATCCGAATCTTTATGACCGTATCCGCGGAAAAAACGGTACTGGAATATGGGTTCATGGTGTCCCTTTGAGCGGAACACGCGACCCTTTCACAAAAGGGTGTATCGCCATCAACAACAACGATTTGATACAGCTTGATCAAACCATTAATCCAGCCAACACCCTTTTAATCATTGATTCTTCATTGAAACAAGGGGTAAGTCCATCCTCATATTCCGCAATTATCGCCGGTTTACATCAATGGAAATATGCGTGGACCTATAATGATCTTGATACCTATCTAGCTTCCTATGACCCTTCGTTCAAACGAGCTGACGGGATGAATTTGGCGCAGTTCAAAGCCTATAAAGAACGGATTTTTAGCAAAAACGAGGATAAATCCATTCTTTTGGATCACCTCAATATCATCCCTTATCCGGGTGAAAAACGAAACCTTTTTTGGGTAACATTCAATCAACTCTATATTAGTGATAGCCATAAGTTTGAAGGAGAAAAATCGCTTTTAGTTCGGCTCAATCCGAATCAATCGATCTCGATCCTAACGGAAGAATAATTCATGTATTTTTCCGTACTTCTTTCGTTATTATTCATGACTTCTCTTTATGCTCTCCCTTTTAATTTTATTAAAAAAGAGACCGATCCACTCAAATCACCAACATTGCTTGTCATTGGTGGAATACATGGAAATGAACCGGGAGGGTACTTTTCTGCGGCTATTTTAGCCCGTTATTACACTATTAATGAAGGGAATCTTTGGATTATACCTGATTTGAATCGGCCCAGCATTCAACAAAATAATCGCGGTATAAACGGTGATATGAATCGCAAATTTGCCAATATTGATCCAAATGATCCCGATCTTGAGAGTGTGCGTGAGATACAGAAAATTATTACGCAAAAACAAGTAGGATTAATCTTAAACCTTCATGACGGTCATGGTTTTTATCGAAAGGAACACCTTAATACCATCTTTAATCCAAATGCTTGGGGACAAACCTGTGTTATCGATCAAGGCTCACTTGATTCTGAGCATCCTTACGGAAATTTAAAAGAAATTGCTTCGAAAGTCAACTATGAGCTCAATCACGCATTAATCGAAGACCACCATTTCTTTGATGTACGTAATACGAATACACGTTCAGACGATGAGGCTATGCAGCACTCATTAACCTTTTTTGCGATTTCACATAACAAACCGGCATTTGCCATAGAAACAAGCAAACATCTTCCAACCTTGCATGAAAAAGTTTTCTATCAATTGCGTGCCATTGAATGCTACATGAACTTAATGGGCATTAAATATGAACGTCCATTTGAATTAAATATAGAAACCATCCAAAAATTACTCAACGATTATGGAACCTTAACTATTAACAACGATTTTTATTTAAATCTACAAAATTTAAAAAACAGTTTAAGTTTCATTCCGCTACAATCGGATAAGAACGAGTTCAAATTTGCCCATCCCTTGGGGAATATTCAAAAGAATAACGGGCAATATGATATTTATATCGGTAACAAAAAGATAAGTACTTTTATCCCGAGTTATCATGTAAAAGAATTTTGTTCGGAAACGGTTACTGTATCGGTAGATGGAAAATTGGAAAAAATCCAATTGGCTACAGATTTTTGGGTAAGTGCCGATTTTAAAGTACTCAATGCAGAGAAAGAGACAAGAGTAAACATTATCGGTTTTACCCAAAATGGACTAAAAGATGAAAGTAACGTCCAAATAGAATTGAAAGATCTAGACTCAAAATACGCGGTTGATACCTCTAATAAGAGTTATAGGATCGAGTTTTACCAACAAAATCGCTTTTGCGGAATGATTTTGGTACATTTTAAATAGGATAGAGGATGAATAAAGCCAAACAGCAAACTTATTCAACGATCGTATCAGCAAACCCTTATAAAGGTGATTATTATGTTGGAACGTTCAATACTATTTCCAAGACATCTTCTCCTGCATTTTCAAAAGAACAATATGCCGTATCTTTTTTAAATACCAAAGGGTTCATATCGACACTCATCGGTATTAGTAAAAATATCCCCGAAGACGATGTTTACGATGCACTTGAAAACAAAGTGTATGAAGAACTCGCATTGGATATGGCTATCGAGTACCATATCAAATATATTGAAGCCATTAACAGAAGTAGCGAAGGGGATCGATTTTTTCATGTTTTCGTAGTTGATCCGCTCAACTTGGAACAAGATTTTTCCCCTTCGGTCGAAAAACTCAAATATATTGATCAAATCGTCCCTGTTCCTTTACTACTTAAATCCCTCTATGTCAAAGGTCTTGTCGAATCAACCGATGTTCATTGTTACATCTATTTTCAAGAAAATGACGCTTTTTTCTGTATCTATAACGAACAAGAGTTTATCTACGCCAAATCGCTTAAATTTTCTCTCAAACAAATGCATGAACGCTTTTGTGAACTTTTAGGCGAACAAATCGATCTTAATTCGTTTGAAACAATGATCGCGGATGAAGGATTGAACACTTCGAATCCTGAATATCAAAAAAATCTCATTAAACTATTTGGTGAAATTTTCCTTCATATCAGCGATGTTATGACGTATGCAAAAAGAGCGTACGATATCAAAAAATTTGATGAAATCTTCATAGGAACAGGAGCCGGAAAAGTTCTTGGGCTCGATGAATATGCACAAACCTATCTGGGAATCAAAACGGCTTCCTTTGATTTTGATTTTGGTTTTAATACCAATGGGCAAAGAGTAGATCAGATACATCAGCTGATGCACCTTTACGGAAGACTCGAAGCGAATGAACGCTACGAATGCAATTTTACTATTTTCCATCGCCCGCCTCCATTCGCAAAACGTGACAGCGGGAAGCTGATTCTTGTCACAGCAGCATCATTGGCTGCAGCTTTGCTCTATCCGGGTGTATATTGGGGACTTTCTTATGTTGAAGAATTCCATCATGCCGTTTTAACCAAAGAGTATGAGCAAACGCACATTGAAAAAACAACCCGCGAACAAACAGTTAATCTAAAACTCGCCAATAAAAATGCAGCACAGACACGTTTGGACGAACAAAAATCGGCATATAAACAAAAACAAGACACTCTGGTGAAAGTTCATGAGAAAAAAGTAGATTATCCGATGAAAGCCAAGATTTTGGCTGATTTCACACGGAGTTTCAATCAGTATCGTGTACAACTCAAAACCATTGGTTATACCGAAGATCTGAATAATACTAAAGTATTTACTTTTGGTCTAACATCCTCAAGCACACAAGATATTACGGCATTACTCAAACACTTGACAGATGCCAAACGCAATCAATATACCTTTAATCTCGAACTCATTTCCTATGATGAAGAGCAAAAATCTTACCTTAGTGAACTTAAGGCGGTAATCAAATGAAAGTACAAATTGAAGACTACCTTTACACTCTAGATCAATCGCTATCACATAAAAGTGATCGCGACAAAATGATGCTTTTCATTATCATGTTTGCATCTTTATTTGCATTTTCGTATTTAATGCTTTGGGAAAGTGCGGAAGCAAGTTTCAAAGTGTCCCATGAAAAAGCTGTTCGGGTTGAGACAGATTTAAATATAGACAAGCAATACTTAGCTGCGAATCCACCAGAAAAAATTACTCAATTAGAGCAGCAAACCGTTGACTTAGAACATCAGCATGCTCTTTATATCCAGTACAACACTTATATTAAAGAGCAACTCGAACAAATTTCATCGTTGTATTATGACGAAAAAGTATGGGGCGCTTACTTAGACTCAATATCGCGTTATGCCCGTGATAATAAAGTCAAATTGGCCAAATTCAGAAATACATTACAAACAGACAACAGTTCATTTGGTCATGTTCTCGATATTGCTATCAGTTCTGAAGCACCGTATAAAAACACATTAAAATTCATCAATGCACTCGAACAAAGTCAGTTAGTTGTTGATTTGCACGATTTTAATATCACTGCAAATGAAAAACTCAAAGGCGATCTAAATATCTCAGTATGGGGGATTGTACGACAATGAAAAAACACCTCCTGTTAACCTTGATTTCAACCGTTATTCTCTACGGGGATGCCCCTGTCATTGCTTCTCCAACAGTAACCGTCGTTACAAATGGACCAAAAAATGATAAAGAATTAGCCTGGGTTGATGAACAAATCTTAGCAATTCTCCCGACTCGCGTTGGCGTAGCAGACGGGTTCATTAATTCATTGAAAGATCCAATGAAAATGAAAGTGCCCGCGCCGCTACAAAAAAGTCCATTAGGACTCCTTCCGCCTCCAAAGTTAGGAAACAAGCTACCATCTGTACCAAAAATTGTGGAAGAACCTTTACGTCTTCTTGCCATTATGAATAAATCGGTACTCATTAATGGAAAGTGGTATAAAACCGGAGACACCGTTCGAATGTATTCACTTGCAGAGATCAAGCCCAATTCTGTTCTACTAATCGGGAAAAAAGATCAAAAACTAATTTTGTTTTTAACAAAACAAAATAACAATATTAAAATCATCACTCAATAGGAAAGTATCATGACATCTGTAGTTAAACACCATGCACGAGCGTTTATGTTATCCATTGCCACGGCTGCCCTCTTAACTCCTTCTTTACAAGCAGATTGTACGTATGAGCTTTTCAATATCTCTTCAGTTAAAGGGACAAGCGTAGGAGAGTTTGTTGACCAAATCAGTGATGAATGCGGGATGAGTGTCATTGTCACGGATGAGCAGGCAGAAGAAATATTGAAAAAACCGATGAACAAAACTTTTCTAAAAAATTTAACCATTAATGAAGTGTTAGATTTGATTATAAAAGAGAACAACCTTCAATATACGCTACAAAACAATGTTCTGAAAGTCTCATATCTCACAACTAAAACCTATCAGCTTGATTATATTATTGGTGAACGCAAAGGGACAGGCAGTACCAATATTCGCCTCAGTTCAAATACGGGGAATATCGCTGGGCAAGGTTCAGCAAGTGGTAGTCAACAAATGTCATCAGGGTCTAGTTCAGGCTCTTCTTCCGAATCAGGGACAAATATTTCATCCAAAGATGAAGTCAAGTTTTGGAATGAACTCGATCGTGAAATCAAAAATATTTTAAGTCGTCCAGAAGATAGTTACCGACAGAAACAAACCTCTTTGTCTGCAAACGATAATAATGTGAGTGGACAAAACGGTGAAGATCCTCACAATATTTATATCAATAAAGCAGCAGGACTTATAACCGTTACAGCCACAGGAAAACAAATCCAACGGCTTGATAAATACATCAATGATCTACAGAAAAAAATGCAAACGCAAGTATTGATCGATGTAAAAATGTACAGTGTCGTTTTCTCAGATGGCAGTACTACTGGTATTGACTGGTCACAAATCTATGCATTACAAAATATTGATATCGGATATAACCAGTACAATACACATAATGTTAATACGTTTACAGGGACAAGCAGTAGCAGTGGAAGCGGTAGCACCAGTAAAATCATTTCACCGATTACTGCTGTTACAGGAGTTGCCAATAAAGATATGAGTATTTTTCAATTGGGGGCGAAAGCCAGTATCAGTGAAGTCGTAAAATTTCTCAAAACTCAAGGAGATGTCTATTCTATTTCCAACCCAAAAATTTTAACTCTTAATAACCAACCGGCACTTATCACCTCCGGAACAGAGCTTTTTTATAAAACGACAAGCACTTCCACTCTCGCAGGCGGAACAACAGGACAGCAAGCCACTTCTGAAGTAGTCAGTTCTGTATTTTCAGGCGTATTGCTTGACATCACTCCTGAAATTGCCAATGACGGAAGTATTACTTTACGTATCAATCCATCCATATCCGATGTAGCCAGCCAACTATCAACCGATAATTCTACACGCTCTATGCCGCCGGATTTGAGTCGTCGTCAAATTTCATCTGTAATAACCGTGAAAGACGGTAGTACCGTTATTATGGGAGGGCTTATCAATACCAAAAATGATGTTTCTTCCAATAAAGTCCCTCTTTTAGGTGATATCCCCGGTCTTGGAATGCTTTTCAAACGAGAAGGTGTTACCAAAAAAACCGAAGAGATGGTGCTTGTCATCGAACCGCATATCGTTAAACGAGACGGTTCTAATTTGAAAATCGCCGATTTGGGTTATACCCATATCGGCACAGCTATGGAAAAAGAGTCTCTTGAAAAAGCAGAACTTGCGAAACAACAGCAAGAAGAAATAGCTGAAATGAAAGAGGATAGCAAATAGCGAATGGAGAATTCTCTTTTCTCTAAACCCCGTGATCTCTTTTTGGATGTAGTCAACCCTCGCGATTACGTCCAGATTGACAGTGTCTCTCATATGTATCAATCGTTAAAAAACTCGGTACAAAAACCGCTCAAAATGATTCTACTCTACGGCAAACCCGGAACCGGTAAGAGTATGCTGTTACATAAACTTCATCACGATCTCTCGAAACAACAAAAGGTTTTGATGTTCGACATCCCGATTGTCGATGAGGATGATTTTCTTCGGGTATTAGCACAACGCATATTCGGACATTCTCCAAGAGAGATCATGACGCTGATTCGATTTTTAGAAATAGCCGAAGCGGTTGCATATCCTGAAGTACCAATCGTCTTATTGGATGAAGCTCAACTGTACAGTGCATCGTTAATGGAAAAAATTCGTCTCATCTCTGATGCTCGCGCGATTAAATTTGTTATTACACTTCATAAAACGGATAAAGAAGATATCATTGCCAAAGAACATTTTCAAACCCGGATTTGGGAGAGTATCGAACTGCAAAACGCAACAGCCGAAGAGCTAAAAGTCTATGTTCAAAAAAAACTTCTCAAAGCAAACTGTTTTGACGTAGCCAATATGTTTAACGATAAAAATATGAAATTAATCACCTCCTTAACAAAAGGGAATTATCGAGATACCAATAAACTACTCTTTTCCCTTTTCACCCTCTATTACTGGTACGAAGAGAACAACCCAGCTGCCATAAAATACAATGCACTCAAATCAAAATGGATTGAAATGGCGGCCATCCATACAGGATTGATTCATGCTTGATGTTCGCAGTCTAGAACGGCGCTGGATAAAATACAAAATAAAAGCGTATTTTCCCTATATTGCAGGAGTATTCTTAATTATCATAATGCTTATCAGCCTCCCTATAATATGGCTCGATGCAGAAAAAGTTTCTGAAATTAAAAAAGCCCCTTCACTCTCGATCCATACTGCTAATCAAACTTCTACCCTTGCAGATAGCAATAAAGAAGAATCAACCGTTCTTGAACCCTCAATGGAGTTTGTGAAAACCTTTGAAACAGCTGTTCCTGAGCCTGCAATACCAAGTACCCCACCAGCAGTATCAAAATCGATCCCGCAAAGCGTTCCGGTAACAAAAGTTTTGAGTGTTCCCGATTCGTCCACAATAAAACCTCCACCAAAAGCCCCTACTCCATCTACTATTGTTACTCCGAGTGATAAGCAAGTCATTCTCAATCATAACAATGAATCTAAAATTGATATAGAAAGTGTCGAGCGTCGTTTTAAAGAGACTTCCAATCCTAATCTAGGGCTGTTTATCGCTCGATATTACTATGACCACGGCAACTATGCAGATGCTTATAACTTTGCATTGAAAACCAATGGAATAAACAATAAAATCGATGAAAGTTGGATCATCTTTTCAAAATCTCTTATGAAACTCGGAAAAGTAGAACAAGCTAAAAAAACATTGCAACTCTATATTGGAGAATCCAATTCTGATTCAGCCCGTGCACTGCTTGATTCCATCGAGCGGGGTACATTTAAATGAAATTTTTAGTTTTCTTATCTATCGTATTGCTACACACAGTATCTGCCGATGCAGGTCGCCGCTTATTTGATCTTTACCAGCAAGGCAACTACATGCAAGCGTGTAATCTGGGTCAGCAGGGTTTTCCGTATCATCAAAATGATGAGGCGTACATTTCGTTGTATGCGTTTTCTTGTCTTAAAGCAGATAAAATCGATCGATTGAGCGGTCCTATCACCCTTTTAAATCAAACCAAAGAATCTCGTGCGAACTCGGCTTATTTTTCAGTTCTTTTAATGCAAAAAAGTTTGCTCATGGAAGCGTTGTTTGACAATAAACCGATCCATAGCCTTAAATTTCCAACAAGCACGCATCTTATCTCTAAGATTTTTGACCTCTATCTCAAAAATCCTCAGCCCAATCAATCCATAAAAGAGTATTCAGACCTTTCCGATACCCGACTTAGTTATAAACTTTATACGACAGAAACTGCTGGAAGAAAAAGCATCGCTATCGATGAATACTATGATAAAATATTAACAACGCATCATGTCTATTAAAAGGTAAACTATATGGATCGCATTACACATGATTTATTGGAAAAGCGCCATATAACTCAACAACAAATTGACCGATTAACGTCCAGAGGCGTACAAGACGATACCGTTTTAGAGATGCTCACAAAAGTAGGAGCGGTTTCTCTCAATTTTATCAAACGATTTGTTGTAGAACAAATTCGCCTGGGAAGATACGAACTCTCTATTATCAAAAACTACCACTTTTTGGATGAGGCTTCCATTTTAATCCATTTAGCGGAAGTGATGGAAGTTCCGTTTATGGATTTGGACTCCATCGATATGGATTACCGTCTTATCGAAAAAATCCCAACAGCTCAACTCAAACGCTATAATGCGCTCCCTATTTCGCAAGACGACATGTACGTTGTCGTAGTATTTGCCGATCCGCTGAATCTTGAAGCACAAGAGTCCATCCAACGCCTTTTTCCGCGAAAATCACTCAAAATAGCCGTTGCTACCGAAAAACAGATACAAGCGTATCTTTTTAAAATGGAACTCAAAGACAGTGTTAAAGAACTCGTAACAAACATCCGTAACGAACTTCGCAATATCGGTACACTAGAAGAGCAACAAGAAGCTTCATCTATTTTGCAACTCATTGATGTTATCCTCAAAGCGTGTATCAAAGGACGTGCCAGTGATATTCATATCGAGCCGACAGAACGAAACTGTGTGGTACGGGGACGAGTTGATGGGAAGCTGGCTGAAATCTTCATTTTTGATCGAGATATTTATCCTCCTCTCGCATCACGAATTAAACTGTTGGCCAATCTCGATATTGCAGAACGGCGTAAACCTCAAGACGGTCGTTTCTCGGCTATCGTAATGGATGCAGAATTTGATTTTCGTCTCTCAACGCTTCCGATCATCTACGGTGAATCGATCGTTATGCGTATCTTGGACAAAACCAAAGCTCTGGTAAAACTCGAAGATTCCGGGATGGACTCAGAAAGTTACCAAAAATTGATCAAAGGTCTACAATCTCCATTTGGCATCATTTTAGTCACGGGACCTACAGGAAGCGGAAAAACGACTACCCTTTACGGTGCACTGAATGAATTGCGTAATGTTGAAGATAAAGTCATTACAGTAGAGGACCCTGTAGAATACCGGATGAATCTCATTCAGCAAGTACAGGTCAATCCCAAAGTTGGGCTCTCTTTTGCCGACGCTCTTCGATCCATTCTTCGTCAAGACCCCGATAAAATCATGATTGGGGAGATTCGTGACCATGAAACCCTCGAAATTGCTATCAAAGCGGCCTTGACCGGGCACCTTGTAATCTCGACCCTTCACACCAACGATGCGATCAGCGCAATTCCGCGTATGTCTGATATGGGGATTGAGCCTTACCTCATCAGCGGTGCTTTGGTTGCAGTACAAGCGCAGCGTCTTATTCGAAAAATTTGTACACATTGTAAAAAAGAGATCGATATTCCGCAATCGCTCCTTCAAGAATACAGTGCCATGATCCCTCCTCATACAGTTTTTTATGAAGGATCAGGGTGTAAAGAGTGTAATGGCACGGGATATATGGGGCGTGAAATGATTTGTGAAGTTTTGCCGATTACGGAAGAACTTTCCAGTATGATTGCACGAAGTGCATCCAAAGATGATCTTTTAAAACAGGCAAAGGCTGAAGGGTTTGTAGGAATGTTTGAAAACGGAATGGCAAAAGCCGTTCAGGGGATAACAACATTGGATGAAATATTAAGGGTGGCAAAAGGATGAAATACTTTATCGCGACAATCCTTACAAAAGGGAAAAAATACGACCAAGGCTTTTATGCAGAGAGCAAAAAAGAGGCCCATTATTTAGCAAAAATAAAATACTCGGGGATGGTACTCAAGATTACCGAATCTACCCCTCCTCTTGAAGATCAGCTCCGACGATTTAAAGAAACACTCTTTTCGAATGTACGCAAACGAAAACTCAAACAAGACTCTCTCATTGCTGCGATTAGACAACTTGCGGTTATGACCAATGCCGGTATCTCTATACACGATTCCCTCAAAGAAATTGCCGAAGCAACCACCGATAAAGTGTTGCAAACTGTTTTGGGAACCATGGCTGAAGATATCAACGCCGGACACAGCCTTTCTAATTCTGCCCATAAATTTCATTATGAGCTGGGTAATCTTTCTTTAGCCATGATTGAGTTAGGAGAAAAAACGGGTAACATGGCCGAGGCACTGTATAAACTTGCCGATATGCTTGAAGAAATACGTCGTAATATTATCAAGTTTAAAAAAGCAATGGCTTACCCGCGCAATGTCATGATTGCGATGGCTATCGCTTTTACCGTACTTATCTCATACGTTGTTCCTCAATTTAAAGCAATTTTCGAACAACTACACGCTGAACTTCCAATTCCAACAAAAATTTTGCTTTTTTTAGAGCATCTTTTTAATACCTATGGACTTTATGTACTGGCTGCTGTTTTTATTTTTGTCATTGTATTTCGCTACATGCTCGATCATCACAAGAATTTTCGTTACAAATGGCACCAATTTTTATTAAAAACCTATTTGATTAAAAATATCATTATGTATGCAACACTGAGTCGCTTTACCCTCGTATTCTCAGAGCTCGTTCGCGCAGGAATCCCTATCGCAGAGGCTTTAGAAACCGCTATCGCGATGATCGATTCGCTTCCTTTGCAAGAGAAGCTTTTAACTGTCCGCCAAACCGTTGAAAAGGGGGGAACACTCCATAACGGTCTTCAAGAGACGGGGTTGTTTGAAAATATGATTATCCAAATGATCTCTGCAGGTGAATCGAGCGGTCAACTCGATGCTATGATGCAAAAAGTAATGGAATACTATAAAATGCGTTTTGATGCGATTATTGACGGTCTCTCTGAAGCGATCGAACCAATTATGCTTTTGATTATTGCCTGTATGGTCGTTTTATTGGCATTGGGTATTTTCCTGCCAATGTGGAATATGGGAGCGGCAGTGAATGGCCGTCCGACATAATAAAGAAAAGTCAAACCTCTTCGTTTGAACCTTTGGCTACCAAAGCCGCATACATTTCATCTTTGGGGATCAATCCTGCCTCAAATAAAAATTGGGAAGGGACAAAGTTGGTTTTTTTGATCTTGTCGTATTTGGCATAACTCAAAAAGAGTCTGTCTTTTGCCCGTGTTACCGCCACATAAAACAATCGTCTCTCCTCTTCGATACTTCCGCTGCGGCTCATCAGCTTGCGGTTTGGAAACCGTCCATCCATCAAATCGATCACATAGACCTCTTTGTACTCAAGGCCTTTAGAGGCATGAATACTCAGTAGATGTACCCCCTCTCCTTGTGTCAAATCCTGAGATCCCAATACCATTGCATTTAAAAATCGTTCATGATCTTTGTAAGGGCGGGAGAGTTCAAACAATAGAGTACATTTACGTCGTATTCGCTCTTGTGATTCTGTTTTTGCCCTTTCATCGATTGCACCGTTTTCATTCATCGCCCGACGAGTGGAGAGCATCTCTATCACATGTCCATACAAAGCCGATAGTGCTATTTTTTGCACGGCGGCTTTGGGCTCTTTAATGTCTCTCAATTGACGGAACAAAATAAAGAGATCATGCAAAAAAGATGCGGAGTCTTTCGAGAGTTTTGCGTGTTTCAAAATCGGATTTCCCATAAAGTTGGGATCAAATCCAAGCTTAGCAAAGCGCCCGGCACTGCCCATCTCCGCAAAATCATCAAATAAACCTAATTGATGGTTGAGTCGTCGTTTTTCAAACGGATTGCTGATCTCAGAGTCTGGAGAATACAATCCCCGCAAAAATGATCCCTTTCCCAGCTTTTGCAATGCGACAAACAGCTCTTTTGCTACGGCACTTCCGATCCCTTTTGCATAGTCAAAGAGATGGATAAATGCCATCATATCGGATTCATTCACGAGAAGCGTGTAGATATCAAGGAGTGCTTTCACCTCCTTAGAATCAAAAAAGCTTGTTCCGCCCCGACGACGACACGCAATCCCTAATTCTCTAAGGGAAGCTTCGATCCCATCAGCCGAGGCATTGTTGCGGAAAATAACGGCAATCTCTTCACGGTTGGTGGAAGAGTCGCCGATTTTTTGGGCGATCCCGTGATACTGATCAAAAAGTTCATCGTACACCAGCAAAGTCGGACTATGGGCATTTCCCGTCCGGGTCACTTCGAGTGCTTTGGGGTAGATGCGCTCATTATAAGCAATTACGGTATTCGCAAGTGAAAGAATAGGGACGGTTGAACGGTAGTTTTTGTTGAGGGTATAAACTTTGGCATCGGGAAAATTAGTCGTGAACGAGCCGATAATCGAGATATCGGCTCCATTAAACGCATAGATACTCTGATCATAATCTCCAACGCAAAAAAGTGAGGGGGGACGCATCGCATTAATGAGTGTCCCTTGAAGGGCATTAGTATCTTGATATTCGTCAATCAATACCTCTTTATACCCAAGATCACTTTGTTTAGCTAAATCTCGCATATGCAAGAGTAAATCATTAAAATTGACAAATCCATACTCTTTTTTCAGTGCTTCGAATTCATCGATAATATCGGCATAAATCGCGGCATAGACAGCGTGTTCATCCTGACGCTCTAAAATCCACTCTTCAAAATTGGTGCTTAATTCGGTATTTTGGTAAAACGAATAAACATCATAGAGATAATTGGCACCATAGGCTGCTGTCGCACAGTCGATATGACTGAACGTCCGCTTTTCATAGACACTGCGAAAAAGGGTTTTGAGTTCTCGAGGCTGTTTGAGAACCACCTTCCCCTCTTTGCGCTTGAGCCATCGATAGCTGATCGCATGAAACGTTCCTGCATCGATTTTTGAGGCTATCTCTCGACCGAAAAATGCCGCTACCCTCTCCACCATCTCTTGCGCCGCTTTGTTGGTAAAAGTCAATAATAAAATCTCTTCGGGTTTCACGTTTTGAGAGATGAGATAGGCAATACGTCCTACAATCGTCGACGTTTTCCCTGTGCCTGCCGAAGCGATGATTAGATTGTGTCCATAGGGGGCGGTTGCAGCAGTGTATTGCTGATCGTTGAGACGGGAGAGTGGCAAGAGGCTCCTTGAAGCCTCCGGTATAAAGAGGCTAAATTATGCTTTAAATTTTTTTATTGGCTCGGCCAAACCGAATCCTGGATGATTTTTCATATCTAAAACCGCTTGTGCCATAGTCGCGTTGTCTTGATTAAAAATAAGCGGGGCTAAAAAGTTGATGCATGATTCATCGAGCGGGTCTTGAATAACGGCGATATTATATACCACTACCTTTGAATCTTCATTAATATCGAGTAAAACGCGGATAGCTGTCGGAAGATCAAAAGAGTATTCACGAAGCATATACGGATTTACCAAGGTAAAACTGATATTACTCTCATCACAACTTCTCAGCGTAGCAAACATTTCATCGATTTCACTCAATTCTACTTTGGTTACTTGATCAAATCCTAATATCGTTGATTTTACTTCGTACTGCATTGTTACCCTTTGATAATTAATGGTTACACTAAAGCAATTAGCGTTCCTCTGAAAATCGATTGAATTTGGTATAATTCGCGATATTTTTATTAATCCAAGGCCTTCTTATGTCAGCTACCCACTACGATCCAAAGAATATTGAAGAGAGTTACTATCCTATCTGGGAAAATCGGGGCTATTTCGAAATCGACGGTAACAAAACAATCGCAAAACCGAACAAACACTTTGCCATCATGATGCCTCCGCCGAATGTTACCGGACGGCTTCATATCGGACATTCCCTCACGTTTACCCTCCAAGACATCATCGTCCGCTACAAACGTATGGACGGCTACATGACCCTTTGGCAACCGGGAACCGATCACGCAGGAATTGCAACCCAAAACGTCGTGGAAAAACAACTGTTGGCGGAGGGGAAAACCAAAGAGGAACTCGGTCGCGAAGCGTTTTTGGAACGTGTATGGGCATGGAAAGAAGAAAGCGGTGGGATTATGGTAGGACAACTCCGTAAACTCGGTGTTTCTCCTGCATGGAGCCGTGAACGTTTTACAATGGATGAAGGGCTAAAATCCTCGGTCAAAGAAGCATTTGTTCACCTCTACAACAAAAACCTCATCGTTCGCGGAAACTACATGGTCAACTGGTGTACGCATGACGGTGCACTCAGCGATATCGAAGTAGAACACGAAGAGCACAAAGGGAACTTTTACCACATACGCTACCCGTTCAGTGACGGAAGCGGTCATATTGTCGTTGCTACAACCCGTCCGGAAACCTATTTTGGCGATACTGCGATTATGGTACACCCTGATGATGAACGTTATATTCACCTCATCGGAAAAAGCGTGACTCTTCCATTGATCAACCGCAACATCAAAATCATCGCCGATAGCCATGTAGACCGTGAATTCGGAACGGGAGTCGTTAAAGTCACTCCCGCTCATGATACGAACGACTACGAAGTCGGTAAACGTCATGATCTGGAATTCATCACCGTATTCGATGAAAAAGGGATTTTGAATCATTATGCCGGAGAGTTTGAAGGATTAGAGCGTCTCGAAGCACGCGCCGTGATCGTCAAACGTCTTGAAGAGAGCGGATTTATCGAAAAAATCGAAGAACATACTCATCAAGTCGGACATTGTTACCGCTGTAAAAATATCGTAGAACCCTACATTTCAAAACAATGGTTCGTCCGCAGTGAAGTAGCGCGCGGTTCAATCGATAAAACGAATGCCGGATTGACCCAATTTTTTCCGCAACACTGGATCAACAGCTACAACGCATGGATGAATGATCTGCGCGACTGGTGTATCTCCCGTCAACTCTGGTGGGGGCACCGTATTCCGGTATTTTATTGTGACGACTGTAACCATGAATGGGCAAGTTTAGAAGAAAATCCAACTTCGTGCCCTCATTGTGCGAGCAAAAAATTCACCCAAGATCCTGACGTACTCGATACATGGTTCAGTTCTGCCCTCTGGCCGTTCTCAACTCTTGGATGGGGGAATGGCGACACTGCGCAAGATCAACTCTTCCAAAGCGAAGATATGGCTCGTTTTTACCCAAATACCCTTCTCATCACCGGTTTTGATATCCTCTTCTTCTGGGTAGCCCGTATGATGATGATGGGGGAGAGTTTTACGGGAGAGTTGCCGTTTAACCATATCTATCTGCACGCATTGGTACGAGATGAACACGGTCAAAAAATGTCGAAATCGAAAGGGAACGTCATCGATCCGCTCGATATGGTCGAAAAATACAGTGCCGATGCACTGCGTTTCACATTAGCTGTTTTAGCCGTACAGGGACGCGATATCCGCCTCAGCGGTGATCGACTCGAACAAAGCCGTAACTTTACCAACAAACTCTTCAATGCGTCCAAATTTCTCCAAATGAATGTTCCGACATTCAAAGATTTGGGCGATCAAGAGATCACCACTCCACTGGGTCGCTATATGTTAAGCCGTTTCCACCGAGCTACGGCAGAGACGAGAGCATTTTTGGATGAGTACCGCTTTAACGACGCGGCAACGGTACTTTACCGTTTCTTGTGGAATGAGTTCTGTGACTGGGGTATCGAGCTTGGCAAAGCATCCAAAGAGAGCGTTCATGAACTAGGGAGCATCTTTAAAGAGTCGATGAAACTGCTCCATCCGTTTATGCCGTTTATCACCGAGTTCCTTTATCATGAGTTATCGGGAACAACTCTCGAAGAGGGAGATTCCATCATGGTTATGGCATACCCTGATAATACGGCAACTGACGAAGCGATTGAAGCGGAATTTGCGATGATTATGGATGCCATCATCACCATCAGACGCGCTAAAACGCTCGTTGATCTCGGAAACCAAAAAATCGATCTTGCCTATCTCAAATGCTCAGGTAACCACGAAATGATGGCACCGTTTGTTACCCGATTGGCAAAAGTGGAAACACTCCGTTTTACAGAGGGAAAAATCGATAATGCAATAAGTGACATTGGAGAGATTGTCGAAGTGTATCTCCCGACCGATGCGATCGATCTCACCCCTATCATTGATCGTCTCACAAAACAACGTGAAAAGCTCCAAAAAGAAGCAGATAAACTTCGTGGTATGCTCTCAAACGAGCGTTTTGTCGCCAATGCTCCAGAAGCGGTCATTACCCAAAACCGTGAAGGACTTACTGATGCCGAAGATAAAATTGCTAAAATCGATGCGCAACTTGGCGCACTAGGAAACTAATTGCAAATCCGAGAACTCTCGCCATCAGAACTCGTTGAGGGGTTTGCCCTCCTCACAACACTCCGACTTGAACTCACTTCTGATCAGTTTGATGCTTTTATCACTTCGCAATACCCACGTGATTATCGTCCCATTGGTGCCTATGAACGCGGTGAGCTTCAAATTTATGCCGGTGTCAGTATCCGTGAAAACTTGGAGCTGGGTCGTCATTTAATCATTGATGATTTTGCAGTCTATGAGGGATATGAACATAAAAGCAAAGAAATGATCAGCTATTTGGAAGATTATGCAAAAATTCATAAATGCCAGACACTTTTGGTATGGGGAAAACAGCGGGGACTCTCGATCAATGATCTCAGTGGATTCCGCCCCAAACGGGACGGGTTTATTAAAACTTTTTAAACGCTGGAAGTTTATTCCGCGATCCCTTCAATTTCAACAACCAATTTGACTTCATCACCAACAACAACGCCGCCTGCTTCGATCGCTTTATTCCAATTCAAACCGAAATCTTTACGATTAATTTTGCCGTTCAGGACAAACCCTGAACGCTGATTACCCCAAGGATCTTGCACAACTCCACCCATGTCTACATCCAGTACCACTTTTTTAGTTATACCATGAATGGTGAGATTTCCGGTCATTTTGGATTTTGCAGCACTTGTCATAGTAAATGTAATATCACTGAATTTCGTAACATCAAAAAAATCGGCACTACGCAGATGATCATCACGTTTCGTGATCCCCGTATCGATAGAATCAGCTTTAATAACACCGCTAAGCGATTTAAACTGACCTTTTTCGAGATCATATGTTCCGTTAAAATTATTAAATTTCCCCGTTACGGTACTGATCATCATGTGTTTCACTTTAAATCCGACCGTCGAATGAGAAGGGTCTACTTTATAGACCGCGGCTGACAAATAACCGGAGCCGAGTAATAGACCGGCAAAAACTGTTGCTAATAAACTCTTTTTCATCGTCAATCCTTTGGGTTAAAATTATCTCTATTGTAGAGTGTTTTTAACAATCTTTTATTAATATAAAAATAATGCGCAATAAATTTAAGCTTCGTTATACTTTTAGTATCATATTTCAAAGGTTACCTATGCAACTTTGCGTCGCTCTCGATCTTCCATCGCAACAAGAAAATTTAGCCCTCATTGAAAAAATCAAAGAGTATCCGGTCTGGTTAAAAGTAGGACTTCGATCCTATATTCGTGACGGTAAACCTTTTATCGATGCTATCAAATCCATCAATCCCGATTTCAAAATCTTCTTAGATCTCAAACTCTACGATATTCCCAACACGATGGCAGATGCCGCAGAATCGATCATGGGGCTAGGAGTTGATATGTTCAACGTTCACGCATCCGCAGGACGCAAAGCAATGCGTGAAGTGATGAAACGTCTTGAACCGTATGAAAATCGTCCAATCGTTCTTGCTGTCACCGCCCTCACCTCATTTGAAGAAGGTGAATTTAGCCATGTATATGGAAAAACCATCGCAACCAAAGCCGACCAATTTGCACAAGATGCCCATGAAGCGGGATTGGATGGGGTCGTCTGCAGTGCATATGAGAGCGCTTCCATCAAATCGCTTACGTCCGATACATTTGTGACCCTTACTCCGGGTATACGCCCTTTTGGAGAAGATGCGGGAGATCAGGAGCGGGTTGCAACCATCGAAACGGCACACAGTGAGAAAGTAGACTTTATTGTTGTCGGTCGCCCTATCTATAAAGCAGAAAATCCTGCCGAAGTGGTTGAAAAAATACTCACTCTATTATAAATTGGAATATTCCTTGCTTTATTTTTGCAAATATGCGCAAGGAGTCTACATGAAATTTATGGATAAAATCGAATTAGTCGTAAAACTCAAAGAAAAAATTGCCGAAGCAAAAGCAACAAATGAAGCGCTTGCATTGCAATTACAAGCTCTTTTGGATCAAGTAATCTCAAATCCTCAAAACTCTCCCGCAATTTAATCAAAACAAGCATCTATTTAAGGTGCTTGTTATATAGAGGTACGTATAATTACGCCCTCTTACTAATGGACAGATGGGTGAGTTGGCTGAAACCACCTCCCTGCTAAGGAGACGTACTGGCAACGGTACCGAGGGTTCGAATCCCTCTCTGTCCGCCACACTGATTCAAATTCCCTAATTTACGTACTTTCCAGAAATTCATTTATGTTCGTGCTGTAACTGTGCCCATTGTTTAAAATTTAGTCATTCTTCAAAAACAAATCATGTTATTTTAGTTGTTCTTCTTTAGAATTTATATCTTATAATAGCCTCAGTATCATAGAAACTGGAGGGATTAAGATGACTACACAAGAAAATTTAGAAACAGCTTTTGGCGGCGAAAGTCAAGCATATCAAAAGTACAGTGCATTTGCAAAACAAGCTGAAAAAGATGGTTTAACGAATATTGCCAAACTCTTTCGTACAACGGCTGAAGCAGAACGTATCCATGCAGAAGGTCATTTAAAAGCAATGGATAAAGTTGGGTCTACTTTAGAGAATTTGAAAGCCGCTATCGGTGGTGAGACTTATGAATTTGAAGATATGTATCCGCCTATGTATGAGCAAGCGGTAAAAGAGGGGCATAAAGCTAAAAAAATGTTTGGTTATGCGCTTGAAGCAGAAAAAGTACATGCGGAACTTTACAAAAAAGCACTGGAAGCAGTACAAGAGGGAAAAGATTTGGATGAAGTAAATATCTATCTTTGTCCAACATGTGGCTATATAGAGTTAGGGACACCCCCTGAAAAATGTCCGGTATGTGGGGTCAAAGGCTCTACATTCGTACAATTATAATAAGCTAGTTTTCAAAAACTCTTCATAAAACACTGGAGGTATATTGCCTTCATGTGTTCGCTGCATTGCCTCATAAAAAATATGAATCTCACCGGAGAATACTATGATCAATTTTCTTACCCTCTTTTTACTGATCATCATCTTCTTGTTAACCGTCAAAATCATTTCCCGAAAACAGCACGAAGTTGCCGAAAAAGAACTTCAACAAAAAGAGCTGTTAATCCAAGAGATGCAAACGATCCTAAACACACAAATATTCTCTGCAAAAGAAACAAGAGGAACCATCGATAATAGCATCGACAAAAATCATATCCATCAGATCGCGGAATATTTCAAATCGCAGGGATACTCCATCAGTGAACTATCAAAGACGGAAGGGATCGATCTCATCGGGATAAAAGAAAAAGAGTTGCTCCTAATTCGGTGTGAAACGACCCTCAAAGAGGTGAAAACAACCGATCTTATGATATTCATTGCATCCTGTACCCTCTAAGTCGATCACAACCCAATATTCAAAAACCGTTCCATCGTACGTATATATTCAACTTCTCGTCCCATCAGAGACGATGCACGTCAATTCATTCGCGAAAACAGCCTCTCTCTACGTCTCAATGAAACACACTGAAATACACCTATAGCGTATACAGAAAAATGTTCTATTGTGATAAAATAACACCACTAATCAAGGAGTTTCGATGATCAAAAAATGTCTTTTCCCCGCAGCCGGATACGGCACCCGTTTTCTCCCTGCAACCAAAGCGATGCCAAAAGAGATGCTACCGGTACTCACCAAGCCTCTTATCCAATACGGTGTCGAAGAAGCGATCGAAGCGGGAATGAATACGATGGCAATTGTCACCGGACGAGGGAAAAGAGCCTTGGAAGATCATTTTGATGTTAGCTATGAACTTGAACATCAGATCAAAGGGAGCGACAAAGAAAAAATGCTTGCCGATATCCGAGATATCATCGATGTTTGCACCTTCTCCTATACACGTCAAATCGAGATGAAAGGGCTCGGTCATGCAATCCTCACCGGAGAAACATTGATCGGAAATGAGCCGTTTGCCGTAATTCTTGCGGATGATCTGTGTGATGGACATAGTGAGAAAGGGGTTCTCACACAAATGGTAGAACTGTTTAATAAATATAAATGTTCTATCGTCGCCATCGAAGAGATTGATCCGGCGCACACCAATAAATACGGAATCATTGAAGGAAGAGAAATTGAAGAAGGGGTCTATATGATCTCTAATATGGTCGAAAAACCCGATCCGAAAGATGCACCAAGCAATCTTGCGATTATCGGACGATATATCCTCACTCCCGATATTTTCGGTGTCATCGAAAATACTCCTGCAGGTAAAGGGGGAGAGATTCAGATCACCGATGCCCTGATGTCACAAGCACAAAATGGAATGGTGCTAGCCTATAAATTCAAAGGGAAACGATTTGACTGCGGAAGCGTTGATGGCTTTGTCGAAGCGACCAACTACTTTTATGAAAAAAGCAAGCGCTAAGAGTTGTTAGCGAAATATCGCCCTACCCCATCAACAAGACCCTCGACCATCCATCGCTGATACTTCTCATCAGCGATACGGACAGCTTCTTCCGGATGACTGATATAGCCTACTTCAACGAGGACAGCTGGCATTTGAGCCCCAACAAGGACCCAAAACGGTGCCTCTTTGACACCGTTATCATGTACTCCGCCAAATTGCTTGCGTAAACTGCCTAAAATTCCCTTTTGCAAATCGATCCCTAGTTTATTGGAAGCAATGATTTTTTCTTTGTTCAAAAAGCTCAAAAAGCTGAGTTTTCCGTATTCTCCCATTGCACCCATGTCTTCAGAGTTCTCAACTGCAGCAACACGCATCGATCGTTCACTGCGCGTCGGAGAGAGAAAGTAGGTCTCTAACCCCTGAGCACCGAGAGGATCGGATGTTTTTGGGATAGAGTTTGCATGAACCGAAATAAAAAGATCGGCCTCTTTGTCATTGGCAAATTTGGTTCGATCTTTGAGCTCGATAAAAGTATCGTTATTGCGTGTCATATAGACGGTATACCCTTGCGCACGAAGTTTTTCAGCCAATTGGCTGCCAATCTGTAAAACGATATCTTTTTCCATAAAACCGTTTCCGATCGCACCACTGTCTTTTCCACCATGCCCCGGATCGATAACGATCACTTTTTTACTGCGATCACGCGGCGTTACGGTTACCAAAGGGGGAAGTGCCGCGATTAGTGGAGGTTGTTGAATCTCAGGCTGTTTTACGATCGATGTAGAGGCAAGAGGAGGAGTCGTTTTTGGAGGTTCCAATGAAAGATCAATATAAAGCGATGAAGCTCTAGGGATCGGTTTAATCGAGATCGCCTGATCGTGTTCAATAACCAAACGCAATGTTTTCGCATTGTACTGCGCAAGTTGAATGCGATTGATTTTTTGATGCTCCAAGGTTTGGCTTTTTGAGAGTGTAGACGAATCAACATCAATGATATAGCGGAAGCGGCGTTTATCCGCTTCGATAATTTTCGACATACGTACTTCAGTTGCCTGAATTGGTGAATCGAATGTGAGTTCTAATCCGTTATCTTTCCATTGAATATTCAAAAGCTTATGACGCATCGTCAATGTGATTTCATCGTTACGAGCAACAACAGGCTCAAGTTTGATTATTTTTTCAGCCTCTGGTGTTGTAATCTTATTTGCTACAAGTGCAGGTTTAAATGTTTTGTCGTAAATAACGGAGGGGAGCGATGGTTCTGTTTTGACTGCAGCGAATGCCGCTTTAAGTGAAGAATCAATTTTCGGAGAAGCGGCTTTTGATTTTGCCAGATCCGCTTGATATTTTTTGACGTCGATCCCAAGTTTCTCACCTGCGTGGACGATCCCTTCCAAAGAATCTGCCGCCAAAGTGGCATTTTTATCAAGCATGGCTCTGAGGTAAAGTGTTTTATATTCGTTATATCCCCGAAATTGTTCAATTTCGTCACTGCTGTCCAACGCTTTTTTTGCTGATTCGATCCGCTCTCCCAGTGTGAGTCCCATCAAAGCCGTCATACTAAAGAAAATAAGTACAAAAAGACGAATCAGCACGCGGACATTACTCCCCTTGAGTCAATTTTTCCATCAACTCTTTGACGGAAATAATTTTGTCGATTTTATAACCGTTACTACCAGAAAAATAAAGTCCTAATTCCAAATCACCCGCATACGCATCGCTAAGGCGATCAGCAATACAAAAACCGACCTCTTTTGCTTCTACCCCACGATTACAAGGAGCGACACAATTGGAAATACATTTGATAGCCGGACCTGTTCGGCTATCGATCAAATTACGCAAATTTGTACGTACACCGCGTGCCGGATAGCCGACAGGCGATTTCATCAAAGTGATATCCTCTTCTTTGGAATTGATAAGGACTTGTTTAAAATTATCGTGTGCATCACATTCATGGGTTCCGATAAAACGGGTTCCCATTTGAACACCGCGAGCACCCAATGCCATCATTGCATCGATATCGTTTTTGTCCCAGATACCTCCAGCAGCAATCACTGGAATATCTCCCCACAGTGCGGCTTCTTCCACAACTGGGGCTACAAGGTTTTCCAGTTGGTATTCGTCCATTGCGCACTGCTCATAAGTAAATCCTTGATGACCGCCGCTCAAAGGCCCTTCCAAAACAACCGCGTCAGGAAGACGGTTATAGCGCTTTTGCCATCGTTTACAAATGATAGAGAGTGCTTTTGGCGATGATACGATCGGTACCAATGCTACATCAGGATAATCCGCTGTAAATTCCGGCATATTTGTCGGTAGTCCCGCACCGGTAATAATAATATCAATTCCTGCTTCACACGCATCGCTAACCACACGCCCGTAATCATTGATCGCATACAAAATATTACATGCAAGCGGTGCATCTCCACAGATTTTGCGGGCATTTTTAACGATTGCTGTCAATCCCTTTTTGGAGTAAAAATTTTCTGCATCGAGAGGACGGTTTGCTACCAGTTTATCAGCGTGAACCTTATCTTCATAATACCCTGTTCCAACGGCACTGATTACCCCAAGACCACCTTCCAATGAGACTGTTCCTGCTAATTTATCCCAACTGATACCGACACCCATTCCCCCTTGTACAACCGGGGTTTTAATCGTATATTTACCGATCTGAAGTGGTTTGAAGCTCATGAAATCACCTTTAATCGCGCAAATTTTCGTTTTCCGACTTGAAGAATATACTCACCCGTTTCAAGTTGGAATTGCTCGTCGCTTAGTTTGTTTTGATCGATTTTAACAGAGCCTTGCTTAATCTCCCGACGGGCTTGAGAAGTAGATGGGCTTAAGGCACAATCGACGAGTGCTTTTGCTATCCAAATAGGTCCTTGGAGAGTAAATTCTTCCATTTCGCTCGGAATTTCGCTCTGTGCATGGACACGCTCAAACTCTTTATGTGCACCTTCGGCTGCCTCAGCAGAGTGAAATCGAGCTGTAATCTCGAGAGCAAGAGCTTCTTTTACCTTTTTCGGATGGAGTGTTCCGTTTTCAACCCCCGCTTTTAGTTCAGCAATTTCATCCAAACTTTTTGCACTCAATAGCTCATAATAACGCCACATCAACGTATCACTGATACTGAGCACTTTACCGTACATATCATTCGGCGCTTCGACAACACCGATATAGTTCCCTAATGATTTAGACATCTTCTGAACACCGTCAAGACCTTCGAGAATCGGCATCATCAAAACAGCCTGCTCTTTTCCGATCTCGTATACGCGTTGCAAATGGCGTCCCATCAACAGATTGAATTTCTGATCCGTACCGCCGATCTCGATATCGCTTTTGAGATGCACGCTGTCGTAACCTTGGAGCAACGGATACAAAAACTCGCTGATCGAAATCGAAATCCCCGCTTTATAACGTTTGTCGAAATCATCACGTTCCAACATACGCGCGACATTATAGGTTGTGGTGAGTTCCAACATCCCTGCTGCACCCAACGGGTTGATCCACTCAGAGTTAAAAACAACCGTCGTTTTTTCAGGATCAAGGATTTTAAACACCTGTTCTTTGTAGCTTTGGGCATTTTCAAGTACTTGTGCGGGAAGCAATTTTTTACGCGTTTCGCTTTTACCTGTCGGATCGCCGATTTGAGCGGTAAAATCTCCGATCAAAAATTGGATATGTGCCCCGAACTTTTGAAAAATAGCTAGTTTTTGAAGCAATACGGTATGTCCCAAATGCAAATCAGGGGCAGTTGGATCAAATCCCGCTTTGACCGTATAGTTTTCCCCTTTTTCAAAATAGTTTTTGAGCAACGTTTCGATACGTGCTTCGTCGATTATCTCGGCAGTTCCTCTGCGAATTTCTCGTAATGCGGTTTGAATCATGATTTATCCTTGGTTTCGGTACGCGTCGTCGGTACGAAAAAATTGTATGATTTTCCCTTTTTTCTCCAATTTGGAGCGCAGACGGTTAATATCCGCTTCAAGGGTTTGAAACTCCATCTCACAATATTGGGTGTGTTCGGATTTCTCTTTTCCCAATTCGATAGAGTTGATATCGGCTCCCATTTTAGCCATATAGGTGAGGAGATCGGCGAGTGAACCTTGCGCACTTTGCATGCTTATAATGAGATGATAACGAAAATAGTGCTGTGCTTTCCATCGGACAAACACCATAGGGGTTCTTTTTTCAATCAGCACCGATGCATGTTTGCACATTTTATGGTGAATATGCGCTTTCCCCTCTTGCATAAACGCAACGATCTCATCTCCGGTTTTTGGGTGACAACAATAATCAAAAACCGCATCACTCACATTAGTGTTCGAATAGACTTCCAACGATGCAAATAAATATGGTTTGAGACGATAGCGATTTCGGGAGAGAAATGCACCGAATCGTTTATTTTCCCCTAACTCCTGGCTAAAGCGGTTGACAGTCTCTTTTAACAAATCGAGTTCATTCGGGACACGATGACGCTGATCTTCAAGATGTGTTTGTACAAATAACTCATCAACGCGAACCGGATCAGTATTGAAAATGAGACTTAAAATATTGATTCCCGTCTCCGTATCGATTGTACGGATTCTTTGGTTGCAGTTGGTTCGCATACTCGTTTTGGCACGCGAAGTTTTCACCGCATCGATCCAGCTGCAGCGGTTGATTTTCTTCGGTCCCGTTGTAATTTTAACGATATCGCCGTTATGCAGCTCGCTCAACAAAGAGGCTTTTTCTTTGTTAATCAAACACCCCTCAGCCGTGTCACCGATTTCCGTATGGACTGCGTACGCGAAATCAAGTGCTACCGCACCGCGAGGCAAGGTAAACGATTTTCCTTTAGGTGAAAAAACACTGATATCATCACTAAAGAGATCATTTTTAATAAGCTCGTAAAACGCTTCAACCGACTCATTTTGGTATTGGAGGTTGTGTAACCAGTCAAGACTGATCGGATTGTTTCCGCCGCTTTTGTATTTCCAATGCGCCGCGACACCGAGTTCGGCTGTTTTGTGCATCTCATAGGTACGAATCTGCACCTCAAAAATCGCCGTGGAATCAAAAACAGAGGTGTGTAATGTCTGATATCCGTTCTCTTTTGGAATCGCAATATAATCTTTAAAGCGAGAAGAAAGGGGCTGAAAATTGAGATGTACCAGCCCCAAAACACGATAGCAATCAATCGGTTTTTTCACCAAAATACGGACCGCTAAAAGATCAAGAATCTCATCGATACTGATTCCTTTGCGCTGCATTTTGAGATAAATCGAGTAGTGATGTTTGACACGGCTTAAGATTTCAAAATCTTCCTCATTGAATCCGTTTTCCAACATCATTTTGGTCAATTTTTCACAAAAGTCACTCAAGCGTGCATTGATAGAACGAAAATTCTCTTCCATGTACATGTCAATCGCTTGTTTCTCTTCATTGAAAAGATACTGAAAACTCAAATCTTCCAAAAGATTTTTCAAGAAAGAGATCCCCAAACGGCTTGCGATCGGTGCATAAACAACCAACGTCTCTTCGGCAATACGATGCTGTTTGGCTGGAGTCAGGGCACTCAGCGTCAACATGTTATGAAGACGATCACACAATTTGACTACCAATACCCGCACATCCTCGATCGATGCGACCAACATTTTACGAAACGATAAGGCCGAAACAACCAACTTTTCATCAGAATTCGATGGGATAAGCTGTGCATCTCGAATCGTATCGATTTTTGTCAATCCCTCTACCAAGTGGGCAACGTCACTACCGTAATCTTGTTCAATCTGATCAATCCCGATGTGAGTATCTTCTACCACGTCGTGAAGCAGTGCGGCAATTACCATAGCTTCATCGCCGGTGATATTTGCAACAATGGAAGCGACTAAAACCGGATGGATAATATAGGGCTCACCACTTTTGCGGAATTGGTTATCATGGGCATGTTGCGCTAGTGCGAGAGCATTTTGAACGGCAGGTGAAGAAGAGATGTGTTTATAGAGGTGACCTATGGCCCCCTCGACATCATTGATTCGGGTGATTGATTCGATATCCAGAGTGTTGTTCAATGATGCTACTTCGTCGTTAAATCAGGTTCGTTCTACGAAACCTTTGATGCTGATATGTCCCTCAGCGATCTCCATCAAAGCGATATCAGCTGTTTTAGCTTTTTTCACGTCCACATTTAACTTTGTTGTTGCTCCATTAAGAAGCTCTTCTGAGCGTTTCGCTACGGCGATTGCCAATTGGTAACGGTCGATATTCGCCGTTTCAAGTGCTTTTGCGGTTAGTTGTTCAAGTCTCATGTTTTTCCTTCAGTTGAGATTTATTTTACAATAGAGCAACGGTCTAGATTGCCCTGAATGATTTCGAGAAGATTACCCGGAGTAAACATATCGCATACGATAATCGGTAATTTGTTCTCTTTGGCCAATGCAATCGATGTATCATCCATCACTTTGATATTGTCTTGCAACGCCTCTTCATAACCCAATGTTGCGAGTTTTACAGCATCCGAGAATTTTTTAGGATCTTTTGTGTAAACACCGTCAACTTTTGTTGCTTTGATGATTACTTCTGCTCCGATTTCAATAGCACGAAGCGTTGCTGCCGTATCGGTCGTGAAAAACGGGTTCCCCGTCCCTGCGGCAAATATCACAACACGCCCGCGCTCTAAATGACGGGTTGCACGTCGAACGATAAACGCTTCAGCGATTTGTTCCATTTTGATCGCACTTTGAACACGAACATGCATCCCCTCGTGCTCACATGCTTCTTGCATTGCAATCGCATTGATCACAGTGGCGAGCATTCCCATGTAATCGCCTGAGGTTCGGCGAATAATGCCGTCCGCCGCCGCTGTAACACCGCGGATGATGTTTCCGCCGCCGATAACGATACCCACTTCAATCCCCGCATCAACGAGAGTTTTGATCTCACCTGCAATAAATTTTAGAATTTTTGTATCGATGCCGTGACCGTTTTCACCGGCTAATGCCTCACCTGAGAATTTTACCAAAACGCGCTTATAGCCCATACAACTCCCTATAAAGCATCTTTGATGTGCCCTGTAAATTACGCGTATTATACTTTATCGTCGCTTTAAGGTTGCTTTGACTACACTAAGCGCCATTAAGGTACAAGGAAAAACAACGTGACTCTTATGGATACGATCAGAGGATGGTTTATCACCCCATCCATGCATCGCGCACCGCGATACGGACGAGGAATTCATGCCCTTCCAAATCCCGATGAAAAAGAACTTTTCGATCTCTCATCGGCAGCATTCGTCAATGGAGAAATTTTAAACGGGTATGAGTATTTTTTATCCTCTCTGATCCATCATGAAAGCAGTTTTTCTGCCCCCCATTTAAGTATAGAACGATTAACTGAAGAAATATCTTTTTCTCTGATACAAGGTTCGGCACGTATTCAAGGAAAAGTGACAAAATCTTCTCTTGAAGCCCATGCCGATATTGCATTAAGCGACAAACTTCACGTCGCTATCAAACGCCATTTTTTAGAGCGAGATTTCCAACTCACCTATTGCCGCTTTAGCGAAACCAACGGCATTATACAGCTCTCCATCCGTTTGGATAACGCAACCATCACACCACAAAAGATTTTTTATCCTCTTCGTGAAATTGCACTGAATGCCGATTTTGAAAAAGAATTTATTGCCGGAGAATTTGATGAATCTTCTCTCCTTGAAACCTCCCATCTTCTCCCTATCTCTCAGGATCAAATTGCACTTCGTTACCGTTTTATGAATCAATGGATCCAAGAGACAAAACAAAGCCTTATCGGTCTTTTGTCCAACGATAATACAGGAATGACCTCTTTTAGTTACCTCTCCTTGCTGTTGCAAATCGATTATCTTTTGCTTCCGCACAAAAAAATGGCGAAAAATATCAGTGAAAAAATCAACGGCTATTTTATGGATGACGAGAAACTAACTGAAGATAAAAATGCCGATTTGGAACAATATCTAAGTGAACTCAGCGTGATGCATATCGACTATTTCTCCACCCAATTTTACGATTCAGCCTATACCTTTTCACCGTTTGAGCAAGCGATGCACGATGAGATTGCCGCATTTATTGATGAATCGCTCAGCAAAGTGCGCTGGTATAAAAATAACCGCTCCAACTACGTTATCAGCGTTATCTACCGCTATATCTCTTTGTATATTCTCTACAACTACGGTCTGCACCCTTCGCTGCGTAATCTATTGCATCTGCACGTGGAAATCTACGCTTCCGATTTTTTCCAAGCAGTCGGAGAGGCACCGCTGTATGATCGAACGACCAAGATATTTAATGAAACATTGATTGCGCAGCGTATCCGAGAATCGATCGAACCCTATACTGCCAGATATAAAGGATTGAACGATTTTTCAGAGCATATCAACTACAGCGATTTGGATCATTTCAGCCAAAGTTTTTATCTTCAACTCAAAAATCTCGATTATACGGAACTCTAAATGAACACCGCCACTCAAAAAATGGTTGAACAAACGATCGAAAGTATTGTCCAAATCACGAATCCTTACGGAAGCGGAAGCGGTTTTTTGATCGATGGACTCATCATCACCAACTCACATGTCGTAAGCGGGCTCAAAGAGGCTTTGATCAGTACGAAAACACTTCCAAAATCAATCGGAACGGTAATCTATGATGATCCGGCATTTGATCTGGCATTTATCCGCTCACCTCTGCCGATCGAGCACAAAAATCCGCTGATTCTCTCACAATCTCCGGTGATCGACGGCGACAGTGTTATCGCGATCGGTCATCCTTATGGGCTCAATTATTCGACGACAGAGGGGATCGTCTCCAAAGCATCTCGTTTGCAAGGGGAAGTGGAATACATCCAATTCGATGCCGCTATCAATCCCGGGAACAGCGGAGGACCACTCCTCAATGATGCAGCAGAAGTTATCGGGGTTAATACCTTTATCATCCAAAACTCGAACAATTTGGGATTTGCACTCCCCGCATACACGCTCAAAGAAGCACTCGATCAATTCAAAGCACTCAATACCGAGGACGTTATCCGATGCGTATCGTGTAAAAATCTCATCCTTGAACCAACCATTCAAAATGACTATTGCCCCAAATGCGGAACAAAGCTCGATGTTGCGAAACGCAGACGCGAGGGGTACAAACCCTCCGGTGTCGTTGCACTCATCGAAAAGATCTTAGGAGCGCTTCATATCAATGTTACCCTATCACGCAGAAGTCAGCGAAGCTGGCGTTTCGAGCTTGAAAAAACGCGCATCGACATCAACTATTACGATAACGGAATCGTCATTGCCGATTCGGCACTCTGCCGTATTCCACAGGAAAATATTGCAGAACTCTATAATTTTTTATTGAAAGAAAACAGTAATTTGGAACGACTGCAGTTTTCGATCAACGAAAATACCATCTATCTCTCGTTCATCGTCGTCGATTCTTCACTGAGCGAAACACACGGAACATGGGCACTGCGCAAACTTTTCGATCACGCTCCGCGCTATCAGAAGCTTCTTCGTGAGCGTTTCAATGCCCTTGAACCGAAGTTTGATGAGTTTGAATAACTCTAAAAATTAAAATCTATAGCATACTGATATCGCGGTCTAATATCGATCCATACGGTATCGATTGAGGCAATATCTTCCCATGAGTGAATGTGATCATACAAACTATGAAAAAGCCAACAATGAAATTCGCCTTTCATAGGATGATTTTTCCATGAAGTAAATTCATTATGATTTATTTCATCAGCTAAAAAGTAGCCATGACTTTCTTTATCTTCTCCAGATATACCTTTTAACTTTTCATAAAGTTCGCAAAATGGATCTCCATCTGAATCCTTTCTAAAAAAACCTATTACACAATCAAGCTCATAATCCACCATTCCATCTACACCTTTGGCAAGTTCTTTTTGAAGATTATTATCAAGTCGTGTGGCAACTCGAACGATTCGCTTTTCGATTGCTGTCAATTTTGTATTGATATCTTTAAGATGTTTATGCAATTTCATGTCTAACATATAATCTCCGTATTAATTGGTTCTGATATCATAAACACAAACAAAGACAAATAATGTCTACAAAGTAACTTATACTTCCTATGATATAATCAACTGGTAGGAGCAAAAATGGAACTATATAGACATAAAATGGTAGAAGAAAATGGACATAGCCAATTTATAGTTGAGCTATTAAAAAACAAAAAGAATCTCTCAGATTTTTTAAATATTATTAATTTCGAAATTGGCTTTAAGTCAGATGTAACAATCACTTTTGAAGAACAAGCTGATACAAAAGAATCAAAAGGAAGAATTGATATTTTTCTTACCGATGGTACTAATGCACTTTTGATTGAAAATAAAATCAATGCCAACGATCAACCCAAACAGCTTGAAAGGTATAGCGACTGGGCTACAAAGCAAAATTTCAAATTCGAGCTTTATTATTTAAGTCCATATGGAAGCAATCCTTCCAAAGAGGGGCTTGGAAAACTACAGTTCAACGATATTAAAATTATCTCTTATTCCAAACACATAAGAGAATGGCTAACCAAATGCTTGGAAGAAAAAAATGCATATGAAGATGTGTTAAACGACTATCTAAAGCAATGGAATGCATATCTTTCAAATGATTGGAGCAATGAAGCAAAGAATCTATATCATTTTTTTGAAGCTATTAGCCAAAACCAAGTGTTGACTTCTCTGGAATATACAGATGAGCCTGTGAATGAATCCCATATGCCTTTAATTATAAAAGGAAATTTTGATCTAGGCTTTACCTATCAGGGTAAAGAAGTAAAACTTACATATGATGCCAACGAAAATGACATATTTTTAAGAATGACTCTGGAAGATTTTGAAACATCTGGATTAAAAAAAGACGGTTGGAAAAAATCCGGTCAACATTACGACTACATTATTTACAGTATTAAAAAC
>NZ_NSIU01000052.1 GCF_002633015.1 Sulfuricurvum sp. PD_MW2 | reverse complement strand
AAGCAACTCTTTTTTACGAAATGGCTTCGAAAGATAATCAACCGCACCAGCCGTAAATGCTTTTTCTATGGTTTCATCCGAATCATCACTCGTTAAATAAATAATAGGTGTTTGTACATTATTAGGTAAATTGTGAATTTTAGCGGCTGTTTCAAAACCATCCATTTCCGGCATGATGATATCAAGCAAAACGATATCAACACGATTATGTTCTAAATACGTTAATGCATCTTTTCCGTTTCTTGCCAAATGAACTGTGTAATACGGAGAAAGACTTTCAGCGGATAATTTTAAATTTAACGGCTCATCGTCTACTACCAAAATTGAAGGTTTATTCATAAATATCCTTTTTTAGTGTTTGCAATAGTGCAATAGCAACTGAAAATTCAAATAAATTCAGAGCTTCTGAAAGCTTTGCGGCCACTATTTCGGATAAGTATGGCTTAACAGCATATACTAGGTTCTCAATTTCATCATCGTCAATAAACTCATTTGATTCCAGTTTAGCAAGCGTTGAATCTATCAGTTTGATGGTATCGGCAGTGTCAAGGAATTGATGGGTATGCATCTGATGTGAAACATTGCATTGATCAATTTCTACTATTAATTCGTTCAGGTCATCGCATAATGTATGTAATAACGCCTTGATCGTGTCGTCATCATCACTATTTTCAATATGGACTGCCGTTTCATGAAGTTTTATTGCTGCGATATTACCGCTTACCCCTTTGAATGTGTGTATAGCCGCTTTAAATTCTGCGCTCCCTATAGAATATTGCTCAACATGGGTACAAAAATTGCGTTGGGTCTTTGCAAAAAGTTTAAGATAATTAAGAATTTTTTCTTCGTCTTTATAAATCTTATAAAGATGTGACATATCAATACCTTTAAATGATAAAGAAGGCCCATTTGTAACCGATTTATTTGTTACAGGGCGTTCAACAACAGGTAGATAACGGGATAATACCATCTCCAATTCTTCAATATCTATCGGTTTTGACAAATGATGATTCATTCCAGCGGCAATGGTAAGCTCCTTGTCATGCTTCATAACTGCAGCGCTCAATGCAATAATAGGAGTTTTAGTATCAAAAAGTCTAATATTTTCAGCTGCCTCAAAGCCATCCATAACAGGCATTTGTAAATCCATAAATATCAAATCATATGTTTTGTTTTTGCATTTTTCAATTGCATCCAATCCATTCACCGCCATATCAACTGCAATTCCATAGCCTTCAAGTAAACCACGCTCAACCAATTGATTGATTTCATTATCTTCTACCATAAGAATATCTCCAGTAAAGTGTTTTTCCATAGATTCAGAAGACAAAGAATCTATAGAAATCATTGCAGTTTCTTCCATAACCAATGCATTTAAAAGCAATGAAGCAGTAATCGGTTTATGTAAAATTGCATGTGGAAGCACTTTTCTCATTCTCGCTTTTTCTTTTAAATCCTCTTTCATCAATGCACTGATCATAATTACTTTTGGAATTACCTCTAA
Source organism: Sulfuricurvum sp. PD_MW2 (assembly GCF_002633015.1). Taxonomy (GTDB): domain Bacteria; phylum Campylobacterota; class Campylobacteria; order Campylobacterales; family Sulfurimonadaceae; genus Sulfuricurvum. Next base: position 1,296 of record NZ_NSIU01000052.1, on the reverse strand, counting down.
ACGACCATCATAAAGACGTTCCAATACATCAAATCCATCCAATCCGGGAACACGCCAATCCATCAGCATATAATCCAAAGGCATTTTTTGAGCGATTTCAAGCGCTTCGACTCCATTCGAACATAAAATGGGATGGATATTCCATGATTCTAAAATATCTACGATAAATTGTCCTTCAATTTCATTGTCCTCTAAAATAAGGAACCGTTTATCTGCAAAAGATTCTGGCAGAGCTTTTAAAATTTCATATTCAGATAATTCTAATTGCACAGTAAAATAAAAAGTTGTCCCTTCTCCTTTGATACTTTCTAACCAAATCTTCCCATTCATCATCTCAACCAACTGCTTTGAAATCGCAAGACCGAGCCCCGTTCCACCGTATTTACGCGTATTTGAAGCATCTGTTTGGGAAAAGGCATGAAACAGCATAGATTTTTCTTCTTGATCAATTCCAATGCCGGTATCGCTCACGGAAAATTGAAGCATAATTACTTGATTTCTCAGCTCGAGCAGTTTTGCATGAATCACAATATCTCCGTGCTCTGTAAATTTTACGGCATTACCAACTAAATTATTGAGAATTTGAGAGAGCCGTAGAGAATCCCCTTCTATCATTTTAGGGATCAATGGATCCAAATCAATATGAATTTCCATCCCTTTTTGCACAATGGAATATTCAAAAAGACCCGAAACAGTATGTAAAACTTCTTCCAAGGAGAATGGATGGTTTGAGAGTTCAAGCTTTCCTGCTTCAATTTTCGAATAATCAAGGATATCGTTAATTAATGCAAGCAGTGACTGGGATGATTGTAGTGACCGCTTCAAATAATCCTGTTGTAGTTCACTTAAATCCGTTTTCAATAATAATATGTTGATTCCGATGATACCATTGAGCGGTGTACGGATTTCATGACTCATATTGGCCAAAAATCCGCTTTTTAATCGTGTGGCTTCTTCTGCTTCTTCTTTTGCAACAATTAAATTATTTTCAAGTATCTTTTGTTCGGTGATATCATGAACAATCGCAACAATTACTTGATCATTATCAAAATTAAATAAACGAAGATTAATAATAACGTCATGCACAACTCCGTTTTTTGCTTTATGCTGGCTAGTGAATGTATCCCAACCTTTTTCCAAAATATTGAGTCTTATTTGATTAAATTGTTCTTCCGTCTGAAAAATATCCAGTTCTTTAAAACTCAGTTCTTTTAGCTCTTCTTCTGTAAATCCATACATCTGTATAAATTTGCTATTAAATTCTATAAATTTTTTCGTATCTGCATTTAATAATAC
>NZ_NSIU01000051.1 GCF_002633015.1 Sulfuricurvum sp. PD_MW2 | reverse complement strand
TCATCAGATTTTTCAATGGAAATTTCTTTTTTGTAAACATTTTTCACAATTTTTAAAAGATTATATTTTGAAATTGGATCACTCGAAATTTGATATAAACCATTCAATTCTTGATTCGGTATCACATAATCAGTAATAATTTTTACGATTTCTATCGTGGGGAAACCTGAGTAGATTGCTTTTTTAAAACCTTTTGTTGTACCTTTTTGGCTTAAAAACCAATCAATCAGACTAAAATCTGTTTTTAATTCATGTCCTATAATAGAAGTTCGTAATGTCACACAATGCGGATATTCTACCTCGCCAAGAAATTTTGAACGGCCATAAAGATCGGTCGCATCAGAAGGGTCTTCTTCTGTATAGTTGCCTTTGCTACCGTTAAAAACGCAGTCTGTACTAATATGGATCATCCTTGCATTCGCCGATCGAGTAATTAATGACATACGGTGTGGGAGTTGTGCATTGACGGTGATAGCTGTTAAAGGATCTTGCGCAATGGGAAGTTGTTTGATGATTCCAATACAGTTTATAATGATATCTGGTTGTATCGATGCTGTTGCTCTCATAATTGTATCAAAATTATCGGCATCGACATTATCTCGGATCCTGGAAAGTTCATTTTTTGAAAAATATTTTTCTAATCCTGATGCATGCCTAGTTGTTCCAAAAACTTCAAAATCAGTATTTTTAGACATTTCTTTAAATAATGTATGCCCCAGCATTCCTGTTACACCAAAAATTAATATTCGTTTTGTAGGCATGAAACTTCCCCTTCTTGATTTAATATTCTTTCCAAACTGTACGAAGTGTATAATCCACATAGCTGACAATGATTCTGATTACTTTTTGAGAAACATTGTCTACATCATAATCTGGAACTATACGTATATTGTTATTATTTTTTTGCCATTGTTCTGTCACGATATCAATTGCATTCACTACATCATCACTTTTTAGCCCTGACATTATCAGCGTTCCTTCGTCCATGCCTTCTGGGCGTTCGTGTGCTTGCCTAATGGTGATAGCAGGAAATCCGAGGATCGACGATTCTTCAGTAATCGTTCCACTGTCAGATATGGCACAAAATGCATTTTTTTGTAGAGCGATATAATCAAAAAAGCCAAGAGGTTTCATAAACTCTATTAAAGGGCTAAAGTTTTTATTTTCCAGTATTTCAAGTTTTTTGCGTGTTCGGGGATGGGTAGATACAATAATTCGTTTTTCATATGTGTCTGCAATTTTATTGAGAGTATCAAGAAAATCATTAAAATTTTGTTCAGAATCTACATTCTCTTCACGGTGAGTACTGACGATAAAAAACTCTTTATTTTTTAAACCGAGTCTTTCAAGAATATTAGAACCATCAATTTCTGCCTGATGATGAGTTAATACCTCTTTCATCGATGAGCCTGTTTTGATGATAGTTTCCGGGCGTACCCCTTCGGCAATTAGATAGCGACGGGCATGTTCTGTTAGTGTCATATTTATATCACTAAGCTGATCTACGATTTTACGATTAATTTCTTCAGGAACACGCTGATCAAAGCAGCGATTCCCGGCTTCCATATGGAATACGGGAATTTTCCGGCGCTTTGCCGAAATGACAGAAAGACAGCTGTTGGTATCACCATACAATAGCACCCCATCAGGTTTGAGCTGTGCCATAAGCTCATCAGATTTTGCGATAATATTTCCAATGGTAAGAGCGGGAGTATTACCGGCAGCATTGAGAAAGTAATCTGGTTTTTTGATACCCATTTCGTTGAAAAATATTTCATTGAGTTCATAATCATAATTTTGTCCGGAGTGAACTAAAATATGTTCTGTATATTTTTCTAGTTCAGCTATAACACGGCTGAGTTTAATAATTTCAGGACGAGTTCCTATGATAGTCATTATCTTTTTCATCGTTATACGACTCCGGATTCGGCAAGGTCATTTTGAATTTCACGAAGTTCCAGAAGCATCTGTTTTAGCTCATTTTCATTGAGCCGACAGGTATTGTGTGAATGGTATTCATGAGCCTGCGTTACGACTTCTTCACCCTCTTCGAAATATTTTGTGTAATTGAGATCTCTTGTATCGGCAGGAATGCGGTAATAATTTCCCATATCTTCCGCGGTCACCATTTCTTCGCGAGTGAGTAGCGTTTCATACAGTTTTTCTCCATGCCGGGTACCGATGATTTTTATTGGGTGGTGCAGTTTATTGAATAAATTTGTCAAAGTTTTAGCTAAAAGCTCGATGGTGGCAGCAGGAGCTTTTTGGACAAATATGTCTCCATTCCGACCGTTTTCAAAAGCGAATAAAACCAGCTCAACTGCCTGATCCAAGCTCATCATAAACCGCGTCATAGAAGGATCTGTAATTGTAATTTCTTTCCCATTACGTATTTGATCGATAAAGAGCGGGATAACCGACCCGCGTGAAGCCATGACATTTCCATAACGGGTGCATGCGATCATAATCTCATTTTCAGACAGGTTACGCGATTTTGCAACAGCGACTTTTTCCATCATCGCTTTGGAAACTCCCATAGCATTGATTGGATAAACCGCTTTGTCCGTACTTAAGACAATAACTTTTCTGACATTGGCATTGATTGCGCAGTTAAGAACGTTTTCTGTTCCGATGACATTGGTCTGCACTGCTTGCATCGGATAAAATTCACACGATGGCACCTGTTTAAGTGCCGCAGCGTGAAATACATAATCAACCCCACGCATTACATCGATGATAGAGTTGACATCACGTACGTCTCCCAAATAAAATTTGAGCTTTGGATGATTGTATTGCTTGCGCATATCATCTTGTTTTTTTTCATCGCGACTAAAAATTCGGATTTCTTTGATATCGGTATTCAAAAAACGCCGCAAGACTGCATTACCGAAAGATCCAGTTCCACCTGTTATAAGTAATATTTTTTCTTTAAACATGATCTTAATATGTCTTCTTTACATTGATTTTGATAGAATTTTATCTTTTTTATACTTTGCAAATGCAACAATTTTGATTGATTGAAATAGAATTAGTGATACTTTGTGTACTGGACAGTATTTAAAGC
>NZ_NSIU01000050.1 GCF_002633015.1 Sulfuricurvum sp. PD_MW2 | reverse complement strand
GTTAACTACAATAATATCTATTGGGATTTAGTACAAACCGATAACTTTCGTCCAAAGCCTTTTAGTAACCAAAATGTTTCATTAATCGAACTAATGCGCAATGCAAAATTTACACAAAAAGAATTTTCAAAACTCAGCGAAGCAAAAAAAGAATCTGATGATTTAACAAAAATTGAGTTTCGAGCGATGAAAATTCTTGAATCAAAACAAGGAGATAGCCATTTAAATCAACAAAAAGCACTTGAACTCCTTCATAACGATCTCTATCATCAGAAAAAAGCTTCTATTATGAAGCCGCTCGATGAATGCTACTCTCTCATAAATGCACGAACTGCAAAAGCTGTAGAACACACTAACAACCTGGCTCTTATTATGAAAATCTTACTCAATGGAGTAGGTTTATTTGTATTATTCACTTTTTACAGACTCTATAAAGAATTAAAGGCTATATTGGGTGGCTCATTGGATGATGTTCATGAACATATTATAAAAATTGGACGCGGTGAATCAGCACCAATATATATAGAGCAAAAATTCAAAAACAGTATCTTGGGATGGTTATCTGAAACGCAAGAACGCTTACAAAGTCTATTACGAACGAATGAACGGTTGAAACAGCTTTATTCCGCACGAAGTGAATGTAATTTAGCCATCGTACAATCCAAGAATGATACAGAACTTTTTTCGAGAATATGCCAGCACATCGTTAATTTCGGAGGATTAAAAATGGCATGGATCGGTATTGTCGATCCTTCAAGCAATCGTCTTGATATTGCCGCATCATTTGGTGAGGGGTTAGAATATCTTGATAACTTACACATTTCAACCGACCCAGAAGATCCCTCATCCTTGGGCCCTACCGGTCGTACGTTTAGAGAAAACAAGCCCTATTGGTGTCAAGATTTTCAACACGATCCAATGACTGCAAAATGGCATGACATGGGAAAAAAATTTGGCTGGGGTGCATCAGCCGCACTTCCTATACAATGTTGCGATACTACGATCGGTGTTCTCACCATATATGCTTATGAAGTCAATATTTTCGATCTTCAAATCAAAAAACTGCTGCAAGCCATAGCCCAAGATATCAGCCATGCGTTGGACAGTTTCCATAATGAAAAAATTCGAAAAGAGATAGAAAATGAGCTCATTGCTACCACACAAACTGCTCAAAATTATCTCAATATCGTTGATGTCATCGTACTGGTTTTAGATACTCATCAAAAAATTAAGCTTCTTAATCGAAAAGGATGCGAAATAGTAGGATACAGTAGTGAAGATGTCCTCGAAAAAGATTGGGTTTCTATGTTTATTCCACAACACGATCAAGCAAAAATAAAAGAACTTATAAATGATCTTGTTAATTCACAAACACCTCCACCGCCTTATTACGAAAATGACATCGTAACAAAAAACGGTAATGTACGAACAATCGCATGGCGTAATCAAGCTTTATACGATGAACTTGGGAATATAATAGGATTTCTATGCTCTGGTGATGATATAACCGAGATACGCTCTACACAAAATAAATTGATAGAAAGTGAAGATTTTTATCGTACTATCGTTACATCGATTGATAAAGCAATTATTATTTTGGAAAATGGCTATGTCGTTGATTGTAATGAGGTTGCATTGTCATTATTTGAAATATCAAAACAAGAATTTTTACAAAGCAATATAACCACATTCACATGGAGTTTCGAATCCTCAAACCGTACCTTAAAAGATTATCTCCAAGATGCCTATGATGGGCAAACTGCTCGCGCCGAGTGTACCTTTACTACAATACACAATACTATAAAAATTCTTGATCTGACCCTCGCCAAATACGGAGAAAATATTAATAAAGTCATTATATTAGCAAGAGATATTACCGATAAAATTGCAAAAGACAAATTACTCACCATGCATTCACGACAAGCACAAATGGGCGAAATGATCAGTATGATTGCACATCAATGGCGTCAACCACTCGCGGTAATTAATGCTATTACAACCCAGCATTTAATGAAAGAGTGCATGAAAGATGAGCCCGATACTTTCTTGCTTAGTAACCTTGATAAAATTGAAAAACAGAGTGTTTATCTCTCACAAACGATCAACGATTATCGAGATTTTTTCCGTAACGATAAACCCAAAGAGGTAATTGACCTTTTATTCCTTATCGAACAAGCTTTAACCCTTGTGGATCATACGATCAAAACCAATAATATCAATATCGATACTCGTGTCAATGCACCTGCAAAAGTCTATGCATATCGGAATGAAGTCTTGCAAGTCATTGTAACGTTACTCAAAAATTCTATCGATGCATTTTTGCATCATGCTATCGAGAAACCCAATATCATCATTACAATCGATCATGATGATATCTATGGCCTGATCAAAGTTTATGATAATGCCGGTGGAATAAAAGAAGAAAATATCAAAAAAATCTTCGATCCCTATTTTACGACTAAAGATCATTCTCTCGGAACGGGTCTTGGACTTTATATGAGTAAAATGGTCATTGAAGATCATTGCAAAGGGATTTTGGAAGTAGAAAGCAAACACAATGAAACAACATTCACACTAAAGTTACCTTGGGAGAATCATGAAGTTATTTAAAATATTTTGACTTTTAAAAACTATATTCTTCTCATACATCTTTTCAATAGAATTCTGCGACATACTTGCAACACTAAAATAATACGATACGTTCAATCAACCTCTAGAAAGGTTCCAGATGGATACTTCGTTTTATTTTATTCTCGGTGCTATTGTATTTTTATTCATCACTATATTTTTTGCCACAGCACCGCGAATCATCTCTAAATAAGCTATAATTCAAACAAATATCATTATGAGAATAACTATAAAAAATGTTCGATCTACATCGTAAAGTAATACAGACTTTTATTAACGAAGATATTAAGGATATCAATACCTATGGTGGGTATAAAGGTGCATATATTCTTAAAATCACTACAAGAAACTTAGGCTTAGCAGAAAAGATCGCACGCTATTGTGAAAGCCTCGGTAGTGAAGCTGTCATCAAAGAAAATAAAAATTTATGCAACTATGAAATATACTGCATAGCGGAAGACACTTCAGTGTATTCACTGAAAATCAAATAATACCTATTTTCTCTTTTTCAAAAAAATACCTTTTTCCACTATTTTAAAAATCGATTCTGCTGCACTCAATGCACTATCTTCCGATAGCTTTGTGTTTTGCGACAGCATCATTTCAGCATGTCCTTCCACCAAAGTTCTGAGAATTCTTTTTGCTCGATCCTCCAAATTTTCTTCAAACAAAATCTGTTCAGAATCCGCTAAACATTTTAATATGAGAAAGCTCACACCCATTCCTTGTATTTTATGTACATTATATTTTAAACCAATACTGTTGCAAGTGTGTTGCGTAGCAGTATTTCATAATCGAATGCAATTCTGCTACACTTCTAAAATATATTTTTGAAACTGGAAATCATGTAT
>NZ_NSIU01000031.1 GCF_002633015.1 Sulfuricurvum sp. PD_MW2 | reverse complement strand
GTTGGGTGTCTTGGTTAACAATAAGATATGCTCCGCCGTGCCGTGTAGCCCAAACAAACCTCAATAAAGATCGGGCATTTAGACTTTGGGCTACACGGCACGGCGGAGCATATCTTATTGTTAACCAAGACACCCAACCAATTGAATTCTTAGCCAATACACAAGAGCGTGATATTACCACCCCATCAGGCCGAACACTCACTCTGTACAATCCAGCCAGCATGTTACGTGAAATTATGAGAGACTATTCCGATCTTTATGGAATCAAAGCCCGTATCACCGGTAAAATGTATCTCAATCCTGAAAATGCTCCTGATGAATGGGAAGCGAAAGCGCTTGATGAATTAAGCCGCGGTAAAAAGCAGGTAAAAGAGGTAATTTTTAATGATGGGAATACCTCTTTACGTGTCATGCAGCCAATGTTTATGGAAAAAGGATGTATGAAATGCCATGCATGGACAGGGCTTAAAGTCGGTGAGCTCCGAGGTGGGACAGATGTCACTATTCCTCTTGCACTGTTCGACGGATTTAAAAACAGTTCGATACAAAAATTGATTTTAAGCCATTTCCTCATATGGATCGTCGGCTTTGCTATCCTGTTCTTTTTAGGCCGGCGTTTGGGTAGAAGTGAACTCTCTACCCATATCCATGAGAAAAAATTGTCCATTCTTTCTCATGCGCTACAACAGAGTGCAAACGGTATTGTCATCACCGACTCTTCCGGTATTATCGAATACGTCAATCAGGCTTTTTTAACGATTAACGATTTTTCAGAAGCTGAACTCATCGGAACTACTCCGAAAAAGATGAAATCTGGACTCAACCCACCCGAATTGTATCAAAAGATGTGGGCTACGATTACACAAGGATATACATGGAAAGGGGAATTTAAAAACCGCAAAAAAAACGGTGCCATTTACTGGTGCTTCGAGACCATTTCCCCTGTTTTCGACGATAACGGCAATATCACTCATTACATAGGAATCATAGAAGATATTCAAGAGCGTAAAACGACGGAAGAACATATCCGTCATTTAGCGAAATTTGATCCCCTTACCAATCTTCCAAACCGAAATTTCTTCCGCGATGAACTTGACAATAAAATTAATCATGCAAACAGCAAGAACCAATCTTTCGGGCTTCTCTACATTGATCTTGACCGATTTAAAATGGTCAATGACTCACTGGGGCATACCGTTGGAGACAAACTTTTACAAAAATTAGCAGAACGCTTTACGAATCTAAATGATCAAAACCATTTTATTGTCCGGTTGGGAGGAGACGAATTTTCTGTCATTACAGCACTTGTCGAATCCAAAGAAGAAATCGAAAGATTGGTTCAGACTATTCATGAAGCTATCAACATGCCTTTTAGTATCGAAAACAATGATATCTATATGACGGCGAGTATCGGTATAGCCATTTATCCGGAAGATGGGGAAAAAAGCGAATTACTCATAAAATCGGCAGATATGGCAATGTACGGAGCTAAAATCAACGGAAAAAACACATATTTATTCTTCGAACCTGCCAAAGGTAATTTTGCATCGGAAACACTTATTATCGAAAACGGTCTGCGAAAAGCCTTGAAAAATAATGAACTTTTTCTGGTCTATCAGCCAAAATGGGATACGAAAGCAAATAAATTCATAGGGCTAGAAGTATTAGTCCGATGGCAAAGTCCTGAGCTGGGATTTATGAACCCAGGGCAATTTATCTCCATCGCGGAAGAGACCGATTTGATCATTGTTTTGGGTGAATGGATTTTGAAAGAGGCATTGAATACCATGATTGAACTATCAAAAACCATCGGATTTGTCCCGAAAATATCGGTCAATCTTTCACCGGTACAGTTTCGAAACAGTACACTCAATACAACGATCAAAGAAATTTTGAAAGAGACTCACTTTCCAGCGGAAAAACTTGAATTAGAAATTACCGAGGGTGCTCTCGTCACTAATCCTGCGATCGCAATAGAGAAAATGAACGACCTACGGAATCTTGGAATCACCTTTTCTATTGATGACTTTGGTACGGGATATTCATCAATGTCCTATCTGAAAAAATTCCCGGTCTCTACCCTTAAAATTGATAAATCATTTGTAGATGATATTGTTAGCGATCATCAAGATAGAGCCATTATTGAAGCCATCATCACATTAGCAACATCTTTGGAGATGAAAACTATTGCTGAAGGGACTGAAACTAAAGAACAGGTTGACATTTTAAATTTCATCGGCTGTTATGCTATTCAGGGATATTGGCACAGTCGACCGCTTGACTATCCTGCTTTAATAACTTATTTTCAAAAACTAAACTAAGCAATGATTCTGCATCCGCTATAGTCAAGAGCAGGAACGCTCACACATCAGTTATAGAGATAGTAACCAATAAGTTCCCCTCCGCTATAATTCGCAGATACGTATTGCATTAAAAACAGGAATTTACCCATATGGCACTTGTCGATCTTTTAGGCGTCTCTAAACACTACGAAGCTCAAAAAATTTTAGAAAATATCAACTTTCATATCGACGAGGGAGAGAGAGTCGTTATCGTAGGAAAAAACGGGAGCGGAAAATCAACGCTGATGAAAATCGTTCACGGTTCACTTGATGCTGATGAGGGAGAGCGGATCAACCGTCAAGGGATCGAGATAAAAATGCTCTCCCAAGTCCCTGTATTTGAACCGAGCCACACTGTACGCGAAGCGATTGAAGCAGGCCTAGGTGAACTACGAACAGCAAAAATACGCTTTGATGAACTCTCAACTCTTCTTGCTGAACACTATGACAATGCTGCATTCTTAGAAGAGCAATCGCGCCTTACTACCTTTCTCGATCACCACAACGCATGGAATCTCGATGATAAAATCGAGCGGGTTATGCACCATTTCATGCTCAAAGAATATGAGGATAAAAAGGTCACTCTTCTCAGCGGAGGCGAACAGCGCCGTGTCGCCCTAGCCTCTTTACTTTTGCTCAAACCAGACATACTCCTACTCGATGAGCCGACCAATCATCTTGATGTCTATATGGTCGAGTTTCTTGAAGAACTCATCCTCAAAGAGCGCTTTACCCTCCTTTTTATTTCCCACGATCGTTATTTCATCGATCAGGTCGCTACCAAAACAATCGAAGTAGAAGATTGTGCTCTGCGAGAGTTTAACGGGGGATACAGCAACTATTTGGAACAAAAACAGGAGCTGCTGCGCACGATGGCGCAACAGCATGAAAATCTCCTCAAACTGTTAAAATCTGAAAATGAATGGCTGCGCCGAGGGGTAAAAGCACGTCTCAAGCGAAATGAAGGACGAAAGCAACGAGTTTTGCAACTGCGGGAAGATGCAAAAAACAACCCAAGCAAAATCCGAAAAATGAAACTGGAATTGGAGCGCGAAGCAAAGCATTTCAATCGAGGAGAGGGTGTAAACCGCCAAAAAATGCTTTTTGAAGTTGAAAAGCTCGGTTTGAAATTAGGGGATAAAGAGCTTATCCGCAATTTTTCAACCCGCATTTTACAAAAAGATGTCATCGCCGTCGTCGGACCTAACGGCAGTGGTAAATCCACCCTCCTCAAAGCCCTTCTCGGACGACTGAAGCCGACTAGTGGGATTATCAAAATGGGTGAACTCACTATCGGCTATTTCGATCAGCACCGAGAAATGCTCGATGACAACCTCAATCTCATCGAAACATTCTGCCCTCATGGCGGAGACCGTGTGGACGTAATGGGGCAGGATTATCATGTTTACGGCTATCTCAAAAACTTCCTTTTTCCCCGTGAGTTTCTCGATAAAAAAGTGGGTATTCTGAGCGGCGGTGAGAAAAACCGTGTTGCGTTAGCACTCTTGTTTACGAAAAAAGTAGATTGTCTCATCTTGGATGAGCCGACCAACGATCTGGATATCCCAACGATCAACATCCTCGAAGAAAAACTCCAAAACTTCCCAGGAGCGGTTATCTTAGTCAGCCATGACCGTTATTTCGTTGACAAGATTGCTAAGAAACTATTTATCTTCAAAGGTGACGGCACCATCGAGGAGAGCTATAAACCCTACAGCGAATATCTCGAAGACGAAAAAGAGCTCAATGAGATAGATGCTATGGAAGCCGAATTTACCAAAACCTCAACCGCTACGATATCAGTACAAGCTGAAAAACCAAAAGCACTCAAACTCACATTTAAAGAAAAGATTGCCCTTGAGCAATTGCCCTCTGAAATCGAAGAGATAGAAAAACAGATGGATGATAAGAAAAAATGCCTTGCCAATCCGCAGTGCTATGAAAAAATCGGAATTACGGTTCTGGCTTCAGAACTACAAAAACTTGAAGAGATCTATGAGCAAAAAGTAGAAGAACTCCTCACTATCGAGGAAAAACTAGAAGAAATCGAAAAAAACTAATTGCTTCGTGCCAGCGCAGCAAAATCGATGGCTTCACCCCACTCTTCCGATTGTTTTTTATCCCCTTCATAACTGCCGGTCGTGAAAACGACTTCAGCCCCCTTGTTTAGGGTACACCCTTTGATACCGGGTTGGCAAGGAACCTTCAAGAGTTTGCAAAACCCTTGTGCGTCATGCTGACATGTCCATCCCATTATTAGACCTATCGGATGTAATCAACAACTTTAGAGAGTGTTGTCACCTCTTTGATAATACTGACAACTTCTTGGTGCGCAGGATGTGGCGCATACACATCAAGTCCTGCTTGGTCGTCGAAATGGGAAATCAACGCCATATCAAAAGAACGTTCGCTTCGGCTGATATCAACCCCTACTTCCATATGTTTGAGTGTTTCAATCTTTTCTGGGAGAGCTTCAAGCATCCCTTTGACAAGTGCCATATTGGCCTCTTTATTCTCTTCTTTAAACTGAAACATTACGATGTGAACTAACATTTTTTACCTCTCTATTAAATCTTTTAAACTTTGTCGTGGAGATTTTCCCTCCAAAATTGCATACACCTCTGCAGCAATAGGAAGATAGATGCCTCTCTCTTGTGCTATCTCATGAAGCGCATAAGCAGTTCCAATCCCCTCGCTCACTTCACCGATCTCACTACAAACGACCTCTTTGGTTTTCCCGCTTGCCAATCCCAATCCGACACGATAGTTGCGTGACATTGATGAGCTCGCGGTTAAAAACAAATCTCCCGCTCCGCTAAGACCTAAAAAGCTCTCATCTTTAGCACCATAGGCTTTCCCAAAACGCTGCATTTCGACCAGCCCGCGTGCAATCAAACTTGCCGCTGCATTATGCCCCAAAGACAACCCCTCACAAATCCCTGCCGCAATTGCAATAACATTTTTATAAGCACCCGTTATCTCTGCCCCTATTACATCCGAACTTGTATAGGTACGGATAAAACTCGGGAAGAGTTCCGCAAATTCACGTGCTGTCTCCTCAGATGCCGAATTGATGACTAGTGCCGTAGGAAGTTTTTGTTTTACTTCGACCGCAAACGACGGCCCTGATAAAAATGCCAAGTTTTCATTCGGTACATAATCACCGTAAATATCGTTCAGAAAACGCCCGCTAGAGGCTTCTATCCCTTTGGCCGCCACCAAAATCTTTTGTCCGTTATAGGTAAAGTTCTCTTTGAGCCATTGTGCTATCTGCTGAGCGGGTACGGTGATAATCAGATAGCGGCATTGCAATACTTCGTCTAACGACTTAAAATTTGGCCATTCACGAGAGGTACGCGATGTGATGATTACCTCATTTTTTTCGCTCATTGCAAATGCTAATGCTTCACCCCATTTGCCCGCGCCGATCACTCCAATCGTATTCATTTGATAATCCCCATTGCTTGAGATAATGCCGCAATACTGTCTTCATATCCGACAACGACCAATACATCTTCCGGATCGATATGATGATGGTGCCCTTTTGACGTGAAACTAAACGTCGCAGAGAGTTGGTGATCGACAATCGCAAGAACGAGCAAATCAAATTCTTCACCCCAATCGATATCATGCAAATGTTTCCCCACTAAAAAACAATCTTCAGGGACAACCAGTTGAGCAATCTTTAAAAATGATTCTTCATACAAAATATCATGCAATACCCCGGTTACGGTCGGTTTTTCTAACATTTCGGTGATGATATTGGCGGTAATCTGCTGTGTTGCCATTACCTTGTTGGCACCTGCACTTTTCATTTTTGCGGCACTCTCATGATCACCTGCTAAAGCAATAATCGGGAGATCTCCAAAAATCGATCTCAGAGAAATGGTTAAAAAAACATTTTCGGCATCTTTATCCAAAGCGCAAAAAACTATTAAATTTTTAGGATCAAATCGTTCTTCAATAATTTTCCAATCTTCCCCCAAATCAAACAGTGCCGCTTCAAAACCGGCTGATTTTGCCAAAATACGTTCCGATTCATTCATCACAAAAATGGCGAAGGAAGGGTATTCAGGTGCTATTTGAAGCGCTATTTGTTTAGCGTATTCGTTAAATCCAAATACAATGGCACTTTGATAACTCATGAGCGTTTTTTCCTTCGCATTTGTATCTTGAACTCATCAATCAAGGAGCGTGTTCCTACCACAATAACGACATCCCCCTCTTCAATAACAAGAGTATTTGAGGGATTAAAGAAAAAAGATTGACTGAGCTGCTTATAGACCCCTAAAACGATCAAACGTTTATGAAACATTGAGTGTTTCGTCGTTTCAAAAAAGTGTTGAGCCATGAGCGTATCCAATACGATCTCCTCGATAAAAACACCGTTATTTTCCGAGCGCAAAGCATGAATAACCTCAAATGCAACCGGTCTTCCGCTCACCTCTTTACTCATTAATCCAACTAATTCTTGGGTATAAACAACTTCGTCAATCCCTGCCAATGTCAATTTTCGTCGATTTTCATGGTGGAGCAAAATAGAGAGAATTTTAACTTTTTTTGAAATTTCTCGTATTGTCAATGCCGTATACACATTCAATACATCACTCTCTTCAAGCAAAATGGCTGCAATGACTTGTGTTTCAAAATTGATACGAATCGTATGATATGAGTGCAATGATGCAGGATTATAGGCTAATGCTAAAAATCCCTCTTTTTGCGCTTCTGCAACTTTTTGATGGTTGCTCTCGATGATAATCACCTGTTTACCGTTTTTTAAAAAACGGCGTGCCACTTGCGCCGCTAATGGACCATATCCGCAGATCAAATAAAACTGATCAAATTTGGATACGTCATCAATCAACTTATCCTCTTTGATCTCGTCAAGCTTTTCGGTAAATGCCGATACAACAATGGATGTCGTAAATGCGATAACAGCAATCCCTGCAACGATAATTACCATTGCAACCGTTCGCCCTTCACTCGTAACCGGAACGAAATCACCATACCCGACCGTAAAAATAGTAACAACCGACCAATATACCGCCTCAAAAAGAGTATTTATCGGAGATTCTGGATTATTTGCTTCCATAACATAAATCAGGACAGAAGATACGGTTATGATAACCGAGGCAAAAACTCCAAGTGTCAAAAATTCAAATTTTTTGGAGGCCAATATCGAAACAAATTGCTGCAAACTTTTTGCGTATCGGAAAAGTTTAAAGACACGAAAGAGGATAAAGACTCGCAACAATCGCATTTCATGGAAAAATGGCATAATCGCGAGCAAATCAATGATAGCGGAAAGAGAAAATACAAATTTTGATTTCGTGATTATGATTTGACGGAATGCAACCAAAATTTTAAAGGGACGTTGTAAAAAAAGATCATGCTCGTACTGCTCAATAATCACTTTGGAGTTATCGCTGTATACCCAAAGCCGAAGCAAATACTCGATCATAAAGATAACAGAAATAACATAATTATTAAAAAAGAGCCAATCAGGTTTAACTTCATATTTGACGTGATGCACCAGTATATAAACACTGATGACAATCAATACCATCATCGTATAATCAAAGAACTTTTTATACGGATAGGCAGGATTTTCGAGAAGATTATGAAAAAATTTCTTTACGCGTCGATAGCGGAGAGAATCATGAAGAAAAAAAGCGATTCCTACTATCCATCGACCTATCATCTACACCCTTATTGCGCTAATTTAGCTTGTAGGATTTCATTGAGCGTATTCGGGTTTGCCGAACCTTTGGAGGCTTTCATCGCTTGACCGACGAAGAAGCCGAAAAGTTTGTCTTTTCCTGATTTGTACTCGGCTACTTTATCGGCATTAGCATTCAGAATTTCATCAATCAACGCCTCAAGTGCACCGGTATCGCTCACTTGTTTAAGTCCGAGTTTTTCGATCACTTCATCGATATCTCCACCGTTTTCGAGAAGATAATCGAGAACCTCTTTAGCTGCTTTCCCACTGATAACACCCTCTTCGATCCGTTTAACTAGCATTCCAAGCATTACCGCACTGATCGGTGAGGTGGAAGGGGTAACCCCGCCGCTAAGACGTCCTTGCAGCTCAACGATGAGCCATGTCACAGCATTTTTAGCACTTATTCCCAAAGAGAGCATCTCTTCAAAATAGTGGGCGTTTTCCAAATCCGCGGTGATGAGCGATGCATGGTATTCACTAATCGCAAAATCGTTAACGAAACGCTCTTTTTTAGCATCTGGAAGTTCAGGAATGCTGCAAATATCAGCATACATGGCATCATCTACGATCACTTTGAGTAAATCCGGTTCTGGAAAATAGCGATAATCGGCCGCTTCCTCTTTACCGCGCATAGAACGTGTTTCTTGTTTCACTTGATCAAACAACCGGGTCTCTTGTACAATCTCCTCTTCATAAACGCCATCTTCCCATGCCTCTTTTTGGCGCGCTACTTCGATTTCAATCGCCCGTTGGATAAAACGGAAACTATTGATATTTTTGATTTCGACACGGGTATAGAGTTTTTCATCCCCCTTTGGTCGAATAGAGACGTTAACGTCAACGCGAAATGATCCCTCTTGCATGTTGGCATCCGAGATATCGATGTAGCGGACGATCGAGTGGAGTTTTTTGAGATACAAAATCGCCTCTTCAGCCGAACGCATATCGGGTTCAGAGACAATTTCAAGGAGTGGTGTACCCGCACGGTTAAGATCCACTTTGGAAATCGATCCCTCGTGGATATTTTTCCCGGCATCCGCTTCAATGTGTGCACGATTGATACGGATCGTTTTTTGGCTTCCGTCTTCAAAATCGATCACGAGGGTTCCATGCTCTACGATAGGAGTATAGAGTTGCGTGATTTGATACGCGCTTGGGCTATCAGGATAAAAATAGCTTTTACGGTCGAAAAAACTGGTACGATTGATAGTTGCTCCTACCGCCGTACCGAACATTCCCGCTTTGCGAAGCGCTTCTTTATTTAGCACCGGAAGTGCCCCTGGAAGAGCCAAACAGGTTGGACAGGTATTGGTGTTTTGTTCGTGATTGAAGCTGGTAGGACATGAGCAAAAAAGTTTAGATTGGGTATTGAGCTGGACGTGAACTTCCAAACCGATAATGGTTTCAAACATCTGAGAAAATCCTTAGGTTATATAAAATAGCGGATAGAGGCAAAGCCGTATGCGCCGCACTCCTCAACCGCTTTGATCTGCTCCTCGGTCGTAATTCCGCCGAGCGCAAAAATAGGTATCTCTATTTTATCCACAATTTCTTTTAAATCCTCTAAACCCTTGGGTTCCCCTTTGTTCGGCGAGGGGAAAATCGGGCTGTAGGTGATGGCATCGGCAACGAGTTCTTGCGCTTTCAGTGCTTCCTCATGGCTATGAGTACTGATGATGACATAGAGCCCCAGATATTTTGCCTCTGCAATAGCGTCGAATTGTGAAGATGTGAGATGTACCCCATCCGCTCCGAGTTCATGCGCGAGGGTATAATCACCGTGGAGCAAAATACGAGGAACTTTATATTCCCGTGAAATCGTTACAAACGTATGGGCGAGCGCGGCATAATCAGCGGTTTGTTTGTCTCTGAACAGTGCAAAATCGGGAAGCCGATGCGAATAAACGACATCAAGCGCCAATTCGAGGTGATCGGGCGTAGTGCCATAAAATGAGGGATCGGTGATAAGGTAATGTTTTAATGTCATGTTTTTTGTCACTTTTAGTAAAATTGAGATATAATTCTCGCAAGTGGATCGGCTAAAGTCGGTCGGCGTACGGGATCCGTCCCGTAAGCTTATTATGGAAACAACTTCAACCCCTTTCCCTGATAATTTGGAAATCCTACAAACTTTGACTCGATTGTTAAAAACGGCTTCGTTTTTTCGTTTTTAAACGCAAAATGCCCTATCGGATGTGCGCACAAATCGGCAATCTCTAATCCCACAAACGTATCAAGGTTCTCTTTTTCTTTGTTCCACTTCGGATTAAAATATACCCCTGTCGTAATCGTTCTTTGCAATACACGATGACTGACAAAGTTAGTGCCATCGTTAAATAACTCTAAGAATAGCTCCAATAATTTTGCATCTTCTTTTCTCCCTCGTGATTCCAAAATTATAATCCCAGTTTTGTTGTGAGTGTTTAAAAATTTGGCAAACCGTTCGATAATAAACTCTAAAGCCAGCTCATACGGCTCTTTGGGATGAATGTAGCGTGATACAAGCGTTTGTTTATCGATACAAGCGGCGATAAGTTCAAACGGTAACTCTTTCATCATCGCAGTCAATTCATCCATAAACTGAGCATATCGTGTATCATCAAAATAATGTTTTGAAAACGCACCGCTACGCCGTCGAATCTCACGACTATGAAAACACACTTTTTTAGGATGTTTCCCCTTTTCTAAAAAACATCCATTCTCCCAGTAGGTGTCTTTGAACGCATTTATACGACGTTTAAAAGCGGTATATTGATTTGCATCGACCATAACCCCATTGAGGGTAAATATGGGTTTAGTGTTATCGAAATTATTAAGATTATGCTCACCGCTCTCGTCCATAAAAAGAAAGTAATCAACATCAGGGATTTTGTATATCTCTATGGGTTTATGTCGCCACGGCATTAATTAGTTGTCCTCATTTGTTGGCTCATATCAACTCCAATTCTTCGGAGATGTCTTTGATGAGTTTGCTTAGGGGGCGTTTGTGCAAGTCTTCATCTTTTAAATATCCACAAGTAATAAATCGATGAATTTCATCTTCATCAAAACCTATATTAGTTAATGATTTTCGTAATGAATCAAAATGTTCTTTTGTATTTTCTCTATATAGTTTTGTATACAATTCATCAGCAACATCATTATGATGTTGATAAAACTCTTCAAGTTTGAAATATTCGTCGTGAATAGGAATCTTTTTATCTAACTTAACTTGCACACTATCGACAGTCACAAACTCGAAAGCAAATTTGAAATCATCATTTTTTATGTCATAAGGATTGATAAGATTATCGTGATAGCTATCTCTATCACCCTTAGCCGTTGTTCCATTACAAACAGCACAAGAGGGGATAAGATTGTAAAAAGACAAACCTAAATAGGGATATAGACTTTTGGGATAAAAGTGGTCTATCTGAGGACGAACAACACCTCTTTTACTCACCGATTGTATATACGCACGATTACAATAAGGACACGTTTGAAGCCCTAAATCATCTACAAACTTTAATCCATTGAAAATTTTATGCTCATAGCCATTGCTGATAAATACATTGTATAAAACTTTATTGATATTGCTTGTTTTTACCCGTAAAGAGGGATTTTTTTTCTCAAATTCATCAATAATTTCTCGTAATTTTGAGGGTATACTTGAAAGAATCTCTTTTATCTTTTGTTCTGTATTAATTGACTCTAAAAATCGTACCTCTTTATCTGAAAGTCTACTCACTGCTCTCTTTTTTGTTTTACCTAATCCTCGTGAAGCAATAACTCGATTTAGTTGCTTATGAAGATGCTCCCACATTTTTTCTACGTATTGGTTTGCTTGTGATGAATCAATTTTCAGGCTGAGCACTTCTAAGCCTTTCTAACTCATCTTCAAGTTGCTTTATCTTAGTTTTTCGTTTTTCTTCTTCTGTTGAAAATTTTTCATGAAATTTCTCTTCGAGTTTTTGTTTTAAAAAAGGTTCACCGATTAGCTGGATAATTGACCAAGCTTTTTGTTGGTCAAGATTACTCTCATTCACACCATTCAAGAAATCAATAACAGACTGAATTTTCTCTTTCGCAAACTCTCCCATTAACCCTTCATCCATAAAAAAAGCATCACTCAATAGTGTATGGATATTAGCGCCAAAAGTTTGTTTTTTGTTTTTTAATCCATCAAATACCTTACACTTTCCATTTTCATCACGGTCCAAAAATATAATATTTTGTGACGGTGTATCAGACAACATAAATGGAGAATGTGAAGCAAAAATGAAATGTAGTCTTGGATGTTTCAATTCATAAATATTTTCAATTTGTCTAAAACATGAGAACAAATCATATAAAAAATTTCTTTGCCATGAAGGATGCAATGACTGTTCAATTTCATCAAACATTAAAATACTTGTTTCTTGAATTGTATATGACTTTATAAATTTATGTGCAAGATTTATAAATGTTGTCAATCTGATTTTTTCACCATTACTTAAGTGATTGAAACTGTATCCATTCACACTATGAACAAAATTTATTTTTAATATCCCTTGTCTATAAAAGCTTGCAAAGAATAAATTTTTTGATAATGTTTCAAACATTCCATTAGCTTCTTCACTACCTATTTTCAACGGTATTGTTTTACAAGACCACTTTTCATCTTCTATAGGATGAAAAAGCTCAAAAAGATCATCAATGATCTTTTTATTTGATAGAAAAAACATCACATCTTCTAATCTTTCATCAAATTCATGAGTTAAATATGCTAATCCTTTTTTTTGTTGTGACCAGTCTAAAAAAGCTTTTTGATACTCAAAAACTTTTTTCTGCATAATTACTGTACACGCCAAAAATGAGGCAATAAGATAACTGTAAAATTCACTTGAATTAGGTTTTTGATCAACTTCTGGTACAACATTAAAAGCTGCAAGAAAATCATCAATCAACATATCACTCACACTCTTTATGTCATTACGAAAACCATTTATAGCATTTATTATTTCATGTATGCAATAACTGATAATAGTCGATAAGATAAGAGTTTTGACTCTTAGTTTTGCAATCGTTTTTTCATGATTCTTTTCTTCATTTAGAATATCGTGAACAGTCATCCCTTCCAACCGTATTTGATCAAACTCAAGTTTTTGACGTAATTTAGAAAGTTTTTCGTAGTAAGATTCTTGCTTGTCAACATGATCTAAAAAATCATCTTCATGAAACTCAACTTCAAATGAATCAAATATATAATCTGCATTTAAAAAAGAAAAAAAATGATTCTCTTTTTGAATTAAGTTGACAAACTTGATGTTGAAATCGTCAGCTTCATTATTTTTATAATACATTCCACCCTGATAAAAATCATTAAAATGACCGCTGTGATAATTTTGATGCTGTTTTGATTGCATAGTAAAATCAAATTTAATATTTGCAAAAAAGGTTAAATCTATATCTATATGTGCGTGATCATGAGAGTTAACTGTGTGCTCAGTTAAATTAACTATCTTAACTTTGGCTTGGTTAAAAATATGCGTTAAATTTGTGTAAGGTGTAAGAATATAAAAAGAATTATTTTTGAAAAACACTGCAATCGAAAAACTATCAACATATTTCGTGAATCTTTCAGTCCTGAAATATGTAATTAATTCAATAAGACTACTTTTTCCGCTCCCATTTTTCCCGACAATCGCCGTTACATTGATATTCTCTGGGAAGATATGGACGTAATCTGTATTTTCATCAATCGTGAGTTCGTTTGTTTCGGGGTTATAATCGCATCGATACCGCCCACTGAAATTAAACCCCTGCTGATGGATATTTTTATAATTATCAACCCATAAATAGACTAATTCCATACATCACCCTAAAAATAACCAATATAATTTTTAATGACTTATAGTATCTTTTGTGAGCTTAATATTTTGAGAAAACAGGCAAAGCCAAAATGGCTTATTCTTGGGAAGCATTTTCAGAGGAGTTTTTGAACGATTCCCGAATCTCTTCGAGCATCTCGTTTTGTTTAGCTATCAAATCGTTACGATCACGTGCCATCGACATCGTCTCTAACACCAACAACAAAAAAATGGCTAAAAAGATGAAAAGGAAAGTGAACATAACCGCCGGAACGATACCGAGAAAAACGAAAGATTGAAAAGTGACCCAGGCTCCGACAATAACAAAAGCCCAGGATACGCCTCCGAGGAAGCTTAACAGTGCGTCAAACGTACTTCGCTTCATCATCGATGGGTCTTAGTGGTCGTCGTGAAGAAGAACCGCACCACCAAGGTAAACGTAGGTGAGCATCATGAAAATAAACGCTTGCAAGAATGCCATGAACGTCAACAATGCAAATGGGATCATAGGAAGCAACCATGGAGCCAACATCAACAATACCATCAAGAACATGTCGTCCCCTTTGACGTTACCGAACAATCGGAAGCTCAAAGAGATGATACGAGAAATATGTGAAACGATTTCAATCGGGAACATCAACCATGCCAACCACCATACCGGTCCCATGAAGTGTTTGAAGTAACTAATGAGTCCATTGCGGCGGATACCTTCGAAGTTGTAGTACGTAAATACAACCAAAGCCAACGCAAGGGTAAAATCCAAGAACGCACTCGGCGCTTCAAAACCAGGAATAACCCCGATGATATTTGCAATACCGACAAAAAGACCGATAGTTGCAACAAGAGGAAGATAACGGCGAGCTTCCGCTTTACCCATAACGTCTGCACCCATTGCAAGTACACCGTTAAGATACGCTTCCATAACGTTTTGTGCTCCGCTTGGAACAAGACGAAGATTTGATGTCGCCATTTTCGCAATAATCAACACAATCGCCGCTGTAAGAAGCATGTGCGTTAAGAAAATGAACGAATGTTCGTGGCTGATAAGGCCGAAGAAGGTAAACAACTCACCCATAAGTAGTGTTCCTTTACATGAAAAATTAGCGGGATTTTACCCCAATAGAGATTAAATTCCTATAAACTCAGATGGATGAGCTCACGACGTGCGTTTAAAATATCATCACTTATCGCATTTTTTAGCGTTTCAAGCGATTCGAATTTCTGATTTTTGCGTAAAAATTTGACAAAACAGATCGTCGCATGATCACAGCTTTTGATCTCTTCTCCTAAAATATGGCTCTCTATCGCATAGCTGCCATCGGTACTCACCCGATGCCCTATAAAAACAACCGAGGGGTGAAAATGTTCCTCTCCATCAATACGGGTCAGTGCCGCATATACCCCCTCATAGGGGAGAAGATATCCACTGCATTCGAGATTGATGGTGGGAACAAGATCGGTTTTCCCAATCCCTTGCCCCTTGACTACCTGCCCTTTGATACAATAGTTGTGTCCCAAAAAGCGGTTTGCTCCGCTGATATCACCGATTTGGATTTTGGAACGAATTTTATGAGAATGGACAGAATCGTTCTCGATACATACCTGATCGACAACTTTGACCTCTCCTGCAAACAGTTCACCTAAATCAGCATGGGAGTAACGGCGGTTTTTCCCGAAATGAAAATCGTATCCGACGACAATCTTTTTGAGATAAGGAAATCGTTCTTGAAGCATATGAACAAACTCTTCCCCTTCCAAATGGCGGATATCTTCTAAAGAGTAATAGAAAATCGGATAGTGGGTGTAATGTTCGCGTTCGGTTTTAGGGGTGAGATTGGCATAACCCGTCTCAATCACCACAATTGCGCCGTTTTTTCCTAATTCGTTAAAGAGTTTTTGATGTCCGATGTGCATTCCATCAAATCCACCGATGGCGATTGAGTCAACCTTTGATAAAGCCATAACAAATCTCCTGATTTCCCTCTTTCCCTGCGATATGAGCGATCTCTTTGGCAACAAGTTTCCATCCCAAAAGGGCACAAGAGTCCTCAAAACGGATCATCGCTTTTTGAACTGCTTTGTTATCTTTGACGACTCCATTTTTATCTCGTTTCACCTCGCGTCCAACCTGAAACTGCGGTTTGAACAAAACAATGATATAACGAGACGAGAGTCGATCAATCGATTCAAGGATAAGTTCCAACGGAATAAATGCCACATCGCACGTCACAATCTCAAACGGTGATTCCGTACTAAATTCTCTTATATCGGTATTCTCATGTATGCAAACACGCGGATCGCTCCGCAAGCTCGGATGGAGTTGATCGCTTCCGACATCGACGCAAGTGACGTTCGCAACACCGTTTTCCAATAATACCTGCGTAAATCCGCCGGTGGAGGAACCGATATCCAAAGCATTGAGCCCACTCAAGCTCCACTCGGTATGAGGGAGAAATCCTTTGAGTTTGATTGCCGCGCGGCTGACATACATCTGGGTATCGTCGATCTCAACGCTCATCCCCTCTATCACGTCAAACGAAACCTTGTCGATAATTTTTCCATCGACACTCACGGCATGATCTTTGATCAGCTGTTGTGCTTTATTTCGGCTCTCTACAAGTCCTATCTCTACTAAATAACTGTCTAATCTCATCGTGTTCCATTCACTTCTTAATACGTTATGGTGACATAATTTTGTTTAGGATACCATTGCGCATCAGTTTCAACGCAAGGGTATAAATGCAATCAAATCATGTGGTTATCATCGGAGGAGGATACGGCGGCATCCGAGCCATGGAGAATCTTGCCAAAAAAGATCATCTGACGATCACCCTCATCGACCAAAATCCATACCACTATACGCAAGCCGAAGTGTATGACTTTATCGCAAATAAAATCGATATGTCCCAAGTCATGATCGACTTGCCCTCATTATGCAACAGTTTTCGTCATGTTCAATTTGTGTGTGAAGAGGTCACCGGTATCGATACCGCCACCCAAAACATCTCCACTCCAACGCAAAAAATCGCGTACGATCAACTCATCATCGCAACCGGAAGCCGAACCTATTTTCCTCCGTTTATCAAAGGGCTACGCGAACATACCCACGGAGTAAAAAGTATCCCTAGCGCACTCGATTTCAAACAGCAGTTTGAACGAGCGCTCCTCAACCGAATCGAAGCGCAGAGCCAAGGGTGCGAAGTCAAGCCGTTCAATATCGTCATCGGGGGAGCAGGACTCTCCGGTGTCGAAATTGCCGCTGAAATGGCAGCGTATGCCAACCATTTTTACCAAAATGGGAATTTCGGATGCCGTGGGGTAGATGTTTATTTGATCGATGCCTACGAGAGTATCCTCTTTGGGATGGATCCTTTCTTGATCCAAAGTTCACACGAACGACTCGTACAACTTGGAGTTCACGTCTGGCATAACAACCGTATCAGCGAAGTACGTGAGAATCAGATCATATTGGATAACGATAAAACTCTCGATTTTGAGTTTATGATTTTTACCGGAGGGATCGCCGCTTCGACACTCACCCAGTTCCTCGGCTTTGATACCAATCCAAAAGGGCATTTGATCGTCGATGAAAATCTCAATATTCCCAACCATCCCAATATCTATGCGATCGGGGATATCACGAATGCTGTCGATGAAAACGGCAAATTTATCCCTCCAACCGCACAACTTGCCGAACGGGGAGCCGAACACGCCGTTCGCAATATTTGCCGATCCCTCTCAGGTAAAGAAAAACTCCCGTTTCGGTTTAAAAATCAAGGGGTTATGATCGCGCTCGGCGGAGAGTACGGAGCCGGACTCCTCCCGGGAGGGATTAAGATCAAAGGGTATCTCGCCTATTTAATCAAAAAGGCTATTTTTCACTTTTACAGCAGTCCCCTCCGCCGCCGAAGTGCTATCGGGAAGCGCCGTTAAGGCGCGAAACTCACTTTCGGTGAGCAAAGGGACACCCAATTCGACCGCTTTGTCGTATTTACTCCCCGCATCTTCGCCATACACCACGTAATCGGTCTTTTTCGAGACCGATGAAGCTACTTTGGCTCCCAATACCTCTAGCATGGCTTTGATATGATCACGCGGCACCGACATCGATCCCGTGATGACGACGCTTTTGCCTTTGAACGGGTTCTCTGAAGCTTCCACTTTTACAGGAGCAACAGGTTGGAGAATGTTTCTTAGGTTTTCAATCTTAGATTGATTGACACGAACGAATTCGAGAATCGATTCAACCATCTCTTTTCCAAACCCTTCCAGTGCCAAAATCTCCTCATGGGTTGCCGTATCAAACGCGGTCCCGAATGCAGTGCAGAGCGTTTTCGAGGCCACTTCACCGATATGCTCAATTCCCAACGCATTGATAAAGCGCCAGCAATCGCACCCTTTTGCCGCCGCAATGGCATCGATGAGATTAGAGCTTTTTTTCTCTTTAAATCCCTCCAATGAGAGGAGCTGATCCATATTCAGATCAAATAAATCACTCACTTCATGCACCAATCCCGCACTGTGTAACGCTTCGACGATTTTATCTCCCAAACCGTCGATGTTAAGACATTGTTTAGAGGCAAAATAGATGATCGAGTTCACCACTCGCGCTTCACATCCCATATTTTGGCATTTGATGAGCGCCCCCTCATCGAGAAGCTCGCTTCCACACACTGGGCACTGCGCAGGACGGGGAATTATCTGTTCGCTTCCGGTGCGCTCACTTGCGATCACCTTGACAATTTTTGGGATAACATCTCCGCTTCGGAGTATTATGACTTTATCGCCAATACGGATGTCTTTGCGCTCTATCTCATCGAAATTATGTAGTGTAGAGCGTTCTACCGTTACTCCCTCAATGTCAACGGGTTCAACGATAGCGACGGGAGTCACGACGCCGCTACGACCCACCTGCAATATCACCTCACGCAATGTGGTAAGTTTCTCAATAGCGGGAAATTTGTACGCCGCCGCCCAACGGGGATTTTTGACGGTGTAGCCGAGTTCGTCTTGGACAGCGATGGAATCAACCTTGATCACCATCCCATCGAGCAACATCGCGAAATTATCCCGCTCGACGCGCATCTCATGATAAAAACGTTCAATATCCTCGGCACTCTCGCACAGATGGGTCATGTGGGGATTACGAAATCCCAAAGCATAGACCCACTCCATCCGCTGGGAGAGATTTTTGATCTCCAGCGTATTGGCTCCGATCCCATAGGGCATAAATACAAGACGGCGCGATGCTGTAATACGGGTATCAAGTTGGCGCAAACTCCCCGCTGCCGCATTGCGCGGGTTGGCGAACAGCGATTCACCGCTCTTGAGCCGCTCTTCGTTGATCTTTTCAAAATCTTCTTTGAAGATAACCACCTCACCGCGTATCTCAATACGACCCATGTAATCAATAGAGAGAGGAATAGATTGTATCGTTTTGGCGTTTTGGGTGACATCTTCCCCCTCGACACCGTCGCCTCGGGTAATAGCTTGAACCAATGCGCCGTTGTCATAGATCAGATTCAAACTCGCCCCATCAAATTTGGGCTCGCAGTAAAAACGGACATCGCCGTAGACTTTGGTGATACGGTTGACCCACGTCTCCAACTCTTCACGGTTAAAGAGATCTTCCAAGCTCCACATACGGCTGAGATGCTGTGCTTTGTCAAATTTATCCTGCGGTACATCTCCTACCCGCTGTGTCGGAGAATCAGAAATAATATCAGCAGGGTATTCGCTCTCATACGCCACCACCTGATGATAAAGAATATCATACTCTTCATCCGTCGTGATCGGATCATCGAGCACATAATAGTGGTAAGCGTATTTTTTTAGTAATTCTACGGCATTTTTATAGTCGGTTCGGGTCATATATCTGTCTTTTATACTAAATTATTTTCTATCAGTTTCCAAAACTGCTTTGGTTCTTTAAGGAGCAGTTTTACTTCTTCTTGTTGGGTCAATGAGAGTTCTCTAGCGATAGTATCACGAATCTCTTTGGCCGTTTTACTCCCGTTTTCAACTGCCTTGTTCAACAATACATAAGCAATCACACCGTTCTTGAGAACGCCATCACCAAAGGCAAACATGATCCCAAGATTTGTTTGTCCGGTCGGATGATCATGCTGTGCGGCTTGAAAAAATAACGGAAGAGCTTTTTTGAACTCTTTTTTCTCTTCGTATATTTCACCTAAGCGAACTTGTGCATCAGGATAATTTTGCTTTGCGGCTTTTTGAAAAAGTTCCATGCTTTTAGGATTGTTTTGAATCACTTCCTCACCCGCTAAATACATATTGCCCAGAGCCGTCAATGCGGGAGGATAATCCAATTCTGAAGATTTTTGATACCATCGGAGTGCTTCACGTTTATCTTGATCGGCTCCGATACCGTTATAATACATCACTCCAAGATTATATTGGGCAGCAGCATTTCCCTGCCCTGCAGCTCGATGATACCAATGGAATGCTTGTTGTATATTTGCTTCTAATCCTATCCCTTTTTCCAGCATCCAAGCAAGTGCATTCTGGGCGATAGGGTCTCCTTGAACCGCTGCTTTTTCATACCATTTTGCCGCTTGTTCATAATCGATTTTGATCCCTTCCCCATTTTCATACATTTCACCCAAATTGGTTTGGGCTTGAGGATAGCCTTGTTCAGCCGATTGGGTATACCAATACAACGCTTTAGCATAATCTTGTTTGACATAGCTACCGTCGTAGTACATCGCTCCAAGTTTATTTTGGAGAATCGGATCACCTGCTTTGGCATCTTTGAGCAGTTGTCTAAACTTGATAGCATGCATGATGGAGTTAATGAGCGAGCTAAACACATTATCCTC
This sequence comes from Sulfuricurvum sp. PD_MW2, assembly GCF_002633015.1. Classification (GTDB taxonomy): domain Bacteria; phylum Campylobacterota; class Campylobacteria; order Campylobacterales; family Sulfurimonadaceae; genus Sulfuricurvum. Next base: position 1,376 of record NZ_NSIU01000031.1, on the reverse strand, counting down.
CTTTTTTTGCCTTATCTTGATATTGTAGCTTGATATGCCGTCAAATTAAAGTCCATCATTTGATACTTTTGGGCTTGAAATTTTGTTGATTAATCAAAGAGGTGATGACAATACTCTCTGCTTGAATCATGTACACGATAACGTAACCTCGAAAAATCAAATCTCGTACATGTTCATCATCGTAGTAGATCGATTTACGGCAACGATACGGCATATCGACCAATGATTTACATTGCATTATCAGCTCATGTCTAAATTCTCGCGCCGCTCTTGGTTTATCTTCGGCTATTATTCTGATCTGTTCGATCAAAGCAGCCATGAATTCGGGATCAAATTCAATCTTCATAACGCGCTAACGTTTCGTCTAACATTTTTTCTGCATCATCGAGTGAATAAGTTTTTACGTTTCCGCTTCGCAATGCCTCAACTTGTCGAGCTACCATTCGCTTATCCGCTTCGAACTGTCTTTGCTGAATCTCTTGTTCGATCAGATTTTCGAGTTCGTCATTACGCATGAGGACAAAATCGAGTTTATTGTTTTTGAGAACACCGATTTTATCTACTTCGTGGTTGGCGAGTTTGGAGAGGACTGCTCCGAAGTTTTTGGCGACATCGGTCGAACTCATCAGTTCGTTAGGTTTGTAGGCGACCATTGTAATCTCCAGTGTAATCTTACGGAATATTATACACGAATTTTATATGTCCTTTTCTTTTTCTCGCTCCCACTCTCCTGAGTGGGAGTGTATATTTTCAGTCAGCATTCCCACTTGGAAAGTGGGAACGAGAAAAAAAGTCACTTATACATTGTTTAATTGGTTGGTTTTATTTGTGTTGTTAGACATCAACCCAATCCAAATTCCCATCCAGAAGGATTAAAAGATTTCATGACATTTTTTTCATCATGACCACGAATATTTATTTGATACCATAATTCCAATGCAATCGAAGGCATAGCCATACCAATTCTTATCTCATCGCTTAGCCTATCAAGATAATATGATTGCATTGTCAGGTCATTTTTTGCATTTAAGTTAAGCCTATTGAGAACTTCCTTCAGTTCTTCATCTGATAAGTGCATTGATACAAAAAACTTATCCTTCCAAACATCAATTTTTGTTTTTCCATTTATTCCAATCCGAGAAGAATTGAACTTTTTTAGAATACCATTCAAAGCTCTTTCACCGCCACTGGTCCCAAATTGAAAATCAGCATAGTTTTCTACACTTCCTATAAACAATATTCTCGTAGCATTATTTAATGAAGTCAATTTTTCTTGCTTATTTTGAACTATTGTTTGTAATAGATTACGTTCTTCTTTCTCATCAGTAGACAATTCTCTTTTTTCTTGAAGAAAATCTAGTCTGTGAAGATTATTT
>NZ_NSIU01000049.1 GCF_002633015.1 Sulfuricurvum sp. PD_MW2 | reverse complement strand
GTTTTATACAAGAAGGTATGCTAAAAGAGTATTTTTATAAAAATGGAGAATATTCAGATGTTTTAATTATGGGTAAATTAAAATAGTCAGCATACAATGAGGCAATCAATAAAATTTGGAGAGGGTGAAAATAGTACTTCTCAAGAGAATCAAATTTTCATCTCAGACAATACGCTAAGGCATTATCATTACCTCATGTTTTTTGATTCACGAGGATTAGCCACGGACAATAATAAAATAGAAAATTCGTATCTCTACCGATTCAAGCGACTTCTCGATATTCATAATCTAAGCTATCTAATCATTTCAAAACCAAAAAATTTGACGCTATTCGCAACACTGTATAATTTTTTACTATTGAATGAAAATTTTACCTTCAACACTCTCGTAACCAATATTGGCTACGTCGATCTCACCCCTAAAAAGCAGGATTATTTGGATGATGCATTGATTCAAATCAAGCAATTTAGCAATACCCAAAATGTTATTCATCAACATGAAAAATATCCATTAAATAATGGTAACATTGAAGTTCTACAAAGTATTGAGTATCAAGAAAACTATCTAATAGAATTAAATTCACTGCTGAATAAAAAATTTAAAAAAAAATACTTTATTAATACTCCTGCTATCTCTAAAGATATTCAAATTGAACGCAGCCGGCCGGATTCATTTTTCCAGCAACTTCATAAAACCAATGAATTAATATTCTTTATGGTAAATTTCTCTCAAACAAAAAATAGATTAATTGATATCCATAATATTACATACACATATGACGCAGTTCACTATACAGACGAAGGTCATAAAATGATTTTTGACATTTTACAAGAAAGTATAAAATTATGATAATTGCCGTAACCTCTCCCTCTTTTTCTAAAAACGCTATGCTCAGAGATGAGCTTTCTAAGTCTTTTCCTGATGTAAGATTTAATGACGAGGGGATACGATTCAATAACAATGAGTTACTAGAATTTATAAAACCGGCGAATGGAATAATAGTAGGTCTTGAATCAATAGACGATACTATTTTAAGTGCATGCCCTAGCTTAAAAATGATTTCAAAATATGGAGTTGGTCTCAATAATATTGATCTCGATGCCTGTCAACGCAGAAGCATTCATATCGGATGGACGGGAGGAGTAAACCGTTTAAGTGTCGCCGAAATGACCCTTGGCTATATGCTGATGCTCTGCCGCAATCTTTACGTCACCTCCAATGAACTTAAAAATGGCATATGGAATAAGTCAGGTGGGTTTCAGCTTAGTGGGAAAACCGTAGGAATTATCGGCGTCGGGTATATTGGAAAAGAACTCATTCGACTTTTGCAGCCATTTGGATGTACTATTTTAGTCAATGACATTATCGATCAAAGGGATTATTACACCCAAAACAACCTCATCGATGTAAGCAAAGAAGAGCTGTATGCACGATCCGATATCGTAACAATTCATACCCCATTGGATAGTAGTACAGAGGGAATAATTGACCTCAAAGTATTTCAAAAGATGAAATCTGGTGCATTTATTATAAATAGTGCACGCGGCGGAATTATTCATGAAAGTGATTTAAAATATGCATTAAAAAACGGTATGATTGCGGGAGCAGCAATCGATGCGTATATTGAAGAGCCTCCGACAGACTTGGAATTACTACAGCTTCCTAATCTTATTTGTACCCCCCATATTGGAGGCAATGCAGTTGAAGCCGTTGAAGGAATGGGGCTCAGCGCTATCAATCATTTAAGAAAGTATTTCAACCTATGAAAAAAGTAGTTATTTTTGGCGGAAGCGGTTTTCTAGGTAGCTACGTCGCAGATGAATTAAGTCGGCGCGGTTATGACGTCATTATAGCCGATATTTCACCTTCACCCTATTTGCAGCCTTCACAAACTTTTCTTAAAGTAAATATTATGGAAAGTTTGGAGATAGAAAAAGCCATTGTCGGAGCCGATATTATTTATAATTTTGTTGCAATAGCTAATATTGATGAAGCAATTCATAAACCTGTCCAGACTATGACGATCAATGTAATGGGACATCTAAATATTCTCGAAGCATGCCGTCAAAATGGCAAAATCGATCGATTTATTTATGCGAGCAGTGCATACGCACTTAGCAGTGATGGTTCTTTTTATGGCATTAGTAAGCACTCATCCGAAAAATTGACCGAAGAATACTATAAGCGTTACGGGCTGAAATACACTGTAATACGTTACGGTTCTCTGTACGGAGAGCGAGCCAGTCATAATAACTACATCTACAATCTCCTCAAAGAAGCTCTTACGACTAAACAGCTTCATTATAAAGGAGACGGACAAGATTTAAGAGAATATATTCATGCGGCTGATGCTGCAAAACTTTCAGTAAATATCATTGAAGATGCTCAGTACGAAAATGAGCATATTATTTTGACTGGCATTGAAAAATTAAAACGGATTGAACTCTTAACAATGATTAATGAAATCATGCGTAATGAACTTACAATTAACCAACTCTCAACGGGCAATATGGGACATTACAGAATTACACCGTATACCTTTCATCCTACGGCTGCTAAAAAATTAGTCGCTAATCCCTATATCGATTTAGGACAGGGGCTGCTGGAATGTATCCAAACCATACACTGTGAGTTTCAAAATAAATGATTTTTCTCTCTTATTTGCTCAATGAACAGACACCGTCTTATGGAAACCGAAACAATTTTGTAATACGAAAACAAAATTCAATTGCGGAAGGCGGGACTGCAAATGATAGTATAATTAAAACAACTGCTCACATAGGAACGCATCTGGATATGCCTTATCATTTTTATGAAGAAGGACAAACAATCGAGTCATTTAATGCTGATTTTTTTACTTTTAAAAAAATTTTATTTCTAGAAATAGAACCAAAAGCGCATGTAATTAAAGAAGAACTGTTAGAAAAACTTAATACCATCAAAGATATTGGGTATGAACTATTACTAGTCAAAACAGGCTTATGCCATATTCGTGAAACTAAACAATACTGGGAAAAAAATAATGGTTTTCACCCAGATATCTATGATTTTCTAATAAAACACTTTAAAGAGATTCGTATGTTTGGGTTTGATTCTATTTCAGTTTCAAGTTTTCAAGAGCGCTCTACTGGAAAAGAGGCACATAAACGGTTTTTAAATCCAGAACAACCCATTTTACTTCTCGAAGATATGGATTTACGTGACATCGATACGTCAAGCGTATTTACCTCAATAATCGTTGCACCCTTACGCATTGCACGAAGCGATGGTATCCCATGCACTGTAATAGCCAAACTGCTATGATTAAAAATATTCTTTTTGATTTTGACGGTGTTATACTTGATAGCATGAAAATTAAAGGCGATGGTTTTAAAGAATTATTTAAAGATTACTCTGAAGAAAACATCAAAATACTTGAAGCCTATCACTATGCAAACGGAGGGACTTCCCGATTTGAAAAAATTGAATATTTTTTTCAAAAGATTCTAAATAAAGAAATTACTCAAAATGAAATACTCCATTTGGCTGATCAATTTGGAAAGATTATTGAAAGTAAAATATTTGATCAAAAT
>NZ_NSIU01000001.1 GCF_002633015.1 Sulfuricurvum sp. PD_MW2 | reverse complement strand
GGATGGGAAATATGGTTCCAAGTAGAATTTGCCTCGTTTTTAAATGATCATACATCAATCGTTGAATGGGAACGAGAAAAAGGGTTTAGAACAGATAAAAGAAAAGTTAGTGCAAAAGAAAAAGTAATAGTTGATTTTGTTATTAAGCAAAAATATGCAAAGAAAACAAATTACATAGCCTTAGAACTAAAGCAACATAATAGTATGGCAACTTGCATAAAAAAAATGCAAGAAGATATCGGAAAAATACAGTTTGCTTTAAAATCAGATGCCTCATTTAGAAGTTTTTGGAATATTGGAATACATCGGAAAGAGGCAATAGATAAAATGAACGCAAAATTAAAGCAAATCGAACCTAATATGCTAAGGAACTGTATAAAAGTACAAATAATTGAAGAAACAGAGTTTGCATATACAATTTTTTAAATTACATACATATGTAATTTACTCATACTAAAATCAAAAAGAATAAAAGGCGAAAGAAATGAACCAAAGTGATTTAAATACACTCTTAAATATATGTAAAAAAAGGATTGATGATGGAAAAAATTATGATGATATTAAAAGTAAAAATCACCCCGATGTCTTTGTACAAATCGAAAATGAATTAGAAGCTTACAAGAGTAAAAAAACGCCTAAATCTATAAATTTTTGGCAAATCAAAGCATCTATGCGTGCATGGGAAAAGAACGATCCGGACGAATTTATAAATCATACAAATGAGGGTAATGAATTTAAGCAAGAAAAAGTATCTCATGGATTGAAAAACAATATTGATGATATTGTCTTTTATTACAACGGAGCGACTCATACCACTGCGAAGTATCCGACCGTTGGAATTTACTTGATTTGTAAAATTATCTCAGAAGCAGATCATAACGGGGACATAAAGCTAAAAGTCATTAAGAATTTAAAAGACAACCCTTTTGTCTTAGAAGAAACCGAATTTTCAGAACTTGAAAAAAAGATCAATGCGTTGGGAATAAACGGGAAAAACTATAAATTCCTCGATAGCGAAAATCCGCAAGCTTTGTATGATTTAGCAATTAATTCATGATTATCTTAGATTAGGATAATGTGAATAACATAACTTTGTAATTTACTAAAAGTATACTTCTTTAAAGGAGTAGCCTATGACAACGATACACTATGATTTTAAACTTATGCACAAATGCGGCAACAGCGGAACCGTTACGGATATGAGGGGAACGTCTATCCGATTGAAAAAAGACCGTGATAATGTCGCTTATAGTGTCGAAAAATGCCAAAGTATTAATGGCGTGATCGATACGATCAAAGCAAAAAGTGACCTCTTTGACATCCACGGTCATTTTTCACTCAAATGTCCCTACTTTCGGATTTATGTATCGATAGACGATCACACCTATAGACTCTCATCGGAATTAAAAATCATCTCGGGTGAAGAAGAAAAGCGACTAATTTTTGAACCCCGTATCGAATATGATTTGGATGTGAAAGATATACGTGCAGAGACAATACAACCTTTGGAATGTCATTTATTGGGTAAAAAAGTAGAAGAGCAAATAAGAATTATCGAAGAGTATATCAAAAAGCCGTCTCAACGATTTAAAAAGTGGGAGAAGAAGCCGCGCAAGCTTTATCTCTACCACTCATTCGGGGAAGAAGCAAAAACGTTTGAGATTGTCTATAACTGACCCGTTACCCTTCGACAGGCGCAGAGCGAACGGAGGGATAAAAACTACCCTACTAACTTTGCCAACTCCTCTTTTACTTTCGCCACATGATCTTTCACTTTTACATTCGTCCATGCTGCTCGCACGATCCCTTTAGGATCAATAATATACGTTGAGCGTACAATCCCCATATACTCTTTGCCGTAATTTTTTTTCATTGCCCATACGCCGTAATCTTGCATCATTTGAGTCGTCGGATCACTTAAGAGTGTAATCTCAAGATTTTGTTTAGCGATAAAATTGCGGTGTGATTTGGTACTATCCGCGCTTACACCTAAAATAATAGCCCCCATGTCATCATACGTATCCATTGCTGCACTAAACTCGCATGCTTCTGTGGTACATCCGGGAGTCGAATCTTTCGGATAAAAGTAGAGGACAATCCATTTGCCGCGCAAATCGCGAGAACAGATCTCTACATCGTCTTGGTTACTCAAACAAAAATCAGGGGATACACTTCCAATTTCTAACATATTATTTTCCTTTTTTATAAAATGACTACCGATTTTATTTCGGTAAACTCCTCAATCGCAAAACGTGGTCCTTCACGTCCTACTCCGCTCAGTTTCACTCCGCCATAGGGCTGAATATCAAAACGAAGTGTCGGCATATCATTGATAACGACCCCTCCCGCTTCGCACTCATCGATCACCTTTTTGGCATGGGCAAGATTGTTGGTAAATACCGAAAACTGCAATCCGTACGGTGAATTATTCATCCTCTCAATTGCATCATCGATTCCATCCACACGTACCAAACTCACGATAGGAGCAAAAACCTCTTCGCAAACGATTTTCATCGACTCAGTCACATCCGCCATAACACACGGATAAAAAATCCGACCCTCTCTATGAGGAGGAGTGAGCGCTCGAGCCCCCTCTTCTATTGCACTCTCAACCCAATTCATTGCTCTCTGGGCTGCTTCGTCATTGATCAACGGCCCCAAGAATGTTGCCTCGTCATACGGTGAACCTACAACCAGCTTTGCCGTTGTCTCTGCCATTTTTTGAGCAAAACTATCGTAAATACTGCTCTCAACATAAATTCGTTGGAGTGAAATGCACACTTGCCCTGAGTTGACAAACGCTCCGATAGCACATCGTGATGCTGCATATTCCAGATCAGCACTTGTATCAATGTACGTTGCCGCGTTACCGCCCAATTCAAGAGAGATTTTTTTGATCCCAGCACTGCGGGTTATGATATTCCCTACCCCTACCGATCCCGTAAAACTAATAACACGAGGAATGTCGCTTCCTACCAATGCAGCACCCACTTCAGCATCTCCATAAACAACACTAAGCGCATCAGGGGTTGCAAAAGAGCTTTCGATAAACAGCTGTGCAAGTTTGTAAGCACAAAGCGGTGCTTCAGGAGTCGGCTTAAGAACAACCGTATTCCCGGCAACCAAAGCAGGTGCCAGCTTGTGCGCAACAAGATTGAGAGGAAAATTAAACGGCGTAATCGCTACCACAACTCCGACAGCTTCTCGACGCCAATAGGCATGTGCACTTCGACCGCTAGCCATCGCGTCGGTATTGATCGTCTCACCGTGCATCGTCCGCACCGTCTCTGCAGAGAGAGTAATCGTCTCGATACACCGATCCACTTCTATACGGGCGTAGGTAATCGGTTTTCCTACCTCATCACACAACGTTTTTGCAAATTCTTCTCGTTGATCTCGGAGTTTTGAAGCCACATCAAGCAACCATGAACATCGCTGATGCAATGGTATTTTCCGAGCTAGTTTTACCCCATCTTGTGCTATACGCAAAGCATTTTGTGCATCTTCGGCACTGCACACGGCCGAGCGTGAGACAAGTCGTCCATCATAGGGGCTAAAACGCTCTATGTAACTTTTAGACACAATTTGACGGGACCCCATCCAAACGTGTGCGTCCATATTTATCTCCTCCATGTTACTTATGTTTCAATTATACAAATCATCAGCTAAAAAGAGGGGAAAAGAGATTTTTTAAGCTCTTTCTTTTCATCTTCTCTTTAGAATATGTCTCAAAAATACGCAGAGGATCATCATGCTCGAACTCAAAATTACTGACGGTGTTTTAGGGGTTCGCCCTCCCGTTGCCAAGCCGCATCCAGGCTTTTTCTTTCAAGTTGGAGAAGAGCGTTTTCGAAAATTGGTCGACGATCATTATGAGTTGATTCGTAACAGTGATATCTCTTTTTTATTCCCCGTCAATGATGAGGAAGATTTTGCAAACGCGAAAAAACATGCTGCCGATTTTTTAATCCAAATTTGCGGTGGACCCGATTATTTTAACCAAACACGCGGAGAACCGCGCATGGTAGGACGCCATGCACCCTTTCGGATTGACGAACACGGACGTCGCCGCTGGCTTGAATTTTATGCCGAACTTCTCCCCCCGCTCGAAAACGAAGGGGTAAGTCCAGAATATATCCAATCCTTTTGGGATTATCTCGATGTATTCTCCATCTGGATGATCAACACTCCAAGTCATTAAACTCTCCTCTTTGGGGAGATAAAATGCCCTTGGTCTAAATTCTCACACTTAATATAGCTTAAATCACATCTTCGCTAAAATCTCCCAATTTTTATTTTGGAGATCTTCCCTATGAATGAAGCCAAATATATTTGGATGAACGGTAATCTTGTTGCATGGAATGATGCAAAAATTCACGTCCTTGCTCACACATTGCACTATGGTAACGGTGTTATCGAAGGGACGAAGGTTTATAAAACTCCAAAAGGGTACGCTATTTTTCGTTTGAACGACCATACAAACCGCTTGATCGAATCGGCAAAAATGACCCTTCTCAATGTCCCATACTCATTGGAAGAGCTTAATCAAGCGCAGATCGATCTCATTCGCAAAAATGAATTTACCGGTGAAAATGTTTATCTTCGCCCAATCGTTTATCTTGGATACGGTGTTATGGGAATCTATCACAAACAAGCACCGGTAGAAGTTGCAGTTGCTGCATGGGAATGGGGTGCATACCTCGGCGAAGAAGGGATGAAAAAAGGGATTCGTTTGAAAATCTCATCATTCAGCCGTCCAAATAACAAATCAAACATGGGTAAAGCCAAAGCGGTCGGAAACTACCTCAACAGCCAAATGGCAAAATTCGAAGCTGTCGAAGCGGGATACGATGAAGCTCTTTTGCTCGATGATGAAGGCTACGTTGCAGAAGCAAGCGGTGCTGCATTTTTTATGATCAAAAACAATGAAATTATCACCCCGCCAAACGATAACTCATTGGCTTCTATTACCCAGAAAACCGTCATCGAAATGGCTGAAAAAATGGGATATACCGTAACACGTCGCCGTATCAGCCGTGAAGAGATTTATATTGCGGATGAAGCATTCCTGACCGGAACTGCGGCTGAGCTCACTCCAATCCGTGAAGTCGATGCACGTGTTCTCGGTGCAGGAGGACGCGGACCGATTACAGAAAAACTCCAAAGCGGCTATTTTGACATCGTATACGGACGTAATCCTGATTATGAGCACTATTTAACCTATATCAACTAAGGATTTTGCATGGCAAGTGATATGAACGATTACTTTAACAAAAAGAAAAAAGAAGAACAGAAAAGCAATGGATTTCAATCGCCGAAACCGCCAAAAATGGACTTCAACATGAACTCTCAAAAAGCTGGGATGCTATGGGTCATCGGTGGGTTTATTTTGCTTCTCCTTTTAGCCAAACCGTTCGTTATCATTACTGAAGGGGAACGCGGTATCCTCTCCACCAACGGGAAATACAGTGATGAAGCATTGATGCCGGGTCTGCATTTTATGATCCCGTTAATCCAAAAAATCTATATTGTTGACACCAAAGTACGTATTATCAACTATTCCGATAAAGTTGATCGGACATCAACTGTCGGTGATGGCATCGTTTCCAAACCGGCAATCATGGTCTTGGATAAACGTGGACTCCCTGTAGCTATCGATATCACCGTTCAATACCGTCTCAATGCACAAGTAGCGGCGAAAACTATCTCTACTTGGGGATTTAGCTGGGAAGACAAAATTATCGATCCGGTAGCACGAGATATCGTTCGAAATGTGGTCGGTCAATATGAAGCGGAAAATCTTCCTATCATGCGCAATGCAATAGCTACCCAAATAGAAGCAGGAATTCGAAAAATGGTAGAACGCCAAAAGAATGCTCCTGCACAACTTGAGTCGATTCAACTTCGTGAAATCGGCCTTCCTCAAAAAGTAAAAGATCAAATTGAGCGTGTTCAAGTTGCAAAACAAGAGGTTGAACGGGCACAACAAGATGTAGAACGTGCAAAACAAGAAGCATTCAAAAAAGAGACTGAAGCCCAAGGTGCCGCAAATGCGATTACAATTCAAGCGCAAGCACAAGCCAAAGCAAATCAGCTTATCGGAGCATCTCTCACACCGGGCTTATTGAAATTGGAGCAAATCCAAGTTCAAGGGAAATTCAACGAAGCACTCAAAGAAAATAAAGATGCTAAGATTTTCCTCACACCTGGGGGGTCAACACCCAATATTTGGCTCGATACCAAAAGTGGCGACACTCAAAAAATAAGCTCTACAGGAAAATAAACAATGAATCTTGATCAAATCGACTGGGCAAAATCAGAGCTTCTCCCTGTTATCGTTCAAGACTCTACGACTCTTGAAGTGTTGATGATGGCATATATGAATCGTGAAGCATTAGAATTGTCCCTTTCGACGCGAGTAGCCCACTATTTTTCACGTTCCAAACAACGCCTTTGGAAAAAAGGGGAATCAAGCGGTCATCTGCAGCATATTGAGCGTTTTTTACTCGATTGCGATAACGATACACTATTGATCATGGTACGACAAGAAGGGGTAGCATGCCATACGGGGCGAAAATCGTGTTTCTTCACCGATATCGAAACCGATCAAGCGATTAGCACTCCACAAATTGATACAACCGCTACTTACGGGGTGATCGATGAACTTTACCACACTATCCTAAATCGAAAAAACGCTGATCCGGAAACTTCATGGACTGCAAAACTCCTCAGCAAAGGGGATAACGCTATCCTCAAAAAAGTAGTAGAAGAAGCTGGAGAGTTCAGTTTTGCGATTAAAGACGGGAACGAAAATGAAATTATTTACGAATGTGCCGATTTAGTGTATCACGTCTTGGTTGCACTGGGACATAAAAACATCTCTCCCGATCGAATCAAACAAGAGCTTGCCCGACGATTCGGGATGAGCGGGATTGCGGAGAAAAACGCTAGGGAAAAATGAAAGCAAGAATAATCGATTTTATCCACCATCTCATAATTTACGATTATTTTCTTTTTGGTGGCATTTTTGTCCTATTCCTACTCTTTTTGGTTTTAGCCATTGCTTTGCGGCATAAAATGGCTATTGCCGTTACTTTTGTTATACTTGCCTTCGGTATTTTAACAGTTGGTCCTATCGTCGGATACATACAACTTCACCATTATCTTTTCAAAAATAAAATCATTCTTCATAAAGTACAAGCCCTTGAATTTACCGACGCTTTGTTGATCAAAGGTGACGTCAATAACACCTCAAAACGCCCCTTTACCGAGTGCAGTATATATGCGGGTGTTTACAAAGTATCCCATTATCGATACCTCGATCAACTCTACCCTTACCTCCCTTTTAAAAAAGGATCTATCAAAATCATCAAAGATATTCCTCCCGGTGAATCGGCCCCTTTTAAACTTTTTGTCGAACCATTCCGATATAACAAAGACTTTAATATTACTATAAAGGCTGAATGCAGATGAGCCCGCTTACAACTTGGCATTATCTTTTAATCGTTGTTTTGATTCTCTTGTTTGTTCTCGCCATCGCGGTATCTCTGCGGACAAAATATAAATTTTCTATTCTGGCAACACTGACACTTATTATAGTTCTTATCGGTACATTTAGCTGGAAAGCAATTAATGAAAAAGCATATATTGTAGAGGTTTCTAATCTCGACAAAGAGAGATACTATCAATCTGAACAGATTATGATCAAGGGGACCGTACGTAATGTCGGACCATTCCCTGTTGCACATGTTGTCGCAACAATACGTCTAAGTAATGCTCATGGCGGGGTGAGCGGCAAAGAATCGATATTTACGCAGCCATCCGTTTTTGCAGAAATTTATCAAGATAAGAACCCCGATTTTAAACGACAAAATATTATGGAAGAACACGTTATTGCTGATTCTCTAGATCCAGGACATTCCAAACCATTCACTATTCTCATGAAATATCCGCCATATTTCACCAACGCTTCTTATACTGTAGAAGCTAAAGCAAACTAATACTTTAACCCTACCGAACACAATGCGTCGTTAATGACGCGCAATTGGGTATTTTTATCTCTGCACCATGATGGGGCGATAAGTGTTTCATCATCAATACCGGCACTGACTCTTTGCACACTCACATTTGAAGGCTTTAACAACAGCGCTTCTTTGAGTACGTCCACATAGAGTTCTTCACTTATAGGTTCAAACTCTCCGCGCGCATACTCATTGGCCAAGGCCGTCCGTTTCACAACATAAAGGGGATGGTATTTAACTGAATCGATTCCAAGACCATACGCTGCTTTTGCGGTCTCGAGCATCATCTCTTTGCTCTCTCCGGGCAAACCGAAGATTAGGTGTCCACAAACATTTAAACCATATGATTTTGCTTTGATAATGGTCTCTTTAACATTAGCACTGTTATGCCCTCGATTGATACGCTCCAGCGTCTTATCGTAAATCGATTGAATCCCGAACTCTACCCAAATCTCTGTTTTTTGAGAGAGTTCATATAGATACTCGAACGTCTCGTCACTGATACTGTCTGAACGTGTCCCAATACTCAATCCTATAACATTATCAAAACTGAGTGCTTTATCATAAAGTGCTTTTAGGGTTTCAAATGGGGCATAGGTATTGGTAAAGCTTTGGAAGTAAACCATAAACTTTTGGGCACTATTTTCCTCACGAAGTCGTTTTGAGAGTGCATCAAATTGCCATTCGAGCTGTTGGATTTGTTTATCCAAATGGGGATTTTGCGTAGATTGCAAATTGAGGAAAAACCCTTTTAATTCACGGGCACGATCTAAACTTGGGCTGAATGAATCGTTTTCACAAAAGGTACATCCACCTTTCGCTACTGTTCCATCAATATTCGGACAGGTAAATCCTGAAATGGAGACGGGAACTTTAGATACCTTTGCTCCAAATTTGCGATGCAGATATTGTCCGAATGTAAAAATCTGCTCGCGCATAAAATGCTCTTTAAATAACGTATTTGCCGGTAAAGCAAGCCGTACAGAAATTCTCTTCTTTTCCGTTTACACTGCTGAGCAGCGCTTCGTTACTCAAATACCCTAAAGAATCAGCTTCGATAAATTCACAAATCTCTTGAATACTCATATTGGCCGCAATGAGTTTTTCTTTGTCCGGCGTATCAACACCATAGTAACACGGATCGGTTGTCGGTGGACTTGAAATTCGCATATGCACTTCAGATGCCCCTGCCGCTTTGAGCATACGAACGATTTGGCGGCTCGTCGTTCCGCGAACAATCGAATCATCGATCACGATAAGGCGTTTTCCACGAATTAAATCATTAATCGGAGAGAGTTTCATCTTGACTTTCAAATCACGCATCTCTTGCGTCGGTTCGATAAAAGTACGTCCGATATAGTGATTACGCATAATCGCCATCTCATAAGGGATGCCGCTTTGCTGCGAATAACCGATTGCCGCAGGAACGCCGCCATCAGGAACCGGAACAACCATATCGGCTTCCACAGGCTGCTCTCGAGCAAGAGCTTTCCCCATCGCTTTACGCATTTCGTACACATTCTGCATGTAGACGTTTGAATCCGGGCGCGCAAAATAGACATACTCGAAAATACAGTGTTTCGGAGTCGCATCGAATACTTTGATCGATTTAGGAGCTTTTCCTTTTTCAAATATGAGCAATTCTCCCGGTTCTACATCACGGATATATTCCGCACCGATAAGATCAAATGCACACGTTTCAGACGCAACGACATAACCATCGCCCACGCGTCCAAGACTAAGTGGACGGAATCCATGCGGATCGCGCATTGCAAACATTTTGGTTCGGCTGAGGAACACGAGAGAATATGCCCCCTCGATCTTTTTAACCGCATCAATGATACGATCTGTCAAATGGTGTTGATCGCTTTTCGCGATCAAATGGATCAGATTTTCGGTGTCCATATAAGTTTGGAAAATCGCCCCTTTTTTGATCAGAGCGTCCCGCACCTCTTTTGCATTGGTAAGATTTCCATTATGAACAATCGACATCTCTCCCAAATCATAGCGGGCAAAAACCGGTTGAGCATCAAGGATTGAATCATCTCCTGCTGTCGAATAACGGGTATGGCCAATTGCCATATGTCCCTTGAGGGTATTGAGTTTTTGAGTATCAAATACCTGCGTTACCAATCCACGATCTTTGATCGTGTAAAGTTTTTCCCCATCGCCCGTACTGATCCCTGCAGCTTCTTGACCACGATGCTGAAGCGCATGAAGAGAGAAATAAGCAAGTTTTGACGCCTCCGGATGATCAAAAATACCGACTACCGCACATTTTTCATTTAAGCTACGCACTCTTGTTTCCTTATGCTAGTTCTAAACAGTCTTGGATACTGTAAAGGCCGTTTGGTTTTCCGACCAACCATTTCGCAGCACGAATGGCACCTTTTGAGAACGTGTTACGGCTTGTTGCAGTATGATGCAACTCGATAAATTCACCGTCATTATAAAATCCGACCGTATGACGCCCGACGATATCACCGCCCCGCAAAGCCATAACGGCAATCTCATCTTTGGTACGTTCGCCGATATTGCCGTTACGTCCGCTCACACGAACCGCGTCCAAATCAAGATTTCGTCCGGCTGCTGCAGAATGCGCCAATGTCAATGCCGTACCGCTCGGCGCATCTTTTTTATGACGATGATGCTGTTCGACGATCTCGATATCGAACCCTTCGAGCGTTTTAGCGGCCGTATTGACTAGCTTGTTTAACAACGCAACTCCCAAGGACATATTCGTCGCATAAAGAATCGGCATTGACTCGCTTGCCGTTTTGAGAAGATTCATCTGATGGGTATCAAGACCGGTAGTTCCGATAACCAAAGCCCTTGGGTGTTCAATCGCTTTTTCGAGTAAAAGCTGCGTTGCTTCCGGCAACGAAAAATCGATGATTACATCACTGCCGTTCAGCAATGTCCCCATATCGTTGGTTACCAATACGGACGGATCAATCGAAAAATTGAGCTCATTGCGAACATAAACCGCCGCAAGAGAGATTTCGCTCTCATGATGCAAATCTTCAATCAACAGCTTTCCGACACGTCCGCCGGCCCCGAATACTCCTGCTCTAATCATCTGTAGCATCCCTGTTTAAACATAATGTGAAGATATTTTACCCTCTTCGTGTTTAAAGAGCCGTTAATGCCCATCCACAAATGCAATTGCCTGCAATGCCGCCACGGCACCATCACCCGCAGCACAGACAACTTGTTTCGGTGCAGATTCGCGCATATCTCCTGCCGCAAAAAGTCCGGCAATAGAGGTTTTCATACTCAAATCCACTTTAACTTCACCCCACTGTGTCATTTCACACAGAAAACTTCCGTCTTCTTGGATCAATACTTGGTTATTTACATTGTTCCCGACAAAAACAAAAACACCGGGGACATCGATTTGA
Organism: Sulfuricurvum sp. PD_MW2; assembly: GCF_002633015.1. Taxonomy (GTDB): domain Bacteria; phylum Campylobacterota; class Campylobacteria; order Campylobacterales; family Sulfurimonadaceae; genus Sulfuricurvum. Next base: position 328,220 of record NZ_NSIU01000001.1, on the reverse strand, counting down.
CGTGATGAACCGTCTTGCAGTTTGACACGTATTCCATCAACACCCATGGCTCCGCCAAAAACCTCTTCGGGAATTGCATTAATGACAAGTTCGATATTAGCGGTATTTTTAACCCTCGCTATCGTATTAGGAGCTGCACGAAATGTCTCTCGACGATGAATCAGATAAACTTTGGTACAAATTTTTGCCAAATACAGAGCCTCTTCCAATGCCGTATCTCCGCCGCCGATAACGGCTACCTCTTTATTCTTGTAAAAAAATCCATCGCACGTAGCACATGTACTGACACCGCGTCCAAAGTAGATATCCTCACCTGCAAATCCGGCACGCTTTGGAGCCGATCCGGTACATACAATGACACTTTTAGCCTCATCGACAGAGCCATCTGATTTATGAATCGTGAAAATACCGTCCTCACGACGAGAAACACGCGTTACTTCCGACATCTCGTGTTTCAAACCGAAACGCTGGCATTGTTCCTGCCACGGTGCCATGAAATCCATTCCACTCAAATTATGCGCTGTCGCACCGGGATAATTTTCAATCTCCGAACTCATCGTGATTTGACCGCCCGGAAGCCCCTTTTCAAACATCGTGACATTATCCAAACCACCCCGTGTGGTATATAATCCTGCAGTAAGTCCGGCAGGACCACCCCCGATAATTGCACAATCCAACATCCAAAGCCTCCGCTTTTTTATTTGGAGTATCATACTCTTTTGTGGTTAAACACTGCCAAAAGGGAGTTATCAGAAAAATCGTTTTAGAAAAGTTTTAGAGAACGAATAAAGAAAGGGAAAGATAAAAATACGAAGTCTAATGAATAGGGGTTACTATCAGAAAAATGAAGTGTTATCGAAGCTAAAGGGCCTATAGCCCTTGAGCATCAATCATTATAGTAATGCGTTTAGTTTGTCAGCGAACGCTTGTTTAGACGCAGCACCAACCATTTGCTCAACGACTTGACCGTCTTTGAAGAAAAGGATTGTCGGGATAGAGCGGATTCCGTATTTTACAGCTATATCTTGCTCTTCGTCGGTATTCACTTTACAAATTTTTGCTTTACCGTCAAAATCAGCCGCCAACTCTTCAATTACCGGAGCGATCATTCGGCATGGTCCACACCATGGAGCCCAAAAATCGACCAATGCAACACCTTCTTTGGTTACTTCGTCAAAATTCGATACAGTTAATTCTACGTATTTACCCATTGTAATTCCTTGATTGCGAATATTTATTGAAGCTATTATAACGCCGCAATCTTTAAAATGACTTATTACATAACTCTCACATTATTTCTCAGGAAAACAACCCTATAGGGTGATATTTTCAATCCATTCAATCCCCTCATCACTGACAATCAGTGCATCGATACAATAATCCAAATTGAGCCGTTTTTGCTGAAGATAGGTGTGGATTGCTCGGCGCAGTTTTTGAAGCTTCGAGGGGGAAATATTGTTTACTGCTTGCTCATAACTTTGAGCGCTTTTGACTTCGACAAAGTGGAGCACATTATCGCGAATAGCAATGATATCGATCTCACCAAAGCGGTTATAGACGTTCCGATCGACTATGCGGCACCCTTTGTTTCGCAGATACTCACACCCGCATTCTTCGGCAAGATTGCCTTTGGCACGGGTGTGCACGCATCAATCCAGATAGTCGGGTTTTACCACCTCGACTTTGATCGATTTAAACCGGGCCGTTTTGATCAGTTCGTCACTCTCATCCCCGAATAAAAAGTTAATGTTGCTTTTGGCGTGATGGAACGTTGTGAACAATGTCCCTTTTTTGATGGTGGAGCTCACTTTTACCCTCAATGGAGCACTTTGTCCATACTCGCTTTTGAGAACGACAAAATCTTTAAACTCAAAAAACTCTTCATCGTCTACACTCACCAATAAAATATCTTCACTGTGAGATTTGTGTAATTTATCACATGCATTTGTTTGTGCTCCATTATTATAATGGACTAAAATACGACCCGTTGTGAGGTAATACCCCTCATGTTTGTTTGCTTTTACCAGTTCTTCAATCTGACCTCGCGGCGAGTATTGATGGTAATTAAATGTTGCCAATCCATCAGGTGTTCGAAATTGACCGATATGCAATACCGGCATATCTTCTTCTTGTACCGGCCATTGCAATCCGCGCAACCGATTGGCTTCAAGTTTTTCATAGCTGGCGCCTCCAAAACGTACCGGTGCATCCACTCGTACACGTTCCCAAACATCGCGTGAGCTTTTGAATCCGTAATCAACTCCGTAGCGCTTTGATATTTCAGCGATGATTTCCCAATCATCAGGCATCATCACATTGATCAACGGTTGGGAAAGATGAAGTCTTCGCTCTGCATTGACATATACTCCCGTCTTTTCGTACGCACTTTTCACACCGAAAATGATATCGGCGAATTTGGTAATCTCATTGTCAAAAAGCTCATTGACCACCAATAAATCGAGATTTTCTAATGCTTTGTGGATTTTATTTTGATTCGGATGTATATGGGCAATATCTTCACTGATATTATAAAGTGCTTTGATTTTCCCATCAATCATTGCATCGATGAGATCGGGAGTCATAAGCCCAATCTCTTTGGGTTCTTTGTAATCAGGATCATAATACGGCAGCATCCCCACATCACAGGTACCTTGAACATTGTTCTGACCTCGAAGCGGCATTAACCCCGCACCCCTTTGCCCGATATTTCCTGTCAACATCGCCAAATGGGTGATCGCCATTACCGCATATGACCCATCCAAATGCTCCGTAATTCCAAGGCCCCAGAAAAAGAGACTCTTGCGGGTTGCGTACTTGCGGGCAACCGTGCGAATTTCGTTCATCAGCGACTCATATCCCGGAATTTGGAGTAAAAATTCCGGATTGGCATACGGATCGTTCAAAATGGCATTCTTATACTCTTCGTACCCTTTTGTTCGCGTATTCACGAACTCCGTATTGACCAAATTCTCAGAGATAATCACATAGGCCATCATATTGAGAATCATCAGATTCGCTTCATAGGGGATACTCAAATGGTGCGTTGCCGATTTTGAGAGCTGAATGCGGCGAACATCTAAAACTGCAAGTTCAACTCCGTTATTTTTGATCACATCAAGCATCCGGTTTGCAACGATTGGATGACCTTCGGTAGTATTGGAACCCATAACTACCATAAATTCAGTATCGTAGATATCGTTGAACGGATTGGTCATTGCCCCTTCACCGATGGTCGTACGCATCCCTTTAAGCGATGGGGAGTGACAGACACGCGCGCAGTTATCGACATGAGGAGAACCTACAACGTGTCGGGTAAAGTGCTGAAACAGATAAGAGCCCTCGCAGCTCGTACGGGCACCGCCGATAGCGGCAAAGCTACGCGGTCCGTATGTATCGATAATTGATCGAAGTTTTCGGGCAACAAGCTCGTACGCACTCTCATAACTTATCTCATAAAAATCGTGATCGACCGGCTCGAGATAATCCATATCGATATCGGCAAAAAGTGCCGCATTTTTTGCCCAGAACGATTTACGGACACGTGCATTACGGAGACGTTTTGGATGAGAGACAAAATCCCACCCTTGTTTCCCTTTGATACACAATCTCCCTTGTGAAACCATCCCCTCTTCTTTTGCGAAGATTCTTTGAATTTTATTATCTTCCACGTCAGCGGAAATATCGCATCCTACGCCACAATAGGTACAAACACTGTCGATTGTCATCGGATACTTCCCTCAGATCTCAGGCTTATTGCCCTTTTTAAAATTAGTGAAGTTTACAATTTTGTCTCTTAAGGACTGCGGAAAGAGTAAGACAATTCGAATCATTAAGTAAAATCTAAAAGGGAAAGCATAACGCACTTTTTTTCTCCCAATTGCCTCAGTAATCCGAGCTATCCCTTTTTCGGTTGGCATGAAAAATGGCATTTTAAATCGGTTCTTTCGGGTCATCTCCGAATCAATAAATCCGGGCATAATCGTCATCACATCGATACCATAGGGTTTGAGCTGATAATGAAGCCCTTCTGCATAGGCGTTAAGCGCCCGTTTGGAACTGCTGTACGCGATAGAAGTCGGCATAGTAAGCAGTGAGGCGAGCGAGGAGATAAAAACCACCTCTCCCGATTTTTGCTCCATCAACTTTGGAATAATCGGCTCCAACAGTGCATGAACACTTAAAAAATTTGTTTTAAAGAGCCGCTCAAAATCTTCAAACGGGGTTACCCCACCGCCATGACCGACCGATATGCCTGCATTGAAAATGATCCGATCGATTGGCTCTCGCGTGAGTTCTCTCCCCACTTCCCGCATCCGAGCAAAATCACTGATATCAGCAATGATTGTCTCCACCTCTGCTCCTTTGCTTCGGCAGGATTCTGCAACTTCATACAGACGCTCTTCACGACGCGCAATCAAAATAAGTTTATTTTGAGGATTTGCATAATGAAGTGCCAAACCTTTTCCAAGGCCGCTGCTTGCTCCTGTGATCACAATTCTCATTTTTTCTCCTGCAAGCAAATAGTCGATATAATTATACCCATGAATGAAACACTAAAAATCGGGGAGATCAATATCCTCGTTATCGACCGCTCTACCGTCCCAGGATTATACCTGCGTGCACTCGATGAGAGCGACATACTGCTACCCAACCAATACGTCACTGAGGCAATGCACGTCGGCGATACCATCGACGTATTTGTCTATACCGACAGCGAAGACCGCCCCGTAGCGACAACGCTGAAGCCCAAAGCGATGGTGAATGAAATTGCCTTTGTCGAAGTACTCGACACCAACAGTATCGGTGCGTTTGTCGACTGGGGATTGCCAAAAGACCTCTTTGTCCCGCGTGCCCTTCAAAAACGACCCTTTGCCGTCGGTGAAAAACGGCTTGTACGCGTAATACTGGATGAACAAACGAACCGCCTCGTCGGAACAGAGAAGATCAGCGGGGCATTAGAGATGCCGCCGAAAAGCTTTTATCCCAATACCCCCGTTAGTTTTATGGTGATCGCCAAAACGCCGTTAGGGTACAAAGTAATCGTGGATCACCGCTATGAGGGGATGATTTATGCCAACGAGATTTTCGAGGACGTTCGTGTCGGACAAATCAAATACGGCTTTGTCAAACAGCTCCGAAGCGATGGTAAACTCGACCTCTCTTTGCAAATGATAGGGAAAGCAAAATCTTCAAACGCCGCTGATAAAATCCTCTCGATGATAAAAGCCAACGGAGGGATGTTGCCCTATAACACCAAAAGCGATCCCGATCTCATCCAAAAAACTTTTGCCCTAAGCAAGAAAAATTTTAAAGCCGCCGTCAATCAGCTCGTAGAAGCGAAAAAAATCATCGTCAAGGAGAACGGACTTTATGGGATATAGACCACTAAAACGTAATGCCATCATCCAACTTGCTCCTCGTAAAATCAGCTACGAAGAGGGGGGGCGAACCATCACGCTCATTTCGATGAAACGAGAGAGTATGGATTTGGAAGTGGAAGTCAAAGAGGGTGGTGAAACCAAAATCATCTCTGATTTTCCCTTTGCCCATCTCCCTAAAAAGATCAAGAAAGAGATCAATCCGCTATAATTGCGCCACTATTTTAAAAGGAAACCCATGTCACAATTTACCAATGTCACTGCCGATAAAAAAGCCAATATCTATTTTGACGGCAAAGTTACTAGCCGAACCATCCACTTTGAAGATGGAACGATCAAAACTCTTGGAATCATGTTACCGGGTGAATATACGTTTAATACCGGTGACAAAGAAATTATGGAAATATTAAGCGGAGAGATGGATGTTCAGCTTCCAGGCTCAGACGAGTGGGTTAGCATTGTTGGACCACAAGATTTCGAAGTTGCTGCAAACAGTGCTTTTCATTTAAAAGTCAAAACTGTCTCTGATTACTGCTGTCATTTCGTCAAATAATCTCAGCGTCGAATATCGACGCTGTTCTCATGTATCCATCCCTCGTATTGATAGGGTTCCCACCCTTTTTTTGTAGCTATCCCGCTGATTTTATAATACGCTCCGTTTTTACTCATTGATGTTACAGTAGTATTTATTTTGTACGGTGTACACTGATTGTTCTTATCACACATCATTGCATCTGCTTTTGTTATCAATGTTACGGGTGTTATGAGGACAGTAGGTTCACGTTTATCATGATCAGAATTTTGCGTACTTTTCGTTTTATGCTCATCCAATTCGCCGTCAATAAACTTTAACAATAGTTTTCGAGACTCTTTGTCTTTTTGCTTTGCGGCAAGAGCTAACCACATCATAGCAGCCCCTTCATTCACCTCCACACCCCGCCCTGTAGCGTACATGATAGCAATATTGTATTGTGCGTCAACATACCCTTGCGAAGCTGATTTTTCATACCAAAATGCGGCTTTTGACTGATTGGAATCGGTTCCGATTCCCCTTTCATAAATCACACCGACTTGAAACTGAGCAATTTTATCTCCACGAAGTGCGGCTGTATAGGTTTCCCAAAATGATTGTTGTGTATCTGAAGCAAAAACTAATGCGGCAAAAAGGAGAATAAGGAATAACTGTTTTTTCATAAATCTTTTCCTTTATCAAAAAATAGTTATGTATCTTCCCGTAAAGGAAGATTTATTTATAACGATAAGTGATTCGACCTTTGTCCAAGCTGTATGGAGTCAACTCGATTTTTACCGTATCTCCTGGGAGAATTTTGATGTAGTGCATACGCATTTTTCCTGCGATATGACACAAAATTACATGACCATTCGGCAACTCAACACGAAACGTTGCATTCGGTAGTGCCTCAATAATCTTTCCGTCTACTTCAATGACATCATCTTTTGCCATTATTCTTCCTTTACGCGATTGATAATATTTCAGCTCTACCGTTGATAATTGCAACCGTATGCTCGTAATGAGAGCCTCGCAGCCCATCTGTACTGACCACATCCCAGCCATTTGCCAAGATTTTGGAAGTTCCCTCTTTTTGACAAATCATCGGCTCCAAGCAAAAAACCATTCCATTTTTTATTTTCGGACCTGCTTTGGCATTGGTTCCGTCCATATAATTTGGAATTTCCGGTTCTTCATGCGGTTTTTTACCGATCCCGTGACCACAGAATCCGCGCAAAGGGACAAACCCCCGAGCAAGGATAAACTGTTCAATCTCATAGGAAAGCTCTTTAAAGCGCATACCGTCGCGGATAATGTCGATCGCAAAATAAAGAGCATCTTTAGAACACGCTATCAAAGCCTCATCTTCGTGAGAAATTTTCCCCACACCGAGTGAGATAGCAGCATCCCCAAAATAACCGCCTTTTTTTGTACCTACATCATATCCAACAATATCGCCCTCTTGAAGTACATAATCGGTCGGAATTCCGTGAATAATCACTTCATTGACAGAGGTACAAACTGCACTTGGAAAACCATAGAGCCCTTTAAAAGAAGGGATTGCGCCCTGGCTTCGGATAAAATCCTCACCCATAGCATCAAGCTCCTTTAGGGTCATCCCCGGCTTGGTATGAGAAGCTAACAACTCCAGAGTCGCACCGACGATTTGATTCGCGGCACGAAGTGAAGCAATTTCATCATTTTTGCGTAGCGCAATCGCCATTGTTATAGGCCAACCGCGCTAAGGGTTTGATATTTGCTCATATATACTTGTGCCTCAATACGACGCATCGTATCCAAAGCAACTTGTACTACGATAAGAACGGCTGTCCCTCCAAAGAAGAACGGAACACCCATCGCTTTTACGATTACCCATGGTAATGTTGCAATCAAACCAAGATATATAGCTCCCGTAATGGTCAAACGCCCTGCAGTATCATTCAAAAACTCTTTGGTTGATTCTCCTGGACGAACTCCCGGAATAAACCCGCCTTGACGTTTTAAATTGTCTGCAATATCTTTGGCATTGAATACAATCGATGCATAAAAGAAAGCAAAAAATACAACGAACAAGAATTGCAAAATATTAAAAAAATAATGATTCGGGTTCAATACATCCGCGATTGCTTGAATCGTCGGGTTAGTGCTTGATGACATTACCGTCATAGGAAACATCAAAATTGCCGAAGCAAAAATAACCGGAATAACACCTGACAGGTTTACTTTCACCGGAATGTAATTCATAACCCGTTTATTTTGATTTTGCATCATCGTCTTTTTGGCATAAGTTACCGGAATACGGCGTTCACCCAGCTCTACATAGATAATGACTAAAATTGTGGCAACAATCAATGCAATAATTCCGATCAACGACAAGAAGCCCATTGCACCGGTGTTAACCATCGTTACCGCATGCGAAATCGCACTTGGAATTGCCGATACAATACCGGCGAAAATGATCAATGAGACCCCGTTTCCAATACCGCTTTGGGTAATCTGCTCACCAATCCACATCAACAACATAGTACCTGCTAGCATAGAAACAACTGCTAGAGTCATAAATGTACTGTGATCGACCAAGATCGCACTGCTGCCATCTTTGCCCGTCATACTCTGCAATCCGACACTCACACCGATCGCTTGCACAATTGTGATCGCAATCGTCGCATAACGGATGATTTGCATGTATTTCACCATACCATCACGCTCTTTTTTCATTTGCGCTAAATTCGGAAATGTAGCTGCTAAAAGTTCCATGATAATTGATGCGGTGATATAAGGCATGATACCTAAAGAAATAATGGAGAGACGTTCGACGGCATTACCGCTAAACATATTAAACAGACCTAATGCGTCAGCTTGATGAGAGTTAAAAAATGACGCGATTACAGCCGTGTCAACACCCGGTACCGGCACGTATGCCAGTAAACGGTAGATAAAGAGAAAACCGATCGTAATTAAGATCTTGTTTACAAGTTGTTGGTTCATTATTTACCAGTTGTTGTAACGTTTTCGTCTTTGATTTTAGATGCTAAATCTTTAGCGCTTGCACCAACAAGTTTAACGCTAACGACAGATTTTGGCAATCGGTGAACACCACGGATGCTTTCCATTGTAATTTCAGCAAGATTCGCGATCTCTTTTACTTTTTCAACGTTAATTGTGGTTGGTTTTACAACACGTGATTGAAAACCGATTTTTGGCAAACGGCGAGCAAGTGGTTGTTGTCCACCCTCGAAGTTACGTTTTTCATTGTAACCTTTACGTGCTTTTTGCCCTTTGTGACCTTTACCGGCTGTTTTACCTTGGCCACTTCCTTGACCGCGGCCAAGACGTTTTTTGCTGTGGGTTGAACCCTCAGCAGGGGTAAGATTTTCGAGTGCCATACCTTATCCTTTGATACGTGATAGCGCATCGATTGTTGCACGTACCACAGTGTTTGGATTGTTAGAACCCAAAGACTTCGTCAAGATGTCTTGGATCCCCGCAAGCTCAAGTACCGGACGGGTAGCGCCACCGGCGATAACCCCTGTACCTTCTGATGCAGGTTTAAGCAAGATACGACTTGCATTGTATTTAACTTCGATATCGTGAGCGATGGTTGTCCCTTTGATCTTCACTTCTGTCAAGTTTTTGAATGCTTCGTCAACCGCTTTACGGATAGCGTCTGGAACTTCTTTCGCTTTCCCAACTCCGTAACCTACGGTCCCTTTTTTATTTCCCACAACGACTAGAGCGGTAAAACGGAAACGTCGACCACCCTTTACAACTTTAGTTACACGACCGATGTTTACAATCGCTTCTGAAAATTCTTCTCTGTTAATCGCTTGCATCTCGTGACCTTAAAACTTGATTTCATTTGCACGAAGAGCTTCGGCAAACGCTTTTACAACACCGTGATACAAAAATCCGTTACGATCGAACGTAACTTCATTGATTCCGGCATCTTTGAGGTTTTTAGCAAATACAGCTGCTGTTTTTTCAGCATCCGCTTTGTTTGCTTTTAAACCCAAAGTTTTTGAGTGTACTGCTGCCAACGTTACCGCTGCTTCGTCGTTGATCGCTTGAGCGCTGATATAGCGGTTAGAGCGGAAAACAGACACACGCGGCAAAGAAGCGCATCCTGAAATTTTAGAGCGAATACGGCGTTTACGTTGAACACGTTTCGCCGATTTATTTTTTAGTGTTTTAGCTGTCATTTCATCGCTCCTTATTTCTTAGATGTCTTACCGGCTTTACGCAGGATAGTCTCATCAGAATATTTAACACCTTTACCTTTATACGGTTCCGGTGGACGGAATGAACGGATTTCAGCAGCAATTTGACCAACTTGTTGTTTGTCAGCGCCTTTGATGCTAATAACGTTTTTCTCAACAGCCATAGTGATTCCCGCAGGAATATCGTAGTTGATGTCATGGCTGAAACCGAGTTGAAGATTCAAAACGTTTCCGTTTACCGCAGCACGGTAACCAACCCCGTTGATCTCCAATTTTTTCTCGAAACCAGTTGTTAAACCGGTAATGATATTCGCCGCCAAAGCACGGTAAGTACCCCAAAACGCACGATCCGCACGTTGATCAGAGTTTGTGCTGAACGTCAAAGTGTTATCTTCAAGTGTAACACCACAGTTACCGCGAGTATCCAATACTTGAGTTGTTGAACCTTTCACGAAAGTGATGACAGCTCCATCAAGTGTTGCTTTTACATCAGCTGGGATAGAAATAGGAAGTTTTCCAATACGTGACATCTTATCTCCTTACCAAATTGTACAAAGGACTTCACCGCCAACGCCAAGCTCATACGCTTTATCGTTAGGAAGAACCCCTTTAGAACTACTGACAATGATGGTACCGTAACCGTTTTTGAAACGTTTTAGTTCATCTTTACCTTTGTAAATACGACGTCCCGGTTTAGAAACACGTTTTACTTCATTGATTACTGTACGACCTTTTTCATCGTATTTCAATACGACATTGATCGTTTTTTTAACGCCGTCTTCAACAACGTTAAAGCTCTCAACATAACCTTTGTCTGCCAAAATGGCAACTACCGCTTCTACAACTTTTGAGTGCATCAATGTTGTAGAATCCAAACGACGCATAGCCGCATTACGGATACGAGTCAACGAATCCGCGATCAAATCATTAATCATTTAATATTCCTTATCTAATCATTAGGAGTATCAGGCTGGAATTACCAGCTTGACTTTCTAACGCCTGGGATTAACCCTTCGTTTGCCATTTTACGGAAGCAAACGCGACAAATTCCGAAATCACTGATGACAGAGTGTGGACGACCACAGATCTGACAACGTGTATACGCACGGACTGCAAATTTAGGTTTACGCGCCGCTTTGGCGATCATTGACTTCTTAGCCATTATTCTCTCCCTTTAGCAAACGGCATACCGAGCATTTCAAGAAGCTTGAATGCATCTTTGTCTTGCGTAGCAGTCGTTACCACAGTGATGTTCATCCCGTGGATTTGCATGATATCATCGTAATTGACTTCAGGGAAGATCAATTGTTCAGTAATACCGAAGTTGTAATTTCCGCGACCGTCAAAACCGTTACGTGGAATACCACGGAAGTCTTTAACACGTGGAAGTGACAATGAAATCAATTTATCCATGAAATCGTACATTTGAGCACCGCGTAGTGTTACTTTAACACCAACTGGCATCCCTTCACGTACTTTAAATCCAGCAACCGATTTACGTGCAACTACTACAGATGCGCGTTGACCAGCGATGTTGCTGATAGTATCTTGGATACTTTGGATCAATTTGTTATCTTTCATGGCAAAACCACAACCGACAGAAATGATCACTTTTTCCAAAGCCGGAACTTGCATAACGTTTGCAATTCCGAGAGATGATTGAAGCTCTGGTTTAAGAGCCAAATATTTATCTTTTAGTCGTGCCATGATTACGCCTCAACTTTACGGACATTTGATGCATCTACAGGCATTTCTTTGCTCAAGAATCCGCCTTGTGGATTTTGCTCGCTAGGTTTGATTGCTTTTTTCGCAACACGAACACCTTTAACGATCACTTTGTTTTTCTTAGGCATAACCGCAAGCAATTCTGCTTTTGTACCTTTATCATCACCGGCGATCACTTCTACGATGTCGCCTTTTTTGAAATTAAATTTTGCCATCATACAACCTCTGGAGCAAGTGATACGATTTTCATGAAACCTGCATAACGAACTTCACGGCTTACAGGTCCGAAAATACGTGTACCGATCGGCTCACGTTTTTTATCAAGGATTACGGCTGCATTTTCGTCGAAACGGATCAATGAACCGTTTTCACGGTGAACCTCTTTTTTCGTACGAACAACTACTGCTGTAACAACTTGACCTTTTTTGATCTTACCAGTTGGAGCCGCTTTTTTAACAGAAGCGATGATAACATCACCTACTGTTGCATAACGACGTTTTGAACCGCCAAGAACCTTGATACACATGAGCTCTTTAGCCCCTGTGTTATCGGCTACAACAAGACGAGTAAAACTTTGAATCATGCGTTCGCTCCTTTAACAAGAGTTTTAAGACGGAACGATTTGCTTTTTGAAAGTGGGCGGCACTCGATCGCAACCACTTCATCACCAACGTTAAGTTGGTTGTTTTCATCATGAATCATGTATTTTTTGAAACGTTTTACCGTTTTGTGGTAACGTGGATGCATAACACGGCGCTCAACAACGATAGTTGCTGTTTTGTCGCCTGCTTTTGTAACTACGATACCTTGAATTTCACGTTTATGTGTCATAGCTTAGCCCTTACTTCACTGCGTTCATAGCAGTGTTAATGCGTGCAATGTCTTTTTTAGCCGCGCGAAGTTCGCTCGTGTTAGTCAATTGCATCATTTTTTGCTTAATTTTCAAAGTGAAAAGCTCAATTTTTTTCTCTTTGAGCATCCCTTGAAGTTCAGCAGCTGTTTTGCCGTTCAAATCAGTATATTTCATTGCTCATCTCCGCAGTTACAATTTTGGTTTTGAACGGAAGTTTTTGCATCGCAAGCGACAAAGCTTCACGAGCAAGAGTCTCTTCAACACCACCCATTTCAAAAATGATACGGCCTGGTTTGATGTTCATTACCCATTGGTCAACAGAACCTTTACCTTTACCCATACGCACTTCAAGTGGTTTGGCAGTCAATGGTTTAGCCGGGAACACGCGGATCCAGATTTTACCTTGACGTTTGATATGACGGTTTGCTGCAATACGAGCCGCTTCGATTTGACGAGAGTTAATACGTCCCGCTTCCGTTGCTTTGAATCCGATTGAACCGAAATCAAGTTTGTTTGCATTCGTAGCGTAACCACGGTTACGCCCTTTCATTTGTTTACGATATTTCGTACGCTTTGGCATTAACATGATTAGTCAGCCTTTCGACGAGGACGACGTGGTTTCTCTTCACGACCCTCTTCTTTAGATTCTTTTGCTTCTGGTTGGATACCTTTTGTGAGAACTTCACCTTTGAAAATCCAAACTTTGATACCGATTACACCGTATGTGGTGTGAGCTTCTGCAAAACCGTAATCGATTTTTGCACGAAGTGTATGCAACGGTACGCGACCTTCAAGGTACCACTCAGTACGAGCGATCTCAGCACCGCCAAGACGACCTGCAACTGAAACTTTAATACCTTTAGCGCCTGCACGTTGTGCATTTTGCATAACTTTTTTCATCGCGCGGCGGAAAGCAACACGTTTTTCAAGTTGAGTAGCAACATTTTCTGCAACAAGTTGTGCAGAAGCTTGTGCTTTTTTCTCTTCTTTGATATTAACCGCTACTGGTTTACCGATAAGGTTTTGAAGAGATTCTTTGATTTTTTCAATGTCAGAACCTTTCTTACCGATAATGATACCCGGACGAGCTGCAATGATTGTAACGCGAAGACGTTTCGCAGTACGCTCGATTACGATATTGCTCACACCGGCATAGTAGAGTTCTTTTTTCAAATAGGTACGGATTTTATGGTCTTCGCCCAATGAAACCGCAGCTGTTTTAAAGTTTGGAAACCAACGAGATTCCCAGTTGCGGTTGATACCGAGACGAAGTCCGATAGGATTAACTTTATGACCCATAATTATTTACCCTCTACTTCTACCAAAATGTGTGCTGTCGGTTTGCGGATACCTGAAGCGGTACCACGTGCACGCTGCATAAAACGTTTCAAAACCGGACCGTTATCAACACGGCAAGATGTGATAACACAATCTTGTGCGTCGATACCGCTGTTAGCAACTGCTGATGCTACCACTTTGGCAATGATACGTGCGGCTTTGTTTGGAGTGAACTCCAATGCTGCCATTGCTTGCTCTGCATTCATTCCTTGAACTTCGCGAGCGATCAAACGAGATTTAGTCGGAGATACGCGAACGAATTTTAATAGTGCTCTTGCCATATCTCTTCCTTATTTCCCGATTTTCTTTTGTACAGAACCTTTATGGCCCTTAAATGTACGTGTTGGTGCAAATTCACCAAGTTTGTAACCGATGTGGTTTTCCGTTACGAAAACCGGAACAAACTGACGGCCATTGTGAACGTTAAACGTCAAACCGATCATGTCTGGCAATACCACGCTGCGGCGTGACCAAGTTTTGATTGGTTTAGTGTTTTTCGTCTCTTTGGCAGCAATCACTTTTTTCATAAGGTGTCCATCAACGAATGGGCCTTTTTTTACTGATCTAGCCATGATTAGCCTACCCTTTTAGCATTTGGTTTACGGCGAGTAATAATAAGTTTATCACTTGCTTTCTTCTTACGTGTTTTAGCACCTTTAGTCGGTTTACCCCATGGAGTAACCGGGTGACGTCCTGAGTTTGTTTTACCTTCACCACCACCGTGCGGGTGATCGATAGGGTTCATAGCAGAACCACGTGTTTGAGGACGGATACCCATATGACGAGTACGACCCGCTTTACCGAATACGACGTTGATGTACTCTTCGTTACCTACAGTACCGACAGTTGCCATACATTCGCCAAGAACATAACGCATTTCACTTGATGGAAGACGAAGTGAAACATATTTCCCTTCACGACCCATGATTTGTGCAGATGTACCAGCTGAACGTACGATTTGTCCGCCTTTACCTGGTTTAAGTTCGATATTGTGAACCGTTGTCCCTACAGGGATATTCATCAATTTCATTGCGTTACCCGCTTTAATGTCCAAACCGCTTTCAGCAGCCATAACGCTATCACCCACTACTAAACCTTTTGGTTGGAGGATATAACGTTTGTCACCGTCAACATAGTTGATCAAAGCGATACGACAGTTACGATACGGATCGTACTCGATTGCTGCAACAGTTCCGGCAACACCGAATTTGTTACGTTTGAAATCGATGATACGGTAAAGCTTTTTAGCTCCCGCTTCTTTATGGCGTGATGTGATACGACCGTTGTTGTTACGTCCAGCAGCTGCAGGAAGTTTTACCAACAATGAACGAACTGACGCTTTTGCCGTGATGTCCGAGTTGTCAACGTTTGTATAGAAACGTCGGCTCGGGGTGGTTGGTTTATACGTTTTGATCGCCATATTACACCGCCAAACTATCGATTTGTGCGCCTTCTGGCAATTTCACATAGAACTTTTTAAAGTCGTTTTGTTTACCAGCAAGACCACGGAAACGTTTTACTTTTCCGTCTTGGTTTAGTGAGTTAACGCGAGCCGGAACGATTCCGAAATACTCTCTAAACACCTCTTTAAGAGCGTTTTTTGTCATACGTGGAGACGTTTGAACAACAATAACACCCTCTTCTTGAAGACCAAGAGTCTTCTCTGTATACAGGATTGATTTGATATCAGTAATATCTGCCATCTTAGCTCTCTTTAGTCAGATTTTCCCATACCGCTTTTTCGATTACAACCGAGCGGTATGTCGCAGCCAAAAAGGCGTTGAGTTCATTCTCTTCAACAATGTACGTTTTAGAGATGTTACGGAATGCCAAATACGTTTTTTCGTCAAGGATTTTTTTGACGAGCAATGCATCACGTACGTTCAAGTTATCAAACAATACTTTTGCATCTTTTGTTTTTCCGCTTGGAACTTCGATCGTATCAACGATGAATAGTTTCCCTGCTTGAGCCAAAGCATCCAACGCACATTTAAGCGCCAATTTCTTTTGCTTTTTATTGATTTTTTGATCGTAGTTACGACCAGTATTTGGACCGTGTACAACAGCTCCGCCTACCCATACAGGTGAACGACGTGAACCGGCACGCGCTCCACCTTTACCTTTTTGTGCCCATGGTTTTTTACCACCACCGCGCATTTCACTGCGTGTTTTAGCTGACGCAGTATCTGCACGAAGACCTGCTTGATACGATTTAACGTACAAGTAGAGGTTATGCGGGTTGATACCACTAAAGCTCTCCGGCAATGCTGCTTCTGAGGCTTTTTCGAATTTTTCGTTCAGTACAATCGCGCTCATTATTTAACAACCTTTACTCGACCTAATGCACCGTTTGCTCCTGGGATTGAACCCACAACAACCAATACACCGTTTTCTGCGTCAAATGACATAACTTCGTTTTTAACGGTTACTTGCTCGTTACCGTATTGTCCTGACATTTTACGCCCTTTTTGGACTTTACCCGGCCATTCACGGTTACCGATAGAACCACTTGTACGGTGGAAACGGTGACCATGTGCACCAGGACCCCCAGCGAAGTTCCAACGTTTCATAACACCGGTAAAACCGCGACCTTTTGTATTGAAAGATGACTTAACCGTTTGTGCATTTGCCAAAGGAGCCATATCCAAATCACCAGCTTCGGTATTTGATACTTCCAATGTTGCAAATTTGTTGAATTCAGCAGAAAGATTATATTTCTTTTGTTGACCTTCAACCGGTTTATTCATCGATTTACCTTCGCTGTATGCTACAAGAGCAACACCGTCGTTTACTTCACAAACTTTCGCTTCTTTTACTTTTAAAAGAGTTACTACTTTGCTTGTAGCACCGATTGTTCGGCTCATGCCGATTTTTTCTACAATGTATTCCACACCCTACTCCTTACTTGTCCATAGAGCGAACTTCTACGTCCACTTCCGGAGCCAAGTCAAGCTTCATCAACGAATCAACTGTATCTGGCGTAGCCGACACGATGTCGATCAAACGTGCGTGCATGCGGATCTCAAATTGCTCACGTGAGTCTTTATTGACGTGCGGAGATTTAAGAACCGTATACTTACGAATCTTGGTTGGCAAAGGGATCGGTCCGCGGATTTCCGCACCCGTTCGCTTTACAGCTTCAACAATAGAGGCAACTGAACGATCAAGAACACGATGATCGTATGCTCTAAGTTTCAAACGAATTTTTTCCATAATTTTTCCTTAGATAAAAGAACTCGTCAGTCGAACTGACTATATAAGGCGGCGAAATTATACCGACATCGTCTCTTTGGGTCAAGGATTTTAGGGGTAAAAAACGGTTACTAGCTAAAATTTACTTCCTTTTAAAAAGGAAATTACATTTTTAGGATATGATTATCAGCATGAATACTTTATTAGATGAATACTACCGATACGATTTACATAATGCCGGGTTTATAGAACGTAAGTTTACAATTGATGAAGAACATACTCTGATTTACGGAATATCTCAATCAGGAAAAAGTGCTTTGCTCAAAAACTATCTCCTGTCCCGCAAAAAATCGACCTACCTTTATCTCGATTGTCGCGATATGCGTCTGAACATCGATGAACTCAATGCAACGTTAGCGCCGTTTTGCCGAGAAAATAAGATCTCGATCCTTGCACTGGACAACTATCATGATTCCATACAGCTTTTTGAGATCGATCAAATTCTTCTTACTTCCGAAACGCCGCTTGAACTTCCGTTTCAAACACTTCAGCTCCCATTGCTTGATTATGAAGAGTTTCTCGCTTTTGAGAGCAAATTCGATTCTACTGCTCTAAACCATTTTTTTCAATTAGGTGGATTTCCTGCAATGCATCGTATCCCAAGTGAAGAGAGAGCCCTTTACATTCAAAACACACTCAAACGCGTATTAGAACCGATCGAATTCTCCATTCTTACTCAAGCTTCAAAAATGGTGACGCAAAAAGTCTCTGCATTCAATCTGTACGAACGGCTCAAAAATGAGCGAAAAATTTCAAAAGATAAACTCTATTTGCATCTGCAATCTATGTATGAAAGAGGTTACATTAAAAGTCTTTCAAAGTACAACCACCCCAATGCGGTCAAAAAGCTCTATCTATGTGACATTGCGATCAAACATGCCCTTATAGTTCAGAAGCATTTCGGACGCCTCTTTGAAAATCTTGTCTTTTTAGAATTGGATAAACACCAAATCGAATGTTATTACGATGAAGGGATCGATTTTTATCTACCGCAGCGGCAGCAAATTATCATTGCTTCACCGTTTGCGAATGAACACGCGCTTTTCAAAAAAGTAGAGTCTTTAGAAGCATTTATCGTATCGAATCGTGTTTTAGAAGTTATTGTCGTAACGATGAATCTGGAAAGTACCCTCTCTCATCCGGTTTCACGGATTGAGATGATTCCGTTTGAGAGATGGGCATTGAGTGATGATTAAAAACGATATCCTATTCCGATAAACGGGCCTTGGATTTTCAAAGTCGAATAGATGTCGTTTTCATCCAGTTTGAGTGATTCATAGCGGTATCCGGCAACCGCTTCTAAGGCGGCAAACACTTTCCAAGATGCTTTGATACGAATATCGCTGATCGAATTACCGCTATAACCGACATATTTTAAATCCGCATCAAGCCGAATAGGAAGAACTGGAAGTTTTACCCCTGCCGCAACATATCCCATCGGTATAAGAACGTTAAAGCTTTGATTAACGGCTCCCGAGACATTGCCTTGAACATATTTGCCGCTTACCCCAAGATCCAAATCAACAACATTATCTAAAAGTTCATAATATAACGTCGTATCGGTTTGAGAAAATTTAACCGTATTCGTCCCTGCACCACTGATATTGTCACCTACAAATGATGTTTCAGGAGTAAAATCGACTCGTATATTAGGAAGCATCGGAATCGGATGTTCCAAATATAGACCTAATTGATAACTGCTTTCGTTTGTTCCGTTAAAACGGGTTGATGTTGTCACTCCATTATCCGTATAACGGAAATCTCCTTTTGCCTCCGGAGAATAATAATCTGCTTCAACTCCAAAACCAAGAAGTGTCGATGCTGATGCAACAACGCTTCCCGCACACAGCGCAAGTAATACTTTTTTCATAATGATCCTTTTTGATTCTATGCTAATATGCCATTATACAAAAGAAAAAGGTGGATTAATATGGTTTTATGTGGAATTGACGAAGCTGGACGAGGTCCTTTAGCTGGATCGCTAATGATTGCCGGTGTCATTTTGCATAAACCGATTAAGGGCCTAAACGATTCCAAAAAACTCTCAGAAAAAAAACGGGAAGAACTGTTCGATATTATTTGTGAAAATGCTTCTTATCATATTGCCCACTTCAGTGCAAAGCAAATCGATGATTTGGGATTATCTGAATGTCTTGCAACAGGCTTACGGGAAATCATCCACGCACTCGGTGATGCTGATTATCTCTACGATGGTAATTCAAAATTTGGTGTAAGTCAAATTCGCACTATGGTAAAAGCCGACGCGACAGTTCCTGAAGTAAGCGCCGCTTCCATTTTGGCAAAAGTGACTAGAGATCGTGAAATGATCATGTTTTCTTCTCAATATCCCCAATACGGCTTTGCCAAGAATAAAGGATATGGCAGTGATGCGCATATCCAAGCAATACGCCAATACGGCTATAGCGAAATCCATCGTAAAAGTTTTAAATTAAAAGCACTCCAACCTTCGTTATTTTAGAATCAGACAGCTATAATCCATCAAAAAGGGGATATTATGGTTTCGATCACTCACATAGAAACAGCACTTGCTGCGGTGGATGCAGAAGTCAAAGCATTGATCTACAATCAATCACTTTCCCAGAATGAAAAAGATGAAAAGATGTTGCCGTTATTACGAGAAAGTAAGGTTTTAAAGCAAGCGCATGAAGATTTATGTTATTTGAGAGACAATCCGCCAAGCAGCCAAAGCGGCTGCAAAGCAGGACGCTATCGGAAAGAGTAAATCTTCCCGAACTATTATTAAAACTTAGTGGCTAAGTTCTACTTCAATACGGCGATTTTCTGCACGCCCTTCTTTTGTTTTATTGGTAGCAACCGGTTGTGATTCACCTTTGCCTGATGCGCTCAAACGTGATGCGTCAACACCGCCTTTAATCAACATATCTTTGACAATCTCAGCACGTTTTTCTGAAAGTTTTTGATTATACGTATCCGATGCGGTACTGTCCGTATGTCCAACAATGCTTGCTTTGTATGCAGGGCTCTCTTTTAAGAAAGCTCCGAAAGCGGCAACTTTTGCATTTCCTGCAGCATCCACTTTATTTGAGTTGGTTGCGAAATTAAGATGCAATGTTGCTTTAACCGGACATCCATCAGCATCAACTTTGAAACCAGCTGGAGTTGCAGGGCATTTATCTTGCGGATCAAAGACACCATCTTTGTCGCTGTCAGTCGGAGCTGCTGCTTTTACAACTTGAGGAGCCGGAGCCGGGACTACTACCGGTTTTGGTTCTGGTTTCGCCTCAGGAGCAACAACTGCTGCAACTACAGGAGCGGCAACTGCTGCCACCACCGGTGCTGCTGCTTTTTGATCAAAACTAAATGTTAGTCCTGCCAATGCTGCTATATTGTGTACTTCGCCATTGCTTCCATCCACACCGTTATTGTTCATTTTATACATATAAAGAGCTTCTAACTTCAATGCGATTTGTTTCGTAATTTCAGTTTTTAATCCGACTCCCGCATCTACCAATAATCCGTCAAAATCACTTGGATGCGTATTGGTATACCACTCATACCCGAAACCGGCTTTTGCAAACGGAGTTAATGTACTATCGACCGGCATTTCATACACACCGTTCAACATCGTTGTTAGTACACCCGTTTTTCCGCTTTGGCCTGCAACTTTGTCACGCCCGTATAGCACAGAGATTTCCGGCTTAACGGTGTTACAAACGTTATTTATTTGTACTTCCGCACCATACACTGCGTGATTTTGGACGCCGCCCATCGCACCGCCGTTGTTTACATTGGTTTCATTGGAAGTACTGTTCCAAAGATATCCTATTACTGGTGATACTTCGTAGTTATAATCACTTGCTCCCAGTAATGTTGCTGCAAGCAAGCTAGAAAATACCAATTTTTTCATTGTAAATCTCCTTTGGACAATATTTAAGATTGTTAATTATAGCATAAGAGAGAGATATAGATTTTGCTAAAAAGTAGTTAATTGTTTTTTTTAATTATTTCGAATTGTTTTTGCATAGAGTTCAGCATAGAATAAATCTCTTGATTTAGCTGTTCTTCCGCCGCGTCAATTTTGTCTAAATGTACCTGTTTTAGCGCTTCTAATTTTTGAAGAGTATTTTGAAACAATTGCTCATCATCTGTTAACAAAACAATCTCTTCTTTAGGGGCCCATTTACGCT
Organism: Sulfuricurvum sp. PD_MW2; assembly: GCF_002633015.1. Classification (GTDB taxonomy): domain Bacteria; phylum Campylobacterota; class Campylobacteria; order Campylobacterales; family Sulfurimonadaceae; genus Sulfuricurvum. Next base: position 306,777 of record NZ_NSIU01000001.1, on the reverse strand, counting down.
TAACCGTATCATTCACGCGAAACTCAAAGATGATATTTTGTGAATTTTGTGAGCTTATATACCGCGGAACAGTATACGCAACATAGTGCTTTTTAGGATCGCCGTGGTGTTTTTGAATTACATAGTACATCTAATAAGTATAACATAAATTGAATTTTATCGCTATTTTGTGATACAGTATGGAAATTATGAGGAGCACCTATGGAATATCAATACGAATTAGCCATTATTGGAGCAGGTCCTGCTGGCATTGCAACAGCAATTGAAAGTTATGCGGTAGGTTTACGCAATATTATTCTCCTCGAGAAAGATGACAACCACAATGCAACGATACGTAAATTTTACAAAGATAATAAACGTGTTGATAAAGATTGGAAAGGACAAAAGGTTGAGTTAGATGGAACCATCTATTTTGTCGACGGCACGAAGGAATCGACACTCGATTTTTTTGATCAGCTCTTAGATCATGACTCTTTAGAGCTTCGTACCCATACCGAAGTCCAAAAAATTGTCAAAAATGAAACAGGATTTGAGGTCTTTATTGCCGGAGGCTCCATTCATGCCAAATATGTTGTCGTTACGATCGGACGCATGGGAAAACCCAATAAGCCTGATTACAAGATACCCCCATCCATTAAAAATCAGATCCATTATACCCTCGATGGATGTGGTTCAGGAGAGAAAATCATGGTCGTCGGCGGAGGTGATTCCGCAATTGAGTATGCCGTTGAACTCTGCACTAAAAACGAAGTCTCTATCTGTTACCGACGCGGGACGTTTCGACGTGCCAATCCAACCAACCAAGCCGATATCGAAAGAGTCGTGCAAAATGGCTCGGTGAGAGCACTGCTCAATACTGAAATTACCGAATTGGAAAGTGAAAGCGGAAAAGTAAAAGTACTCTTTAATGATGGAACTTCTGAGTTATACGATAGGATTGTTTATGCTATCGGAGGGACCACACCAAGCGGATTTTTATCAAGCAGCAATATCCGTGAAGAAGACGGAAAACCGGTACATGATGAAAATTACCAAACTAACATTAAAGGGCTCTTTGTTGCAGGAGATATCACTCAAGAGTCCGGCGGCTCTATCGCATTAGGGCTAAATCACGGCTTTGCCATCGCCAACTACATCAAATCGATCTAAATCAATCTTTTAGGATCGGTTCGCTTTGATGGCTTAATTCTCCATCCGAAGAGAAAATGGTTAGTTTTATTGTTGTGTGCAGATATTCTGACGTAACGATCGGGTCAAAGTTTTCATCTAAAAATGCTGCCGCTTTCGCATTGTAAATGATATCTTCGAGAAGCGATTTATTCGCATTCAATGTTTTTGCATCGCCTCGGACTTTATTCCCTAAAAATAAAGTGATTTGTGTTGCCATAGGCTCTGACAAAAGGGGGTACTGTTCAAGCAGTTCTTGGCGGTTGATCGTATTTTGCCCCTGTAGTACCTCTTCAATAGATGCACGGGCAATGGTTAATAAAACAGATTGAGACATATTTATTAACCTCCTCCAACAATCTATATTACGTTATTATAACTTACTTATCCTCAGGTGTTAAGGCAATTTCAAATCCAAGTTCTTGCAACATCATCAAATCGGCATGCGCTTCACGACCGGCTGTAGTGAGATAGTTTCCGATCACGATGCTATTCGCACCCGCTTCAAAAATTTCATGCTGGCGTTCTTTAAAGGTAATTTCTCTTCCTCCAGCGATCATGATCCGATCCGCTTGATCGATGATGCGACGTGCAAGGGTAATGAGTTCCAACGATTCGTCGATCGACAAAGGATTGGGCTGCAACGGCAATGCCGGATTATGATGATAAAAATTGAGCGGAACAGAAACTGGATTCAATTCATTCAAAGAGTGTAACATGCTGATGCGATCTTCATGTGTTTCACCCATCCCGAATATCCCGCCGCTGATTAGCTTTAGTCCCGATCGATTGACATTTTCACACGTCTCAAAGCGTTCTTCCCACGGATGCGTCGTACAAATTTTTGGATAAAACTCCCGACTCGTTTCGAGATTGTGATTATAGGCACTCACACCCGCACGTTTGAGTTCACCCAATTGTTCCAGTGATGCTGTTCCATTACACGCAATAAGGCGAAGACGGGGTACTTCACGTTTCAGAGTCGAGGCAACATTGCAGACGAATTCAAGCGTTTTATCATCGAGCCCTTTTTGTGCTGTAACAAGACAAAATCCCAACGCACCCAATGCTTCAAGGCGACGTGCTTCTTCTAAAATTTGCTCCATCGGCTTTTGTTTATAGCGCTCTATATCGGCTTTGTATTTAACGCTTTGGGAGCAGAATTTGCAGTCTTCGTTACATGTGCCGCTGTTGATGTTACAAATTGAGCAAAGAAATATTTTTTTGGACATATTAGGATCTTTCAAAAGTGTAGTGACGTTCATCGAAGCTATCGCTTCCTACGGCACGGGAATAATGGGTAACGATCAAAGAGGTATCGGTAATCTCCAGCATCGCACATGATGAAAAAGGCTCATCCCTCGCACACGCTTCTCCCGGATTAAGAAAAAGGGTGCGGTTTTTAAAATCACACTCAAAGACATGGGTATGCCCGAAAATGACCACTTCGGTATCCCCATTCATATAAAACGGCAGATGCATGAGCTTAAAACTTACTCCGCCAAGTTTAAAATAATGCGGTTCTTGCACAAGATTATACTGTGTGTGATACTGAACCAATCCGGCATCATTATTGCCATAAACAGCGACATACCGTAGAGCGCTATTTTTAAGTTGCATCAACATTTCGGGTTTCACAATATCACCCGCGTGGATCAAAAACTCAGCACCCTGAGCTTTGAGATGATCAATAATACGTTGTGATCGTCCCTCTTTTTTATGCGTATCGGAGAGCAACCCGATTTTCACGCATTTTCCTCTCTTGGGGTACGGTCTTTACATTTGACACACTCGTACACCTCTTTATTACGGTACGTTCTCGGAGCCAATGCTCCTCCGCACCCTTCTACCTGACATTTTTTGGTTGAAGGTTCAAATTTTGAGATAAATTTACATTTCGGATAATGTTCGCATCCCCAAAATGCTCCTCGACGTGATTGACGCCACAATAGTTTTCCGCCGCAATCGGGACACGGTACTTCGGAGAATTTGGTCTCTTGGTTAAGTGTTTTGGTATTTTTACATTTCGGATAACCGCTGCATGCCAAAAATTTTCCGTTTCGTCCGTTTTTAACGACCATTGGGCTACCGCACTTTTCACATACCTCATCGGTCACTTCATCAGGTGCTGCAGCTGTATTTTCATTTTGGTTCTCTTCGGTTTGTTCGGTATATTTACATTTTGGAAAACCGCTGCATGCGATAAACTCTCCAAAACGTCCGGAACGAAGCAATAATTCACTCCCACACTGAGGACAATTGCGTCCAAGCGGTTTTGCCATTTTAAGACTCACGATATTCGTTTTTCCCGCCTCAATTTTTTCAATGAACGGATAGTAAAAATCGAGCAAAATTTTGTGCCATGATTTTCCGCTCTCGCTGATCTCATCAAGGGTTTCTTCCATCGCTGCGGTAAATCCTGCATCAACGATTTCGTTGAAATGGTTCTCCAACATCTCGGTCACGGTAAACGCGATTTCTGTCGGAGCAATGGCACGCTTATCGATCTCGATGTAATTACGCGCCTGCAGTGTACTGATCGTCGGTGCATAGGTTGATGGACGACCGATCCCTTCAGATTCGAGTTTTTTAATCAAACTCGCTTCAGAATAGCGCGATGGCGGCTCCGTAAAATGCTGTTCCGGGACAATGGACTGTATGTCAATCGCATCTCCCGTCGTAAGCGTTGGGAGCAATTTGTCTTTGTCATCACTCCCGGCCACACGATAAAATCCGTCAAACAAGAGTTTACGCCCAGTTGCACGGAACTGCGCATTGGAGGATTCAAAGGTAATACTTTGCTGCTCAAACCGTGCATCGTTCATCTGACACGCCAAAAAGCGATTATAAATGAGGCGGTAAAGTTTAATCTCATCGGGTTTGAGATACGTTGCCGCTACTTCGGGAGTAAAAGCAAGCATCGTCGGACGAATCGCTTCGTGCGCTTCTTGGGCTCCTTTGGACTTTTTTGTATACACTTTCGGCTGTGCAGGGAGATACTCTTTACCGTAACGATTTACAATCAGCTCACGCGCCGCTTCAACCGCTTCCGCTGCAAGATTGAGTGAATCGGTACGCATATAGGTAATAACACCCGATGTACCTTCTGGTGTTTTAACCCCCTCATACAATGCTTGGGCAATCATCATCGTCTTTTTGGGAGAAAACCCGAGCGAAGAAGAAGCACTTTGTTGCAGGGTAGAGGTCATAAACGGCGGAGGAGTAGAGCTTTTACGCTCTTTCGTCTCAATCTCACCGACCTTGAAACTTTCTTTTTTCAGTGCCTCAACAATCTTTGTTGCTTGATCACCGGTTTTGATTGTTAGTTTATCGATTTTCTCATTCTCAAAACTGACCAATGTTGCTTCGATATCTTTTTTAAAGAGGGTATCTATCGTCCAGTATTCCTCAGGGACAAATGCACGGATCTCCCGCTCACGATCTACCACAATTTTGAGGGTTGAGGATTGAACACGACCTGCGGAGAGTCCTTTTTGAATTTTATTCGCCAATAATGGAGAGAGTTTATATCCGACAATACGATCCAACAAGCGGCGTGCTTGCTGAGCATCCACACGGTCCATATCGATCGTACGCGGTGTTTCAAGCGCATGAATGATCGCATTTTTAGTAATTTCGTGAAAGACGATACGCGGTAATTTTTCCGGATCTTTATTGATGGCATGAGCGATGTGCCATCCGATCGCTTCCCCTTCACGGTCTTCGTCGGTCGCGATAAAGATTTCATCGCTTTTTTTGGCCAATTCTTGAATTTGTTTAACGGTAGCAGTACTGTCTTCACTGATTCGATATTCAGCAACGATTTTTTCGTTATCGATTTTAATACCGAAACGATTTTTAGGAAGATCACGAATATGCCCTTTGGAAGCAATAACTTCATAATCTTTGGTAAGGAAGTTTTTAATAGTCTTGGCTTTAGCCGGTGACTCGACAATAATGAGTTTCAAAAGAGTGAATCCTATATATTATGGATGAATTTTGAAAGTGTAACAAAAAAAATTCAAAATCGAGCCATATAAAAAAGAGTGTTACCCTCTCCAAGCTCTTACTTTCCATGTATCCACATGCACAAAACTCGAATAGATACCTATACCGGAACCTCCGCATAAACGAAGTAATCGTGCCAAATAATCTTCGGGTATACCTTCAATTTTGATATCTGCAGCTTTTCCATACAAGTGCATTGAATTAAATGCCGCCCCTTCCGTCATCGCATTAGTATGTTCCGTTCGGTAACCTGACGTCAATATAATGGGACGCTTAATTTGATTATTAGAGAGCCATTGCTGAGCTTGTGAGAGGACAATGAACAAATTTGGATCCATTTGCACGGCAACTCCTGCACGGACATCTGCAAAAATACGACACAAATCAGTATAACCGTTTTCTTCTAGTTTCCCGTTTCGCATAAAAGGGATAGTGTACTCATTTCCATTACGAATGAGATGCAAACTTTGATTATTAAATTTATTGGATGCATAAAGAGTTCCCGAAACACTAAGAGCTAGTGCACTTTTAAAAAAAGTTCTCCGACTCGGATCAATAAGTACATCATTCTGTTCTGTTTTTTGCATTTTTACTAATTGAACTCGTTTTTAAAAATTCTAATCATTAACAATTGTGTAAGCAATTTATAGTCCATTTTTACTCTAAAATAGAAGTTTAAACAATGGAACACTTATTGCTTTTAAACACAAAATTATCTCTATGAAAGTGTCGGTATGAACTATTTTTGGTCATTTCTTTTCCTTACACTTTCGCTAAATGCGGCCTACAACCCGTTTTTTCGCGAAAGTGTAAAACCGAAGAAAACTCCGGTTGCAACGTCAGAAGTACGTCCTATGCCTCTTCCTCCGTTGCTCGCACCACCTATTGTACCGACCGAAAAACCGGCAACTTTTGACCTGTCAAAGTTGGTATACAACTGTTATTTAGAGACAGAAAAAGGGAAATTTATCCTTCTCAAAATTGGTGATAACAAAGTCGTTCTCAAAGAAGGAGACCCTTTTTATGCCAATAATAAAAAATATTTCATCCGAAATATCACCAGCAACTACATCACGGTAGATGATTCCGGACGAATACAAACAATCTATTTTACGACAGGAGGTCAATAATGCGCTCTTTATTTCTCGCTGCCGTACTTTTGGGACTGACCGGATGCAGTGTCGCAACCAAAAAAGAGACACTGACTCCTGAAATGCATCTCAAAGAATTAGACAAAAATATTACACAAATACAAAAAAATGAACCTTCTGTGCAAGTGGTCGAAGTGAATGCCGATAATTTCCACATTGAACCGCAAGCGATACCTGATAAAGAGATTATTAAACGGGCCAAAATCATGGGAGCTGAATTACGTGATGTCATTGCTCTGCTCACTGAAGCTACCAATGAAAATATCGTTTTTCAGCTTCAATCCGAGGCGATGACAACCAAAAATCAGATTCTAACGACTCAAGGGGGCACCACGAACCCTTATGCAGGGAAAAATGAATATCTTCTCTCGGAAAGTAAAATAAACCTTTCTGCTTCCAATATCTCCTTTGGAAAAGTGCTTCAAAAAACCGTAGGTGATAAAATCGGAGTCCAATACAACGATGGAACCTTTTATTTGGGTAATACCAGAACTACTACCGTTAAGATTCCTCCGATCAGCGGTCTTGCAAATATCCTAAAAACCAGCCTTGATTCTATGGGAGCCACCAACGTCAGTTATGACACGATAACCTCGTCGGTTAGTTTTTCTGCACGCGAAAAAGAGTACAACGATATTATGAAATATCTTGAAATACTCCGTAACAATCTCTACGTTATTGAATACGAAATTTCTATTTATGATGTCGAACTCAAAGACAATTATGCCTTGGGAATCGACTGGAGTTTAGTTCCTACTCTAGCGAAGAACGGTTTGAATTTTGTTGCTTCCGCTTCAGGAAGCTTAGGTTCTGCCGGTGCATCTGCTCTTCCTCTGACATTCGGGATGATCATGAAAAATGATACCTATAACGGTCAAGCACTCGTCAATGCGTTGGAAAATTTTGGAAAAGTCGAAAGTGTTCAACGACCGAAACTCTTAGGCCTAGCCGGAACAAATGTAAAACTGACTGACGGAATTGAAGCACCATACATCAGTGGAATTCAAAATACAGCTGTAGGAAACGGCACATCTCAAGTCTCTACGACCAGTGCGACAGCACTGAGCGGATTAGAAATCAATCTTAACTCCAATATGCTCGATGGAACCGTCATTACCGATATCGGTCTTAAAATCAATGATATCGTCGGTTACACCTCATTTGAAGTGAATGGCAATAAATTTTCTCAACCTCAAACCGTCACCAAGGCAATCAACAACACCATGCGGGTTCAACCGGGTGTTCCGATTGTCATTTCAGGGCTTTTCCGCAATAAAAGCGATAAAGGATGGAGCGGGTTACCTGGTCTTGGAGATAGCGCGGCCGGTGTTGTAGGCGGTGCACGCCATACATCCAGTACAAAAAGCGAGATGGTAATCGTGGTTACCCCTCGTGTTATCAAGTACGTAATGAGATAAGCAATGGCAATTTTTACAGCTGGTTCTCTTGATTTTAACAGTGATATGAACACTATCCGTATGCAGGTATATTCACATGCACGCAGAGATCTCGATTCATCCGCTGTTAAAGTCTCACTCAGAAAGCATCCGGAGGGGATTAATTACATTGCATTTTTGCCAAAAGAGAAAATCGTCTATGAAAACATCCTTTCGCTTGCCGGAAAAAATCAAGGCAGAAGCGTCATCGTTTTCGAACTTGACTATAAAAACGTAGGAGTATTGCTGGAAGATCAAAAAATTATTGACTACATTTTGGATAAACCGGAAGAATTTGCACAAGAAAGAGGATTTTCAATTCTTTATGCGGATAACGCAAAAGGAGAAAAACTTGTTTCCCTCAATCTAGATAAGGAACGCAAAGATACCTGGGTCGGAAGTTTTGTATTGGTCTCAACCGTTGTGCTTACTGTCGGTATTTTCTACGCCGGATACAGTTATCTCAACGCAACTGAAATCAATCTAAGCAATAGGGACGTACTTGTAAAAGAGTATAAACAATTGGTGACTAAAAATTGCCAAACATCATTTGCCATGACCAAGAAAGTGGATATTGTCCATGAACTTGAAAAAATTGAGGAAATGACACAATCTACGGAGTCCACCCTTCAGCAGATCAGCTATCAAAACGATAGCTTATGTGCTGAGGTGGTGACACCAAACCTCAACGCTTTTGTCAGGTTGTTACCACCGGAAGCGAATATCATAAAGGAAGACGTTGCTCAGGGCATCGTTCAATATTGTAATGAAAAGATATAGTCTTGCGGCTCTTTTTATTGTTGTTTTAATAGCAATTTTAGTCGCAACCTACTTCTATTTCCTCAATATTGTCTACGAGGACAAAACGGTAGCCGAAGAGGTGAAAACCTTTAGTGCTTTAAAAACTGCCGTTGAGCAACCAGTTGCTGTGTATGCAGAAGGCGATGTTCTGCGTACTAAAAATGATCAATACAAAGAACTTCTCCAAGAATTTGGGATGGAAGCGGACGTAAAGATCGACCAACAAAAATTAATTATCCAAGGAGGCATTCATGACACCTATTCATACGTACTATTGAAACGGCTTCTGGATGTTGTCAAAAATGATGACGTAGAATTAGTCAGCAGCTGCATCGGACAAGGATGCACAACGGATGAATTTGGTTTTTCAATCATCGTTCATCCATATGTATTAAAGATTCCAAATTAAAAAACCGATCTAGTGGGCAAAGATCCCCCGATCAAAAAAAAGGATAACCAATGAAACAGTACACAGGAATGAGAAAAGGTATCTCTTTAGTGGAGATGACAATTGCGATCGTTTTGTTTGCAGCACTTGCTGCTATCGGACTTAAATATACTAAAGTGTATTTGAATACAGACTTGCAAGCGAAAAAAGCGCGTGTTGCTGCTGCGACAGATCAAGCAAGCCAATTGGTACAAGCGTATCAAATTTATAAAACAGAAATGGGTGTTGAACCGACTTCAATCAACGATTTCAACGGTTCATCATCTATTTTGACAACATGGCCTACAAAAATTAAAGAGATGTCAACAACAGGTTGGGAACTTAATACCTCTACAGGTCTTCCGGGAACAGGTGTAGCATTCCAAATGAAATTGGATAAAAACGTATCAACAACAGATAAAATTGATGCTGTACATTGTGCGATTTTCAACCGTGAGTTCAACACAACTCAAGACTTGAACGTATCTAATTCATTCCAATTCGGAACAGCAGCTGCGAAAAAAGCAACTCAAGGGAATATGTTCTGTTACGGTCAAGCATCTGCAAACAATCCAACAATCATGATTGTTGTACCATAATTGCTTGATTTAATCGCGCTCTTTTTATAATTCTACTGAATCCTTTCCTTCCCCTCGAAAGAGGGGTTTTGGGAGGTTCAATTTTCTTCTTTATCCTAAAATACTTTCAATCTCTCTTCAATCATTAAAGTTTTTTTTTCTATCGCCGATTTAATGGTCTATAACGTGTTATAAAAGGAGTTTGACATGTCGAATCGCTACAATGGAAAGAGAAAAGGGATCTCTTTGGTTGAAATGACTATTGCCGTTATTTTATTCGGTGTTCTTTCAACTATTGCGATGCTTTACTATAAAAGTCTTTTTAATATTGACTTAACCGCTAAAAAAGCCAGAGTTGCCGCATTGATGGACCAAGCGTATCAACTCTCAGGTGCATACGATGTTTTCGTTGCTCAACAAGGGGTTGCCCCAACAGTTGCAAACTTAAGTGAGTTTAATGCAACAAATGTAATGATTCTCCGCTCTCTTCCAAGAGATATCCGTGAAATGACGACAACTGGATGGGAACTTAATACTTCTGCGGTTAATGGACGACCTGCATTTCAATTTCCAATTGATCTGAACGGTACCGGCGGCTGGGATGTCGTCTCAGATGATGATTTTTATTGTGCTATTTTCAATCATGAAATCAATAAAAGCGTTGAGTTAAACGTTACTAACGACATGAACTTTGGAAGTGTCACGACACAACATACACGTTATGGAGATACATTTTGTTACTCTCAACAAGTCGGTGCACACTATAAACATTGGATCATGATTGTTAAATAAGCTCACCATGCGACATAGAGCTTTTACTCTTGTTGAAATTGCTCTCACCATTTTTTTGGTGGGGGTATTAGGTGCTATCGGTTATTATTATTTTAATTTGACAACACTTAACGCACTTCGCTATAAAAGTACCATTGAATCACAAATCAATCTGATTGAATCAATGACATTTCAATGCAAAAGCCTCTCAGAGCAGTTCCCAAAAGAGCTGAACAGCGGAACACAAGCATCCAATACCCTTTTAAGCGATTTAGAATGCAATACTTCCACCCCTTATTCTTTTAATGGAGGGAGAAACGGTTTCGTTCCGCTCCCCCCAAGCGGGTTTTCATCGTATCGGGCAACAGAATCAGGAACTGCTTTTTACATCGTAACCACTGCAGACAACAATTCAACCCAAGACAAAGCGCTCAAAAAGCTGATTGTCAACTACACATCCCAACAAGCGACATTGGATCATAACGCCACGTCAGCACTCTTCAAATTTTATCTCTCACGCTGAACATTGACTTTTTGTGTTATAATTAAACCAAAAAGTACCTAATGAATATCAAAAAGATACTAACGCCAAAGCAGCTAGAAGTATGCCAAAAAGAGCAGTATTACTATCAGCAAATCGGCATTAAAAAACATCTTTTAGATATTGCCCTTTCTCACCATTTCATCCAAAAAAAAGAGAGTACAAAAACCTATAACCTCGAGCTTATGAAAGAGTTTGAGATGGTGATCGCCGAAGAGCGCGATGATGTTCTTAAAATCCTTCGCAAAGAGCTCTTAGGAGAGAAACGCCTCGCTGAACTAAGCGCTCGGGTTCAAAAAAGGGTTGAGCAAAAAAACATCCCTGTCCGTGAATTTCAACAAAAATATTTAGCCTTTTTACGTGTTGATCCAGAGAGTATTGAGCGAAAAATCAAACAGTTCAATGCCATGGATTACGAAGAAGATGAAGTTATCGACATCTTTGAAATGCTTCTCGAGTATGGAATACAACGTTCTGCCAGCGATATTCATATCAATGCATACGAATCATTTTACTGGCTCCGTTATCGGATCGATGGAAAAATCATTGCCCGTTATTTGCTCAATCATGAACTTGCAGGGCGTTTTGCTCTAATCATCAAAGAACGCTGTAATATTGACATGATTAATGTTTTTGCTCCGCAAGGGGGGAGTTTTTCTCGTGATTACGAGGGCAGAACCATCGACTTTCGTATCGAAATCGCCCCTTCTCAATACGGAGAAAATATCGTTTTACGTATTTTGGACAAAGCCAGTAATATCAAATCTCTTAACTCTCTTTTTCCAAAAAACCATCCGATGTCTGAACATGTACATCATTTTGTAAACCAATCCAGCGGTTTTTTTCTCGTAGTAGGACCTACCGGAAGCGGTAAAACCACTACTCTCAATGCAATTTTAAATCAACGTGACCGACTGCACGAAATTATTTATACAATCGAAGACCCTATTGAGTATAAAATTGATTTCGTTACCCAATATCAGATTAATGAGGCAAGTGGATTCACCTTTGCCGAAGGGATGAAATCGATCATGCGTCAAGACCCGGATGTTATCGTCATCGGGGAGATGCGGGATCGTGAATCCATTCTTACAGGGCTCAAAGCCGCACACAGTGGACACATGGTTTTCTCCACACTTCACACACCAAACAGTTTTATGGCAATGGAACGTATTCGTGATGAGGGAGGGGATCTATTTATCCTTGCCTATTCCCTCAGTGGGGTTATTGCTCAACGGCTTGTACCGAAACTCTGTACCTGCAAACAGCCATGCAATGTCGAAGATGGAAAAACGTTTTTTGGAACCGAAAACTATGGGTATGAAAAAGTGGGGTGTATTCGCTGTAACTTCACAGGATATAGCGGTCGTGCACTATTAATGGATATGGTTTTTATTCCCGGTGATATGAAAGTACGTTACCAATTCTATCTTGCTCTGAAAAATAGTACTGTTTTTAAAGCATGGGAGCATTTCATCACTTTTAGCTATTTTCAATCAGCAGCGTATTTGTTTGAATCAGGATTATGTGATTATGAAACCTTATCACACGAATTGCTCTCTTTAGGGTATGTTCATGAAAGCTGATATTCTTACTCTATTAAAAACACTCCAATTATCCCTTGAAAATGGAAAAAGTTTAACAAATGCACTCTCGTTGCTTCAAAAAACCTCTAAAAATAAAGCTGATGCGTCTGCATACGCCAATATTACCCGCTCAATCCAAGAAGGTGCCTCTTTTTCCAAATCTTTAGAGAAATATCTTGCTCCTCCGCCCGATATTATCCAATTTGTTGCTATGGCTGAAAAAGGGGGATCATTTGTCAAAACACTCAAATCAGTCGTTCGCTATTTAGAAGTTAAAAATAAATTCCACCAAGAATCAAACGATAAAATTGCACTCCCGATGATCTATTTTATCTTGACAACCATTATTATCATTTTCGTCCGATTTTTTGCAGTTCCATTTCATATCGAAGAAGCTAAAACCTATGATCCAAACGTTTTTATCATTATTGCAGAGCACTTGGATAGAGCCCTTTTCCTCAGTAATATTTTATTTGGAGCATTGCTCATTTTTGCTCTTTATTTTTTTATGGTGATGTTTGCCCTTTTTAACTATACGGGAATTCTCCAGGGCATTGCCAAAAGAGCCGCATCGATGCTTCCCATGTCATCTAACATTATCGAATACTTTGAAAAATTCATTTTACTCAGTTTGCTCAGTGCGATGTTAAAAAATGGTGTATCCCTTAAAACCTCACTTCAAACCGCTGCCAACAGTACTCTTGTCCCTCGTATTCAAAAGCAATTTCAAGGGATACTGACACAAGTCAGCCGTGGAGAGAAAAACTTTTGGGCTATCCCTTTTTTTGAAGATATTGAACAACATCTTCTTTCAGGAGCCGGTACAGTCACACAATTAGGCGATATTTTAGAACAATTTGCCGATCGTGCACGTCTCAATGCACTCACTATGGCAACTAAATTCTTTCGCATTATTACCATTTTAGCGATTCTCTTACTTGCATTTGCCGTATTTGTTGAGTTCTTTACGATTGTCTTGACACAGGTATTGATACAACAAGAAATTATCAATCAGGCAGGAAAAGCATAATGCGAAAAGGGATGATGCTCGTTGAAGTAATGATCTCTATCATTATGGCCGGAATTTTAGCAGCTGTTTTGGCAACAATGGGATACTATACTATTATTCAGGGGAATACGCTAAAACAGCAAAATAGTAAAACAATGCTGGAAGTTATCCGGAGCCGTTTGTTAAATCAAGCTTCAAATCCTGATAACGATGCCTATTTTGAATTACTGAAAGAAGCCGCTGACAATACTGTTCCTGTCTCAATAGGTCTTGGAAAAGATGCATGGGGCCGTAATATTTTCTACAGTACTTTTGATTTCGGAATGCACAACACCAATGCAACGTATGCTGATAATAATTCAACTTCCATTTCACCCAATTCAAACGTCTTGGGCCGTCTTATCAGTAAAGGTGAAGACGGAGTATTACAAACCCTCTCAACCGATGCAACAGCGCAGGGAGATGATATTCTACTTGAAATCGGTATCGGAGAAACCAACCATTTAAAGCTTTACAATGGATCAGAAGTCGCAACACAAACACGTGGATATAATAGTGCAATTATCTCTTCGAGCGCACCTTCATCCCCTTTAAACGGAACTTTGTGGTATTGTGATACAAATGCCACTTTAAATATGTACAATGCCTCAACCTCACAATGGACTCAAATTTCTCCCTAATCATTAAAGATTTCAATTCTGCGGCCGATATAGTCTTTATCAGCAGGGATGCTGAATCAACTTAGGGGCGAAATGCTCTTGCGATAAAAGGATTTATCATGGGTTTTAAAATTAACACTAACGTAGCGGCAATGAATGCGCATACAGCATCATTAAGCAACAATAGAAGTTTGGACAATTCATTGGCTAAACTCAGTTCTGGTCTTCGTATTAATACGGCGGCAGATGATGCTTCAGGTATGGCGATTGCCGACTCTCTTCGTGCACAATCAAGTTCATTGGGTCAAGCCGTTTCCAATGCAAACGATGCAATCGGTATCGTTCAAATCGCTGACAAAGCGATGGATGAGCAGCTTAAAATTCTTGAAACCATCAAGGTAAAAGCAACTCAAGCAGCTCAAGACGGTCAAAGTGCTGATTCTCGTAAAGCGTTGCAAGCCGATATTTCTCGCCTTATCCAAGGTTTGGACAATATTGCCAACACAACCAACTATAATGGTCAAAACCTCCTTTCAGGTTCATTTACAAATAAACAATTCCAAGTCGGTGCATACTCAAACCAAACCATCGATGCAAGCATCGGTGCTACTCAAAGTACTAAAATCGGGAATGTGAGTTACTATACCGGTCTTAGTATGTCAACTGCCGGTACATCAACATTGACATTCAGTGCAAACGGTAAAAGTATTGCCCTCCAAGCAGTTGCAATCGACTACAGTGCAGGAAGCGGTATCGGTAAACTTGCTGATGTTATCAACAATGCATCCGATCAAACCGGTGTACGTGCTTCATATGTAGTTGAAACTGTAATGTCAGGAAATATCGCAGCTAATACCGATATCTCAGGTCTTACGATCAACGGTGTTAACTTAGGTAACTTCAGCCAAATCGCACAAAACGATAAAGAGGGTGTATTGGTCAATGCGATCAATGCCGTCAAAGAACAAACCGGTGTTACCGCTACGATTGATACTCAAGGTCAACTTCACTTGAAATCAAATGACGGCCGCGGTATACATGTATCAGCTGGAACCGGTTCCGTTACAGGATTCGTTGAAGGCGGAAACTACGGTAAATTGACCCTTTCTCGTTTGGATGCACGTGCAATCGTTGTTTCTAGTGCTGCAAATGATGGTGCGGGGCTCTCATCCGGAGGAAATCGTGCAAATATGAACCTTGCGTCAACATTGTTCGGTACTGGTTCAACAGTTGCCGTAGCAATCGGTGGTTGGGCATACTCTGCAGCCGGTACCAGTACAGCCGCTATCTCAGGAATGGGTGCGGGTGTAACAACACTTAAAGGGGCAATGGCAGTTATGAACATCGCTGAGTCAGCTCAAAAATTGCTTGACTCTATCCGTTCAGACCTCGGTTCGGTTCAAAATCAATTGACCGCAACCGTTAATAATATCTCTGTTACTCAAGTAAACGTGAAAGCTGCTGAATCTAACATCCGTGATGTTGACTTCGCCGCTGAATCAGCTACATTTGCTAAGTATAATATTCTTGCTCAATCGGGTTCATACGCGATGAGCCAAGCGAATGCTGTTCAACAAAACGTGCTTCGTTTGCTACAATAGTAGCAATCTCAACTAGCAGCCTTTTGGCTGCTTGATACTCTTTTCTAAGATCATCCTCTATCCTCGTGTTTATTTACCCATTCAACTTTTTTCTAAAGTATCCGATATACATTCTAACAGCAAGGACGCTGAATCAACTTAAGGGCGAAATGCTCTTGCGATAAAAGGATTTATCATGGGTTTTAAAATTAACACTAACGTAGCGGCAATGAATGCGCATACAGCATCATTAAGCAACAATAGAAGTTTGGACAATTCATTGGCTAAACTCAGTTCTGGTCTTCGTATTAATACGGCGGCAGATGATGCTTCAGGTATGGCGATTGCCGACTCTCTTCGTGCACAATCAAGTTCATTGGGTCAAGCCGTTTCCAATGCAAACGATGCAATCGGTATCGTTCAAATCGCTGACAAAGCGATGGATGAGCAGCTTAAAATTCTTGAAACCATCAAGGTAAAAGCAACTCAAGCAGCTCAAGACGGTCAAAGTGCTGATTCTCGTAAAGCGTTGCAAGCCGATATTTCTCGCCTTATCCAAGGTTTGGACAATATTGCCAACACAACCAACTATAATGGTCAAAACCTCCTTTCAGGTTCATTTACAAATAAACAATTCCAAGTCGGTGCATACTCAAACCAAACCATCGATGCAAGCATCGGTGCTACTCAAAGTACTAAAATCGGAAATGTCAACTATTTTACCGGTGCCAGTATGTCAACTGCCGGTACATCAACATTGACATTCAGTGCAAACGGTAAAAGCATCACGCTTCAAGCAGTTGCAATCGACTACAGTGCAGGAAGCGGTATCGGCAAACTTGCTGATGTTATCAACAATGCATCCGATCAAACCGGTGTACGTGCATCGTTCGTCGTTGAAACCGTAATGTCTGGTAACATTACCGCAGGTGCAGACATCTCATCTCTCAACATTAATGGTGTTACAATCGGAAATTTCAGCGGTTTGGCACAAAACGATAAAGAGGGTGTATTGGTCAATGCGATCAATGCCGTCAAAGAACAAACCGGTGTTACCGCTACGATTGATACTCAAGGTCAAATCCACTTGAAATCAAATGACGGCCGCGGTATCGTTGTCTCCGCAAACGGTGGGGTTACAGGATTCTCAGATAACAGTAACTTTGGCCACTTAACTCTCTCTCGTTTGGATGCACGTGCAATCGTTGTCTCCGGAGCTGCAACCGATGCTTCCGGTATTTCCACAGCAACCCGCGTCAATTTGAATCTTGCGTCAACATTATTCGGTACTGGTTCTACAGCTGCCGTAGCAATCGGTGGTTGGGCATACTCTGCAGCCGGTACCAGTACAGCCGCTATCTCAGGAATGGGTGCGGGTGTAACAACACTTAAAGGGGCAATGGCAGTTATGAACATCGCTGAGTCAGCTCAAAAATTGCTTGACTCTATCCGTTCAGACCTCGGTTCGGTTCAAAATCAATTGACCGCAACCGTTAATAATATCTCTGTTACTCAAGTAAACGTGAAAGCTGCTGAATCTAACATCCGTGATGTTGACTTCGCCGCTGAATCAGCTACATTTGCTAAGTATAATATTCTTGCTCAATCGGGTTCATACGCGATGAGCCAAGCGAATGCTGTTCAACAAAACGTGCTTCGTTTGCTACAATAGTAGCAATCTCAACTAGCAGCCTTTTGGCTGCTTGATACTCTTTTCTAAGATCATCCTCTATCCTCGTGTTTATTTACCCATTCAACTTTTTTCTAAAGTATCCGATATACATTCTAACAGCAAGGACGCTGAATCAACTTAAGGGCGAAATGCTCTTGCGATAAAAGGATTTATCATGGGTTTTAAAATTAACACTAACGTAGCGGCAATGAATGCGCATACAGCATCATTA
Organism: Sulfuricurvum sp. PD_MW2; assembly: GCF_002633015.1. Classification (GTDB taxonomy): domain Bacteria; phylum Campylobacterota; class Campylobacteria; order Campylobacterales; family Sulfurimonadaceae; genus Sulfuricurvum. The sequence continues at coordinate 289,159 of NZ_NSIU01000001.1, read as the reverse complement.
AGCAACAATAGAAGTTTGGACAATTCATTGGCTAAACTCAGTTCTGGTCTTCGTATTAATACGGCGGCAGATGATGCTTCAGGTATGGCGATTGCCGACTCTCTTCGTGCACAATCAAGTTCATTGGGTCAAGCCGTTTCCAATGCAAACGATGCAATCGGTATCGTTCAAATCGCTGACAAAGCGATGGATGAGCAGCTTAAAATTCTTGAAACCATCAAGGTAAAAGCAACTCAAGCAGCTCAAGACGGTCAAAGTGCTGATTCTCGTAAAGCGTTGCAAGCCGATATTTCTCGCCTTATCCAAGGTTTGGACAATATTGCCAACACAACCAACTATAATGGTCAAAACCTCCTTTCAGGTTCATTTACAAATAAACAATTCCAAGTCGGTGCATACTCAAACCAAACCATCGATGCAAGCATCGGTGCTACTCAAAGTACTAAAATCGGGAATGTGAGTTACTATACCGGTCTTAGTATGTCAACTGCCGGTACATCAACATTGACATTCAGTGCAAACGGTAAAAGTATTGCCCTCCAAGCAGTTGCAATCGACTACAGTGCAGGAAGCGGTATCGGTAAACTTGCTGATGTTATCAACAATGCATCCGATCAAACCGGTGTACGTGCTTCATATGTAGTTGAAACTGTAATGTCAGGAAATATCGCAGCTAATACCGATATCTCAGGTCTTACGATCAACGGTGTTAACTTAGGTAACTTCAGCCAAATCGCACAAAACGATAAAGAGGGTGTATTGGTCAATGCGATCAATGCCGTCAAAGAACAAACCGGTGTTACCGCTACGATTGATACTCAAGGTCAACTTCACTTGAAATCAAATGACGGCCGCGGTATACATGTATCAGCTGGAACCGGTTCCGTTACAGGATTCGTTGAAGGCGGAAACTACGGTAAATTGACCCTTTCTCGTTTGGATGCACGTGCAATCGTTGTTTCTAGTGCTGCAAATGATGGTGCGGGGCTCTCATCCGGAGGAAATCGTGCAACAATGAACCTTGCGTCAACATTGTTCGGTACAACATCGACAGCAGCTCTTGCGATCGGTAACTGGGTATACTCTGCAGCCGGTACCAGTACTGCGGCAACCTCAGGAATCGGAGCGGGTGTAACGACACTTAAAGGGGCAATGGCGGTTATGAACATCGCTGAGGCTGCTCAAAAATTGCTTGACTCTATCCGTTCAGACCTCGGTTCGGTTCAAAATCAATTGACCGCAACCGTTAATAATATCTCTGTTACTCAAGTAAACGTGAAAGCTGCTGAATCTAACATCCGTGATGTTGACTTCGCCGCTGAATCAGCTACATTTGCTAAGTATAATATTCTTGCTCAATCGGGTTCATACGCGATGAGCCAAGCGAATGCTGTTCAACAAAACGTATTGAAATTACTACAATAGTAAAAACATCATTGGCAACCTATCGGTTGCCCAATGTATTTTTATGATTCTTTTTCTTTCAGACTAAAAATACAATTATTCTATACTATTTTCACTAAGGCATAGCAATCTTTAGATCACTATACCTTATTCCTCGATCAATTTTTTTTCAGGAAAATGAACTCTAGAACGAATCTCTTCCGGCCACGTCATAACCGCTCTTTGAATCACTTCTCGCTCTGCATTGATTTGTCCGGCAAACGAAAACAACCAATAACGGTGGGCCATAACCCATTCAAGCAATTTTGCTTTTTTCTCATCTTCATCTTTCACTACTTTGGCTTGAATAACTGAAAAGTCCAATTCATAATGAAGCAAAGAGGATTGAAGGATTTGAAAATAAAGCTGCATAAAAAGTTCATTTTCCGTTAAAGATTTAACCTCATCAATCCGTTCTGTCAATTCAGTTAACTCTTTCATCGTAATTTTATCTAACTGATTTTCCTGATTATATCGGACAAATCGTTCACACGCTTTTTGTACTTCCAGAAAAATAGTCTCGATCAATTCCTGCTTTTCAATCGAATCTGCGAGCCAAAAATTGATCTTATCCACAATGGTATCGATATGTTTTTTAGCTTCTTCTTCAGGAGTAGGATTGAGGGAAAAGCGATCTTTTGGACGACTATAATCTACCAACGTTTCTGCCACTTCACTAAACGGCATTTCGACCGCACCTGGGATTCTCGCTCCCCCTTCCGTTGCATTAATGGTCTTTTGATCGCCCTCTTGTCTCGCAATCGCCTGTTCAAAATGATTTTTAAACATCATCCAGTAATGGGTAGTGCGGATCTCTCCATTACCCCCATATCTCTCTACATAAAAATCATGTTTACTCGAGTCCTCTTCATTTACGCCAAACGTGTGATCGTTGGCATGCGATGTATTATCATCCCCAAAAGCCAGATCTTGCCCGATTAAAACAATATTTTTAAATTTAAGCCCCATTCCCAATTCATGTGCAAGGTTAGCAGCACTCATCCCTGAACCAAGATACCCGTAATCATCGAAACCAAAATATTTTGTATAATCATGTGGACGCATTTGAAGTACCATAGTCCCACCACGAACTGCTTTTAGAATATCCTCATGAACAATCGACACACATACAAAAATCACATCGTCTTGAAACTCTTTGGCATTATTTTTAAAAAAATTAGCCGTTTCGGGGATTCGTTCAAGGACGGTCACAAAATCCGGTTTTATCCCGTGTTTTTCTAGAATCGGAAAACTTGCATCGACACAAATAATCGTTACGTAATCTTGAATTTTTTTGAGTACTGGAATCTGTTTTGTAAGACTCGGACCGGTTGAAACAACGATAGCAATATCCGGATGTTTTTGTTTCGTCAAATCAATAATTTTTGGCCCCTTCACCATAGCCGGTAAATTTTTCACATGATGTTCAATTCCCATCAAAGAATCGATTGCACAGTTACCGTATCCTAGAATAGTTGATTCAAACGCTTTTGCCATGATAGAGACGATCTCTTTCATCTCGCCTGAATAGTACTCGTCGTAATATGGCGAAGTGGTTTCCAATTCAAATAATTTAGCGTAAAATTGCGATTGGGAGCTGGTTAGAAAATAGTCGGCTTTAGGGTAATTAAACTGTTGATACGATTCGATAAACAAGCGATTGTTTAAAATCGTCTCTGAAAAATCCAACATGTGTAGAATAATATACAATACTTCCAGGTTAGGCTCAATCACAATGATACGTTGGATTTGCGGATCTTTCAGAAGCATTTGAATAATGATCCCATTCCCCATACCAAAAAAATACCGATAGGGGATCAAATAATCTTTTCGTGAATTCTCTATAAATTCAACAGTATCTTGAACCGGCGTGTTGTAAAAAACTTTTTCCTTTTCGGTATCGTAGAGATTGATATCGACTGAATCTTTCCCCTGATAAACCTCAAAACGTGTATTTCCCTCTATTTTAAACAAATCGGTCGCGAGATAGGCGTTTTTCTGGAAAAGTGCTTGAAGGTTTTTTTCAAAAACCGGATGCAAAGAGGTTGTAGCGTCACTCATTAAAGTCCTTTTGTAATTGGAGAAATCGGCTGAATATCTTTTAACAAAGCGAGTGTGTGAAGATAGCCTAAAAATTCCAATAATAATTTGTCGTTGTATTTACGCGCGATAACACTGACCCCTATCGGCAAACCATTAACCCCTTTTAATACAGGAAGTGTAGCAATAGGCAATCCCAAATAGGTCCATATCAAATTCGCATCGGGTATATCGGGTGTCGTCAATCCAATAGGTGCTTCATCAGCAGTAGCAAGAGTAATCAAAAGATCATATGACTCCAGCCACTGATCAAATTCACGTGTCTCATGAGATTGTTTATCCAGAGCTTCTTGATACTCTTCTTTTGATATATTCAGCCCTTCTTGAATAATATCGTAGAAAATAGGACTCATAAGCTCATGTTTCGCATACTCTTCTTTAAAATAATAGGCAAGAGATTTATCGTATATCGTCTGATGCGTAGCATGAACCGTATCACAGAATGATGGAAGAGTTGTTTCTTCGATCACTAATCTTGAATCTTGCAGTTTTTCACACCACTTGGAAAATTGTTCTTTGGCATATGGCGATGCTTCGTTCCATTTGGGATGTTTGACAATCCCGATACGATAGGTTTTATTGGGCATTGATTGATAGTTATCGATATATTTGTGAACAAACTCGTAATTCTCTCCATGCACACGAGACGCTTCAAACATCAAATCCAAATCACTCACGCTTCGAGCAAAAAAACCTAATGTATCGAGAGAATCGGTTGTTTTCAGTACACCGATACGAGGTAATACGCCAAAAGTCGGCTTAAACCCATAAATACCGCAATAGCTTGCCGGTCTGCTGATCGAACCCGCCGTTTGGCTTCCCAATGCAACCGGAACCATCCCTGTCGCCACTGCAACGGCTGAACCGCTCGATGACGTTCCCGGTGATCGGGCAAGATCATGGGGATTGCGTGTTTTATCCTGATAATGGACAGCAAACTCGGCCGTTACCGTTTTCCCGAGCATTACTGCACCGGAGCGGCGAAGATAATGGATCATCCGCGCATCATTTCCCGGAGTAAAATCTTTCCATAACAGTGAACCCATTTGGGTAGGCATATCAAAGGTGTTATAGATGTCCTTCACACCGACAGGGATACCGTAGAGAGGATAATCGTCTAGGTTATACGTTTTGATTTTAGCGAGTTGCGCCTCAATTGCGGCTTCGTCAAAATACTCCCAGGCATTAACGGCTGGATCAACTTCACGAATCCGCTCTATACAGCTTTGTGCAATCTCTTTGGGTGTCGCAGCGGACGACTTCAACAGTTCTAATAATTCGGTTGCGGTGCAATCGGTTAACTTCATCGGCTCTCTCTGAATTTTCCTTGGCGCATCGCTTTGAGGACATTATTGTATTCTTCTTCCGTGATGTTTGCCATATCCAAAAATTCATCCAAATAGGCAGGTCGTTGCTGATCGTACTTTTTCGCGATCTCAAATCCCTCTTCACGGGTAAGCAATCCGGCACGTACATCCGCACTCGCCTGATCGGTTCCCCGACCGAATCCGCGCTTCACAAATTTCATGTGATCATGCAGCGTTTCAAACTTGCACTCGTTTCCTTTGAACCCTTTGTAGTGGCCCGGGCGGTGCTCTTCGCGCCAATCGTACTCTTTTTTAATGAACTCCATTTGACGCTCATCATCCCAAAAGAGATAATCTCCCAAGTGCAGTCCCACAACACCGACACGTTCGATATCTTCAAAACTTGGTAATTCAAACGGTTTGAGATCTTTGCGGGTAATCTCTTCATCGATCATCTGCTCAGGGTAGAGTTTGGCAGAGACTTTGGTGAAATAGTCGCGATCAAATTTTTGGACATTATCTCGAAAATCGGCACGACCACTACTCTCACACACCGACTCTCCCCAGATGAGGAGCGGGATGTTGAATTTGACGGCGATTTGGAGCGGAAATGCACCCACACCCGCGTGACAGTGCCAGCATGAATCTCCGATTTTATAAAACGATTTGACAAACAGTTTCTTCACCAGTGCTTTATTTGGAGTAAACATAATATGATCGATTTCAAGTTTTTCGAGGGCATTCTCGAGATTGTAGCGACCGATCTCCGAATACCAGTTATGGTTAAACGTCACGGCAAGCGGTTTCATACCGTACACTTTTTTGAGAACATGAAGCTGGAAAACGCTATCTTTCCCACCACTGATCGGGATAATACAATCGTAGTTGTCTCCCGCTTTCTCTTTGTAGCTCTCTAACGTTTCGCGAAGAACTTCTTCGCTTTTTTTCCAATTTATCCGCATCTTTTGCTCTTGTGCCCGACACGCTAGGCAGATACCGAGTTCATCGAACTGCATCCCCTCGTTCGAACTTGGCATGCAGCATCGTGTACAGTATTGAAGATACTCTTTGTAAAGCGGTTCGCCGTAAGTATCACTCGGTGTATCGGTAAAAATCATTTGTTTGGTCATAAAGTCTCCTTTTCAGAAACGGTGTTGATTAATCCATATTCCACTATATCGGCAAAAATGCCGTTTTTCCAAAGGGCTTCACGACGTCGCCCTTCTTCACTCATTCCAAGCTTCAACGCCAGTTTTTGCATCCCGATATTCTCAGAATGGGTACCGCAATAGAGACGATGAAGCTTCAACGTACTAAACGCATAATCGACCAGGAGTTTTCCGGATTCATACCCCATCCCTCTCCCGTATACCGAGAAATCCCCGATCAAAACAGCCAATTCTGCGTTACGGTTTTTGAGTGAGATCTGCTGTAATGCGATATTACCGACATGACGGCCGTCCTCACGTAAACAAATCGCAAAAACGACCATGCTTGGATTATCGATCACACTCTTTATGTATGATTGTGCCATCTCTTTTGTATACAGAGTATCCCCGTGTGAGTTGTAACGGCATACCTCGGGATCATTCAGCCATGAGGGGTAAACACCATCGGCATCGCTCAGTTCAATCGGACGTAGATATACACGCTCACCCTCTAATCTCATACAAGCTCCGCTCTGTTGTCCCACACCTTTGCAAAGGCATTTACCACATCATCCATATCGGATTTGCTCATTCCCGGACGCATAAACTCATGGGTGATCAGGCGGTTAAAATGCATCTCTTCCGTCACAGGACATAATCCTTTCGGATATGTAACTTCGCTGAGATTAAACGGATAGCCATCCCGTCCAAATGCAATTTTCTCTTGATACAGAGGCTGGAGATAGAGCGGTTTGACATACCCGTAACTGAGCAGTACCACCGACTCCTCACGCAGCAATGTCGGAGGGAGTTCCGCTTTGACCGCATCGATAAAACGGTTACGATGCATTCCTGCCGCCTCTGCATCGAACTGCAACGGATGGACGTAAAAGGCGTGTTTAGCTCCCTGACGAATTATGGTCGGTTTTATGCAGGAGATTTGTGCCAGCTTTTCATTGAGATATTCAGTATTTTCGAGCCTTTTCGTCAATAAAGAGGGAAGTTTTTTGAGCTGACATCGGGCAATTGCAGCTTCTATCTCGGTCATTCGGTAGTTGTAACCGACCATGTTGATAAGTTCTGATTTCTCCTTGATACCCCGTGCAGAGAGGACTGCTTCGGCATGGTTACGAATAAGGCGGATTTTATCGGCAAGAATATCATCATCGGTAACAACAATCCCCCCTTCCCCGCTGTGGATATGTTTGTGGTAGTTGAGGGAATAAACACCGATATCACCAAGTGTTCCTGCAAATTTACCACTTAACATCGCACCCGGTGCTTGCGCCGTATCTTCGATCACAAAAAGATTATGTTTTTTTGCCAATGTATTGATGGCATCGGCATCATAAGGGTGCCCGAAAATATCAACAACAATAATCGCCTTGGTTTTCGGAGTGATCTTTGCTTCGATACTTTTGACATCAAGACAATAAAAATCTTCTTCGATATCGGCAAAAACAGGAATGGCACCGTACACCAACGCCGCAGTAGCCGATGCACTCATCGTATAGGCGCTGACGATCACCTCATCTCCAGGGCTTATTCCGCACGCACCGACCGCGGCATAAAGTCCCGAAGTAGCCGAATTCACGCTGATTGCGTGCTTGACCCCAAAATACTCGCTCCACTCTGATTCTAAAGCGCGCACTTCGGGACCGCCGAAAAAATCATCATGCCATGTCCCTAAAAAAGTAGAGAGTTTTCCGCTACGAAGGACTCGAAGAACAGCATCTTCTTCCTCGGTTCCAATCGTGTTATAAGCCGGAAAAGGGGTTGTACGAAGTTTCTCACCACCGTTAATAGCAAGTTTCATCATGGAAATACCTTGGAAAAAGTTTGAAAAACAATCTTATGAATATGGAGATGTTCACCTAAAATTTGTTTGCATGTCTCTTTATTTTTTTGCAACAAAAACTCTACGGAGTCATACGCATAGTTTGATAGATTCGTCGTCATTGTCTCTTGTAATGCCAGAGAAAAATACCCTTCATACGTCGAAGGAACACGTGAATATATCTCTATTTTATCTCCTCCGTCTAAAATTTTGATCATCCCTTGCTCAAACCAAAATGTTATCTCAAATAAAGAATAGGGAGGGTGCGCAAGAACGGATATTGAACCATCTCCGTTTTCCAAAGAGACCCCAAACTCTCCGCAAAGATCTTCATGACAAAATGAAGCTCGAAACGGTTTGATCGATACCAAACTTCCTAAGAAATGGCTCAAAACCGCTAACATATGAGACCCGTTATGAAGCAACCCTTTTGTGCATACACCCTGAAACCCTAACGATTTTCCAAACTCACCTTTTTGAACCCGCTCGGCCAAATAGATAAATGCAGGGTTATAGCGGCGAATAAAATGAACCAAAATTTTCTTATCACTTTGCAAAAGCAATGTATGGAGGGTGGAGAGTTCTTCTTGGGTTGCTACAAGCGGTTTTTCACAGAGTATCATCGAAGAATCTTGACGCTTTAACAATGTAGTCAGATCATAAAAATGAGATTTTGTCGTTGATGAAATAGAGACAATATCGTAGTGATCATCTGCACCTATCTCATCCACACTGACATAACGATGCACATCTCCCCAGCGTTCCATAAATGCAAATACATTCAGTTCTGAGGGTTCACAGATCGCATAAAGCTCCGTATCTGAATGTTTTTGATAAGCATGTGCATGACTTGCAACTGCTTTGGATGCCGGTGAATCGATAAGCCCGCCGATACTTCCGGCGCCAATAATCAGTGCTTTATACATTTCGCTCTTTTGCCACTATAGTTTTGATAAATAAAGCAAAATCCATACCGAAATCATCACACTTCAGCGAGGAGGGGAGAAGAAGGTTTGAATGAATCTTTGATAGAGAACGAACCTGCCTCTCCTTTGGTAGCGGCAACAAAAATTCCCTATTTTTCGAAGGGAGATACGAAAGAACAGGACGCTCTAAAAGTGCCGCGATATAGAGCGCCATCGTATCAAATCCGATAATCATTTTGGCACATAAAAGCTGATCGGTTAGCTCACATACCGCCGCATCATTGATTTGAACCCGAATATTGGGATAGGCTTTGAGAATTTTTTTATATCCGCTTCCAGTATCGCTCGGATGAAGCCGAATAGTCAGTCCTGCACATCCAAACCGCTCAAAATTTTTCAAAATATCTTCCAGTGCACTGTATTGGGTAAATCCCCAATAGTTTTTATCCCCATAGGTACGCAATGCCACAGCATCGGTCGGCTCGCTCAAAAAAAGGAGATTATTGTTAGGGGAAATCTCTTTTTGACGTGCCTGAACGATCGTATCGCGCAGATAAAAATTTTTTAGTCCCATAGGTTTTGGAAGAGCAAACGACTCCGCTAGAAAAAGAGCTTTTTGATCCGTAACTGCGGTAAAATCACCCAAGTTCTCTTCCCACCCCTCATCGGGAAAACCGAATCGCTCACGATAGTTGCTCCAATGATCCAAAAAAGCAACCGTCGGAATAGCGTTTTCTTTGCAAAAATGGACATAGGGGCGCTCAATCTTCTCCTGCCATCCGGTTCCAAAAAACAGAATATCAGGAGTAATGACTTGGAGCTGTTGTTCAGCATCTCCGATAGGAGTAAAAGAGAGGTTATAGCGTTCACACAGTCGTCCCATAGGACTTTGCGCTATAGCAAAAATATGCCACGAATAAAGATCAAAATACTCACGAATGAGTCCACACAATATTTCTGAACTTCCTGCATCATGAGATACGACGGCAATTGTCATAGGATGTGTTCCCAAGAGAGAGGTGTTCCTTTAGAAATATCCTCTTTGAATTGTTTCCCGATAATAGCTTTGAGATATTTGGGCGGCAATCCGAACCCCGGTCGCACGGATCGGACATTTAAAGAGTTGATCGCATCGCCCGCTTTCACATCTTCGGCAACAAACAGACTGCGTGAAAATTCCCGTGATTTCAAACTTTTCGCCGAAAGATCGTATGTCACTTTCCCCAATAGCTTTTCGGTATCCCGCACCGCATCGACCATCATTTTAAATTCTTGCGGTTCCAGACTAAAGGCGCTGTCCGCTCCACCCATGCCTCGATCAAGAATAAAATGTTTCTCGATCACTCGTGCCCCCAGTGCAACGGCAGCTACAGGTGCGCTGAGACTCATTGTATGATCCGAAAGCCCGACACTTACCTCAAATCTATTTTTCATATCGGCAATCGTCAAAAGATTCATCTCCTCCAATGCGGCAGGATAGGCAGAGGTGCATTTGAGCAGTGTAATCTGATCATTTCCTGCCCGCCAACAGGCATTTAACGCCTCTTCGATGTCATCTTGTGTCGCGATACCGGTGGAGATGATGATCGGTTTTCCTTTGGCAGCAGTGTATTCGATGAGAGGTATATCGGTAATCTCGAAACTGGCAATCTTATACGCAGGAACGTCCAGTTCAGACAAAAAATCAACGGCACTGTTATCAAACGGAGAGGAAAATGCTTCCATTCCAAGACTTTTGGCATGATCAAAGAGGATGGAGTGCCACTCCCACGGCGTCATCGCTTCAGCATAGAGATCATGAAATTTCCGTTTGTCCCACAACGTCCCCTGTGAAATCGTAAACATCTCACTGTCACAATCGAGGGTAATCGTGTCTGGAGTGTACGTTTGGAGTTTCACCGCATCGGCGCCCGATGCCTTCATCGCATCAATCGTTTTTAGAGCTGTATCGAGCGAACCGTTGTGATTTGCTGAGAGTTCGGCGATGATAAATACTTTTTCATCAATATTGTGGTGTCCAATCTTCATTTGCTTCGCTCCATGATAATCATCTCTCTCCCCTTATAAAACGTCCGGTTTGTCTCTGTAAAATCGAATTTTTCGTACAAATGTTTAGCCCGCTCGTTGTCGGTGAAAACGGTCGCAACCAACATTTTTACCCCAAGCGTTGAAAAGCCATACTCGATCAGCGCATGCATTAATGCTTCGCCCACTCCGCGCATATAAGGGTTGGAATAAATCCCGATTTCGGCAGAGTTTTGAGTAATATCGGTAAAATCGATCACTCCGATATAGGCATCTTCGCGCTGAACCAAAAAATAGCGCTTATCCGCTCTATTTTTCAGCGATTCGACAAATTGCAGATGATTTTGCATCGATATCTCATCGTCACTCAGCATCCAATGCCGAATATCGCTATGGTTACGCCAGGCTAATACCGTTGTTAGCATCTCTTTATCAAGCGTTGTAAAATCGAGCAATTGCACCCGCATTCCACTCCTTTAACACGGTATACCCCTCTTTTTCTAAATAGACAAACATATCCTCTTGATTAGCGGCGCTCTGTACTGCGATAAAAGGGATCTCCATAAACAATACCTCATGCACCATGACACTTGGGGTGATAATCGCCAAGCAGCTTTGGTGAAGCAATTGCGCTATCCGTGTAGAATCGATCTCCAATGTCATATTTTTTTTCGTTTTGACAAAAGCCTTTAGTTCATTCACATGAATATTTGCGGATGTCGTTACAACACAGACTCTCATATCATCGCTTAGTGTTGGGAGGATCTTCATCGTCGCATTTGTCGGATCGCTCCCCCCCATCGCAATAAAAAGATCGTAAATTTTTTCTCGTTGGATTTGCTTTTCGGTTTTAAACTCATCGCGTATCAGCGTATACTCCGCACCGCAACGAAGGACGCAATGAGGTGGAACCAATCCTTTGTAGCGAGTCGGATCTGCTGAAACATTATGGTTGAGGAGAATGTCGCAATCGTGAGCCACATAAGTATCGTCAAAAGAGAGAATAGTTACTCTACAAGCATCTTTGACCTTTTTCTCAAAAGCCACATCGATACCATAGTGATCAAACACCACCATATCGATTTTATACTCTCGAATAAGATCTATCAGTTCATCGGGGTCATTGGAACTCAAAATGTGTACGGGATAAGGAATGTGATCGATGATATTGCCGCTCAGATTTTGACAAGCGAACATAACGATATCTTCACTCTGCTGCGCGGCAAATACTATATCACGCATAATGTGCCCCAATCCGATTGTACTCGAAGAATCAGAACGGATAAGGAGGTTCATAGCGCTTGGAGTACTTTGTGCATCAACTCAGCGCGCGTCCAGTCCTCCAGCGTATCGATGTCCTGCACCAGATGGCGAGGTAAGACGATTGTTGTCGCCGCATCGGAGAAGATCGCTTTTCCCTCCACCCATGCATCGCGCGTTCCCCAGTAAAACTGCCCCACATCGTGATACGCCTCTTCGAGATCTTGGGAGCGTGTTTCGAAATGCTCAGGATAAAACATTTCGATATTTCCTTGCGCGTCACGCTTCACACCTCTCTGAATCGGAAACGGGAATGTTGTAACAGGAAAGGCATACTGTTTGTTATGAGTTATAAGGGAGTTATACGCATCGATGATATCTTGAGAGCGGATAAAAGGGGCGGTAGCATAAATACAGCAGGCATAATCGATAACCGAATCGTTTTGAAGTGTTTGGATCGCGTGAGCGATAACGGGAATCGTAGCGGTATGATCGTCACTCAACTCTTTTGGTCTCATAAACGGGATCTCCGCACCGTAACTGCGTGCTACCTCGGCAATCTCTTCATCATCGGTGGTGACCACGATACGATCAAACAGCTCTGATTCCTGTGCGGCTTTGATGCTATAGGCAATGATCGGAAGGTCTGCAAATATTTTGATGTTTTTTCGGGGTACCCGTTTGCTTCCGCCACGGGCTGGGATAATAGCTACACGCATCAATTCTCCTTTAAAAACTGCATCCTCGGTGAGAATAGGCTTCCATCACGTCAAGAACCGTATCGGCAACCATACGGGCATCCTCCAGCGTCATCTTTTGATGACACGGAATAGAGAGTTCACTTTTGTAAAAATGTTCCGTATTCGGCAATCGCTGTTCACCGAAACGCTCTTTATAAAAACTGTTTTGATAAATCGGTTTGTAATGAACCTGCACCCCTAATCCCCGTATTTGCAATTCGCTAAAAATATCTTCTTTTGAGCAGTGTAATGCAGGAGACAGAAGCAGCGGATAAAGGTGGCGTGCACTCTGCTCATCCGAATCAATCGCTATCGTCGTTATGAGTTTATGCCCCGCAAAACACTCATCGTAATAGCGGGCGATTTCATTGCGTGTTTGGAGGAATCGATCGAGTTTATGCAGTTGCGAGAGACCCAACGCGGCGGCAAACTCGGTAAGACGGAAATTATGCCCCAAACTCACCATATCGGAGTTCCAAAGCTGTTTTTTGATGATGCCGTGTGAACGAAAAAGTTTTAACTTCTTAGCGAATTCTTCGTCGTTGGTTACCACAGCACCGCCCTCTCCCGTCGTGATCGGTTTGATCGCATGGAAACTAAATATTGTCATATCCGCAAAAGAACCGATTTTTTGGTTGCCGATACCACTCCCCAACGCATGGGAAGAATCTTCGATGACGAAGAGATTGTGCTTTTTAGCTACCTTTTTGATCGCCTCAATCGCGACTGGTTTTCCTGCGAAATCGACGGGAACGAGTGCACGGGTCTGAGGAGTAATGAGCGCTTCGATCAATGATTCGTCAATGTTTCCATCCATTTTAACATCACAGAAAACCGGTTTTGCACCCAAAGCAATCGCCATATTCGACGTTGCTACAAAACTGATAGGCGTGGTGATTATCTCATCATTTTCTTTAAGCCCGATAGCAGCATATGCACCCAGCAACGCTGATGTCGCCGAATTAAAAGCGACACAAAATCGCGCACCTACATACTCGGCAATCGCTTCTTCAAATGCTTCGACCTTCGCCCCCTGCGTGAGATGCGAACTTTTTAGGACTTCAACAACGGCGGCAATATCATCCTCATCAATCAACTGCGTTGAATAAGGAAGCACGATTATTTCTCCTCATTCTGAGTAAGGGCGATTTTTTCTAACAATGCGTCAGAGGTGAGCCAATCGGTGTTGGTTTCGGAGCTGTATTTAAACCCGTATTCAACCGGTGTTCCGATCTCATCGCAGTTATTTTTTGAAAAGTCCGCTGCTTCGGTAAATTGTATTGTCGGTTTGATCACATAATGGTCGTGAAACTCCAATGTGAGATGGGAATCATCACGCGGACACATTACTTCATGCATTTTTTCGCCCGGACGGATACCGACATGCTTATGCGGAAGGTGCGGAGCGATCGCACGCGCGACATCCACCACTTTCATCGAAGGAATTTTGGGGATAAAGGTCTCTCCCCCATGCATCCGCTCGAAGTTTTTCAATACGAAATCGACCCCTTCTTGAAGAGTGATCCAAAAACGGGTCATTCTCTCATCCGTAATTGGCAGTTCCGTTGCCCCCTCAGCGATAAGCTTTTGGAAAAACGGAACAACCGATCCGCGAGAACCCAAAACATTGCCGTAACGGACAACCGCAAATCGGATATCTTGCCCTCCACGAATGTTGTTCGCCGCAACGAAAAGTTTATCGCTCGCAAGTTTCGTGGCACCATAGAGGTTGATCGGGCTGGCTGCTTTATCGGTTGAGAGGGCAATAACACGGCTAACACCGCAATGGAGCGCAGCATCGATAACGTTTTGTGCCCCATTGATATTCGTTTTGATACACTCCATCGGATTGTATTCAGCAATAGGGACATGTTTGAGTGCCGCCGCATGCACCACATAATCGACACCGCTCATCGCACTCTCAAGTCGTGAAAGGTCACGGACATCCCCGATAAAATAACGCATACACGGATCATTGAACCGCTGTGCCATCTCATATTGTTTTAGTTCATCGCGAGAATAGATGATGATTTTATTGGGTTTGTAGCGTTTTAAAATTGTTTTGACAAACTGTTTGCCGAAACTACCCGTACCGCCGGTGATGAGAATGTTTTTTCCGTTGAGCATATGGCCTATCCTATCAACTTAGATGATAGAATTAAGCAAAATTAGTACCAATACTTTAATTCGAGCTACCGTTTACAGCCATACTGATTTGTTGTTGTAATGACGAAAATTGATTATTGAGTTTACTGATAATCGAATCGTATTGTGTAAACCGTGCCGTCATTGCTTCATAGCGAGCATCCAAAAGAGCCTGAGCACGTGTTTTATTAGCATTAAGCGATTTTAATGCCGTATCCGAACCGGTCGTCAAATTGCTCATAATTCCTTTTGTACCCGTATATCGGGTCATTAATGTTTTTAAGCGAGTAAAAACCCCTTCTTGTTTATTGGTATCATCGGCGACATGACTAAAAAAAGTATTGGACAACGTTACATCTTCTTTATATTTTGTAGTAAACGTTGTACTCTTAAAACTCATTGTCCCCTTTTCGCTAATATCAATCCCAAATTGTGCCAAAGATTTCCCATTGCTGTCCAGTGAGGTCATCAAACGGGTGATTTCACGACCAATCGAATTGATTGAACTATCTCCGTTAAAGACTCCTATTTTCCCTGCTGTCGTATCGGTTGTTGTCATATCATTAAGCTGACTGGTTAACGTATTATAACTATTTACCAAGCTGCTCATTTCGCTAGATATAGCACTGATATCTTGTGTAATCGCTATATTAGCGGTCGATGTGCTGTCTGCCAAAAGATTGATCGTTACCCCCGGTGTAATGTCAGTAATTGTATTAGAGCTTCGGGTGAGTGTAATACCGTTGTATTTGAAACTCGCATCTTGCGCTGCTTGTATCGATTGAACTCCTGTTGGATTCGTCGTTGCATCATAGGCTGAATACAATTTAGAATCCAAACTCCCTCCGCTTGAATCACTCAAAGTAATTGCTTGATTTGCTCCCGTATCAACTGATCGCAGGATAAGTCGATAATCATTTGTCCCGACTTGAAGGGTTGATGCTTTAATCTTACTTCCAGCTTGAGTATTGATCGCATCTTTTAATTGATCCAGTGTCATCGAATTGGTATACGCAATGCCATATGAAATCCCTCCTGATGTCAATGTCATCTTCCCATTCCCAGAAGCTACCGTCGAACTTGTTGAAGTAAATGCACCCGATTCTTTAACATCGTTTAACGCCATTTGCGTATTGGAGATACTAAATGATTGAACACTGACCCCTGATGAAGCAGTGACACTGACATTGCTCGAGTTGCCCGATACACTGCGAGCTTGATACAGCGTATCATTTCCCAACGCGCTAACGCTTGTTTGGAATGTGGACAAAAGACTACTCAGTAAATTGAGGGCTTGCCCTTTTTGTTGCTGCAGAGTGATTTTGTTGGCTATAGGGGTAATCATACTTGCCGTATCTGCCGCTTTGAGCTGATCAATAACGGACGAGGTTAAAACGTTTGAACCGATACCCAATGAACTAATACTACCTGCCATCACAAATCCTTTTGTATTTCAGTATAAACTATATCGACCGATCACGACCAAATATTTAGTAAATACCCCTAAGCAAAAAAAGTTCCCGCTATTGTTTTTTCGTTATTCCAAAGCGTTGAGACCGGATCGTTAATTCGGTAACACAAATGCCATCACGCGTATCTAGAAGATACTGTATCGCTTGCGCGATATCTGACGTCAGCAACTTAGTATCATCCTCTTTTCCGACCCCGAATCGAAAGCCGTCAAAAAACGGTGTTTCGGTCATATCCGGATTGATCGTTATCACCCTCACGCCGCTATTTCGAGTCTCTTCAAACAATGTCAACCCAAATGCCCTTAGACCGGCTTTTGTAGCACTGTAGAGTGCGGAAAATTTAGAGTGACGCGTTGCTTCGATGGAAGTAATATTGATAATCATCCCTTTGCTTTTTTTAAGAGGACGCATAAGAGAGTTAGCAAGAAGTATCGGCGTGGTCAGGTTCAACGCAATCATATCGGTAATCGTTTTTGTGCTCAGTTCTTCATGCGGCTCAAATCGCCCAAATCCCGCAGCATTAACAAGTATCTCAAGATCGTCAATCTCGGAAAGTTTTTTTTGGAGAATATCAACTACTGCCAAATCACTCAGATCACACGGCAAATGATCAAATAAAGGATGATGGATGTCCCCTCTACGGCGGCTCAATCCGATTACCGTATATCCGTTTTGCAATAACACTTGTGCGATTGCTTCACCAATCCCGCTGCTCGTTCCTGTTACTATTGCCGTTGCCATGTTCGAATCCTCTCTTGCGGCAGATACTCGTCTGCTTTGATACCTAGTTGCTCCAAAATATACGTTTCGATCGATTCAGGGTAGGTTGCCATATCATGGCTCACTGCGTAAGGATAAAATGCGACATCGCTTCGGCGAAGTTTTTTGAGGGCACGCAGATGGTTTTGAGACATACGAAAACTCCCCAATGTGAGATGTTCAATAGCCTTTGGATCGATCAAAGAAAATATCCGATCAATCAACGTCGGATAGAGTATATCAAAGTTTTCGGTATAGATTACCGGATCGATACAAAGCCGCACTTTCCATCCCAAAGCAATCGCTTCGATTACAGCATTCAGCCGTTTTTCCAAACTCGGTGTAGTGTGTTCATACCTATCAATGATCTCTTGGGGAGATAGGGTCCATGCCAGCGTCACTCTCGAATTAGGGGTAATCGATTTGAGTGCGTTGATATTTGCACTTTTGGTACGGATTTCAAGATGCAACTGTTCATATTCAGCAGCAAATTCAAGCCATTCTCGTGTTTGATGTGTTAGCGATTCGATCGCCAGCGTATCGGTATCATACGATGTTGCGACAAGCGTGTCTTTACCTAAATATGGGCGCAATTGCTCAAATGCGTCTTCAAGATTGATAAATAACACCGTGTTAGCCGACGGATACAACCCCTGTAAATAGCAATAATCACAATCGTACAAACACCCCATAACGCTGGAAGCGTAAAAAAACTGCTCATGCTCAAATCCATCGCTGTACTGTGAGCCTTCATGCAAAAATTTTCCCTCTTTTCGAGCAAGGATCAACTTTTTAGAGTTGCTTTGAGCCGCAAAGCTCTGAGAAGATCGATTAAACACCTCTTTGTAGTGATCAATCACAATAACCTGTGATTCACTGAATTTAGCACGAATTTTGTGAGTCTTCGGATGATCCAAAATACTCCGTTCAATGTAGAGATGCGAAAAAAGTCTAGTGAGTAAGTGTTTTGATGAGGGCTTCAAGCAGTTGACTCCTTTCACGTTTGGAATCGGGAATATCCGGATAACTCGGTAATCTCTTTTGCGGGTATTTGAGCCGAAAATAACTCAGAGCATCATCCAAAGCAGAGGCTTGTGCCTTGGTAAAATGAGATTTCAACCGTCCAATCTCTTCTTGTTCAGTCTGATCAAACAAAGGATCACTAAGGGACACCTTTTCGACAGCAGCACAAACCTTATCCACATTATGCAGATTGGATCGGATCAGTTCAATCACTCTCTCTTTGGTCACCGTTTCAGGAGTGAAGTGATCGGAAACAATTTTCACAAATGCCATCTGATGCAATTTAAAAAAGCGTGCCGAGGCTTGGAACATTGCACTGCTCTCCATATCGACAGGATACTCATCTAACACACTTTGTACGCCATCAACACATTTTATAGAACTTTCTCGTAATGAGTGCGGATAGAGGATATCCGGATAATAGCGTCGATCCCCTTCGAAAATTTGATGAATTAAGAGTGCTTCACCTATCGGATACGCATCGGGGGCACCGCAAACCCCGATATTGATCAAACAATCTGCTGGATTTGGAATCCGCCATCCCAGCAACGCGCTCACTGCCATGAGAGCATTTGTTTTACCCATTCCGCTCACCAACAATACCATCCGCTCATTTTTATAGAGGGTATAAGGGAGAGTAAAATCTCGTGTCAGATGATAGTGATCGATCAAAGCTCGTGCTTCAGCATCCAGTGCGGTGATAATATAAATCATGAAATTATTATAACATCATCTTGCATTTACAGGTTTAAACGGCTATAATTCGCCAACTCTTCTAGACCTGTGCAAGGGTATGGACGGACAACGTGTCAGGGTAGGAATACAGCAGCACACCCGTTCATGTTTTGTGCCGCAGGTATCTGGAGGAGCCTCTTCTTTACTTCATTTCACTTTATCACTGAATTTTTTCATAAACTTCTCAATTTTTGGGGCGATAACTACATGGCAATACCCTTGCGTCGGGTGTTCGTTGTAATAATTTTGATGATAACTCTCTCCCGGATAAAACTCAGGAGCAGGAGACAACTCCGTAACAATCGGATCATTCCAAGATAGCTGTGCTTGCGCGATAGAAGCTTTGGCTTTTTCCTTTTGAACCTCATCGTAGTAATAGATAACGGAACGGTATTGTGTCCCTCGATCGGCACCTTGGCTATTTAATGTCGTCGGGTTATGAATTTCCCAAAAAATCTCTAAAATTTCCTCATACGCGATAACGGACGGATCATACGTGATCTCTACCACCTCGGCGTGACCCGTGGCTCCACTGCATACTTGTTCATAACTCGGATTTTTTCGAGCTCCACCGGCATAGCCGCTAATAGCACTTTGAACCCCTCTAACACGATTATAAACCGCTTCGATACACCAAAAACATCCGCCGCCTACTAACGCTTTTTCCATGCCAACTCTTTTTAAAGCGATTATCCCGTTGATGGACTATAAAAGGGTTGAAAAATCAACTTTGTTTGAAATGTTTAAGTTACCGTATCGTAATGATTGACCGATACACTACCACTCATAAATCACAAAAAGGAGACCCAAATGGAAAAATTAACCCCGCTTGAAAAAACATTGGTTAAAAAATTACGTCGTTCTAAACGTGCCAGCTGGATGGTTGACTAAATTTTTTAGAGAGTGCTCACAGTGAGCCGTTTCTAATTCCCTCTTTCCTCTATATCCCTTTTTTCCTTCAATGCTTCTCGATTCAAACGGATCTCAAAACATGCCCCTTGTGCGGTATTATAAACACTCAATCTGCCTAAAAAATGTTTTTCGATAATGGTTTTGGCCATATACAAACCTATCCCCGTACCTTGGGATTCGAATTTGGTCGTGAAATAAGGATCAAAAATTTTATCGACAATCGATGGAGAAATCCCTCCGCCTGTATCCTCTATACTAATCGTACAATAACGCTCATCCCTAACGCAACGGATCTCAATCCATCGTTCGTTACCACGGTGATGTTCAATCGCTTCGCGCGCATTATTGACTAGATTGATCAATACCTGCTTGAGTTCATTGGGATAAACCAGCACTTCGATACTCGGATCAATATTTCGTCTAACAATAATTTTTTTGCGTGCCAATAAAGGTCCTAACAGTGTTACTACTTCCGTTGCCAAAGCATCGATATTTACCGGTATCTGACTGCGGTCTTGTTTAAAAAAATTACGAAAATCATCAATCGTTTGCGACATATACTCAATCTGTGCTTCGGCAATCTCAATGACTTTTCCCGATTCGCTTTTACCGTCGATAGAACAACTCAAACTCAGCCGTGTCATCGAAAGTCCCAAGATATTCAGCGGTTGGCGCCATTGATGTGCGATCGATTCGAGCATTGATCCAATCTCTGCCATTTTTGCCTGCTGCATCAAGAGTTTTTCTTGTTTTCGGTTATTTTCAACCGCCTTTTCAATCTCTTCTTGCAGCCGCTGATTAAATGTTTCCAACTCTGTCGTCCGCTGGCGTACCAATACATCAAGCCGATAATTTTTATAGGCGATCAAACCAAATAAAAATACGAAAAATCCGGCAATTCCCCAAATAAATCGGTAATCAAGCGGTTTTTCACTTTCATAGCCAAGCCACCGACCGTGTAGCTCTTCATACTCGGCAGGGGTGATGGAAGCAAGCACCTTATCGGAGATGGATGCCATAATATTCCAATCTTTACGAAACGCAAAGGCAATATCGTATCGAAACGGTGTCTCCCCGACCACTTTGATATTCTTTAGGTTATGCCTCTCAATCAAATAACTCACAACGCTCAATCCCTCGATACAGCCATATACTTCTCCGGAAGAGACTTTTTGTAGCGCTTGAAGTGACGTATCCGTTAATACCGGAATAATTGCGGGATAATTGATACGTAAAAATTCTTCACTGGCATAGGAGCGGACAATGGCAATTTTTTTACCGCGAAGATCACTCAAATCATTGATATATCCGACACGCGAATTGGCCACAATGACCATCGATTGCTTAATATACGGACGGCTAAACGCCATATGCTCACGTCTAGAATCGGTCACAGCCGCAGAGGTGAGCATATCCAACTCTTTGGTCTTCAAAGCACGCAGCGAATCGCTCCAAAGACTACGACTATAATCAACTTCAAAATGGACACCCAAGCGTTTCTCAAGCAAATGCAAATACGATGCACTGACCCCGGTATGTCTCCCTTTGTCATCTATCGATTCGATCGGAGCCCAGTTATGATCGATACCGACACGGATAACCGGGTGTGCTGCTAACCACTGCTTCTCTTGCTCCGTTAATTTTAATTGATCTCGTTGATATAAAAGGGGTGTAAAAGAGGGGAGTGTTTTCACAACACCCATCAAACGATACCCTTGTGCTATCAATTCCAACCGATTCACATCGATTGATCCAAACCCTTTGTTGGGCTGAAAAGCCAGTTCTTTAAGAACTTTTCCTTCGTATATAAGGGCTTCAAGCGATTTGTGTTGAGGGTTATAATCGCGATAGATCAATGCAGCCGTCTCTTCAATATGGTCGAATGCCCAAAGCCATCCTTGGATCGATGCACTGTAAAAAGCTTCTGCACGCTCAGGATGATTGTTTATCTCATCTTGCGTCGTAAATAAAAAATCGCTGTAGTAGTCAAACCCATAATCTTTTGGATGGATGACATGAGGTTCCACTCCCATCGTTTTAAGCGTATAGGGTTCATTGGATGCGTATGCCACCATTGCATCGGTTTCATTTCGGACAAGAGACTTCAAATCATACGAATGGGGCTGTACTTTCAAGTCCTCTATTTTTGAACCTACACTGCGAAGCATTGCCTGAATTTCCGCCCATTGAAGCATATCGTCCGTTAACATTACCCGTTTGTTTTTTAAATCTTTCGCTCCATAAATATGGGCATCTTTACGGGTCAGCAAAACCATTGGCGAGGATTGATAAATTGCTGCCATCAACACGATCGGTGCACCGTTCATGTAGTTTACGATCAGCGAGGAGTGCCCCACCCCATATTGAGCTTTTTTACCCATAACACTTTTAAAAGAACTATCTTTTTTATTGGCATCCAAGATAGTAACATCCAGTCCCGCTTGGTTGTAATACCCTTTTTCTTTAGCAATATAATATCCCGCAAACTGGAACTGATGCATCCACGGCAACTGCAGTGTTACGGCTTCTTTCGCCCATACTGAAAAAGTAAAAATTAGTACCAATAAAAAAAGTTTTTTCATGTTTTAAAGTGTATCTGAACAATTATATTTTCACCCTTAGAAGCGCTTATGCTCCTTTTGGATAGAATCGCGTTATTACTACTTTTACACAAGGTTCTGTTATGTCGGTCAAACAAACACTTCTTGAAACACTTTCCCATCGCCCCCTAATCATCGATGGTGCTATGGGAACGCAACTTCAAGAACGTGCTGATCGTATACCTCAAAGTGCTTGGGAAGGACTTGAGGGGTGTAACGAACTCCTCAACGTTACTTGCCCTGAAGTGATGAGCGATATTTTTCACGCCTATCTCACTGCCGGAGCCGATCTTATCACCACCAATACTTTCGGCTCTTTTAGCTGGGTACTCGATGAATACGGGATCGGTCATCGTGCGTATGAACTCTCCCGCGCCGGAGCTGCCATCTGTAAAGCGGAGTGTGACAAATTCTCGACTCCGGAGCATCCTCGATATGTTCTCGCATCCATAGGCCCCGGAACCAAACTTCCATCACTCGGACATATCCACTACGATGAGATGTACATCGGATATTTAGAATGTGCATTGGGACTTATTGATGGGGGAGCCGATATATTCTTGTTAGAAACGTGTCAAGACCCGCTCCAAATCAAAGCGGCACTTCATGCGTGTGAAGCGGCAAACCGCGAACGAGGATCAAAACTCCCCATCATGGTCTCAGTCACCATTGAACTCGCAGGTTCAATGCTCATCGGAACCGATGCTCAGACAATCGCGACCATCATGGAGCCTTTTGATATTATCAGTCTCGGATTCAACTGCGGTACAGGCCCCGAACAATATACCAAACATGTTCGAACGCTCTCTGAGGTGTGGGCTAAACCGATCTCGGTACACGCCAATGCCGGACTACCGCAAAATCGAGGCGGCTACTCCTACTATCCGATGGGACCTGATGAGTTTGCCCAACTGCAATGTGAGTTTTTAAACTATGAGGGGGTTAGCTTTCTAGGCGGATGCTGCGGCACCACCCCGCAACACATCCGTGCTTTGGTCAATAAAGTCTCCACTATCACCCCTAAAAAACCGACAGGAGAGATGAAGCCCTCCATCGCTTCACTCTTTAATTCCGTCGAATTGATCCAGCAACCCGCTCCGCTTTTGATCGGAGAGCGCTCCAATTCCACAGGATCAAAAGCGTTTCGTGAACTCATCATCGCGAGCGATTACGAGGGAACTCTCAGCGTTGGACAAGCACAGGTGCGCGACGGTGCCCATTGTTTGGACGTCAACGTCGAATTCGCGGGACGTGACGGTGCACTCGATATGGAACACGTCATGCGCCTCTACAATCAAAAGATCCCCCTTCCTCTGATGCCCGATGCCACTCGCGTAGGAACAATGGAAGCGGCACTCAAATGCATCGGTGGAAAACCGATCATCAACTCGGTCAACCTCGAGGATGGCGAAGAGCGACTTGATGCTATCTGTTCACTCGCCAAAAAGTTCGGAACCGCTTTGGTATGTCTTGTGATCGATGAAAAAGGGATGGCAAAAACGACCGAGGACAAAATGCGAATTGCGGATCGGATTTACGATCTGTGTGTCAACCGCCACGGCATCGATCCGCGCAATCTCATGTTTGATATGCTCACCTTTACGGTCGGAAGCGGCGATTTAGAATACCGTGATGCGGCTATCCAAACACTCGAAGCGATCCGCCAACTCCACCAAAAATATCCTGCTGTCGGTTCAACGCTGGGGCTTTCCAATATCTCGTTCGGTCTGAGTATGAATGCCCGTATTTATCTCAACAGCGTCTTTTTACACCACTGTATCGAAGCAGGAATGACATCGGTTATTATCAATGTCAAACACATCGTACCGATTGCCAAAATGTCCCAAGAAGATCGTGCCATCTGTGAAGAGCTGTTGTTCCATCCAGATGATCAGTCGCTGTTCAAGTTTATCGAACACTTCAGTGATAAAACCCTTGATACTACCAAAAATGACGAAGCGTTCGAAGCTTTGAGTACCGAAGAAAAAATTGCAAAACTCCTTATCGACGGAGACAAGGAGCGGATGATTCCACTGGTCGAACAAGCACGCCATACGATCAATCCCGATACGATTGTAAACGAAATTCTCATCGACGCTATGAAAGTAGTCGGGGAACTCTTCGGATCAGGGAAAATGCAGTTGCCGTTTGTATTGCAGAGCGCTGAGACGATGAAAACAACCGTAGATTATCTCAACCCTTTTCTTTCTAAACAAGAAAAAGATACCGATACCACCTTAGTCATCGGAACCGTCAAAGGAGATGTTCACGATGTCGGCAAAAATCTTGTCGACATCATCCTCTCCAACAATGGATTCAAAGTGATCAATATCGGAATCAAAACCGAACTTGAAGAGTATTTGGAAGTAATGAATTCCAAAGAGATTCACGCCATCGGTATGTCCGGGCTACTGGTCAAATCGACCCAAGTGATGAAAGAAAACCTCGAAGCTCTCGCTGCCAAGGGGATCACCACACCAGTACTCTTGGGCGGTGCGGCACTCACCCGCAGCTTTGTTGATGATTTTTGCCGACCGGTCTATAACGGTCCGATCTTTTACTGCCGTGATGCGTTTGACGGCGTCATCGCGATGAGCCGAATCGAAAAATATAATGCTGATCGAAGTATCGGTCTTGATACCCGTTTGGGCGGTGATATGATTGAAAAAGCACCCAAAGAGGTGATCGATATTGTGATCCCTCCGTATCATGAGCTAAAAATGCCCCTCCGTGAAATCAAAATTCCTACTCCGCCGTTTTGGGGGCGCCGAGTATTACGTGCTGAACAACTTGATTTTGATATGGTATGCAGCTGGATCAACAAACGAAGTCTTTTTAAACTCCATTGGGGATACAAACGTGCCGGTATGCCGGTCGATGAGTATAAAAAGCTCTTAGAGACCAAAGTCTACCCAGCCTATGAACGTATCAAAAATGAAATACTCAAACGAGGCTTGTTTGATCCGACCATCATCTACGGCTATTATCCCGTCCGAGGAAATGATAGAGAGCTTCTCGTTTTTGATGAGAGTTATGGGTGGAATATCGATGAGAACGCGAATCGCCAAAACCTTGACGAAGTAATCGGAAATGCTGAATATGTGTTTGAATTTCCCCGCCAGCGCAAAGCGCCGCATCGTGCATTGAGTGACTTTTTCACCCACAAACGCGATGATGTCTTGCCACTAACATGTGTTAGCGTCGGAGCCAAATTCAGCGAGTACGAAAAAGAGCTCTATGCATCTAACCAATATCTCGAATATAACCTCGTACACGGATTCGGGGTAGAACTTGCCGAGGCATTGGCCGAAGTGGCGCACAAACAGATTCGGCTCGATTTAGGGATCGCACATGATGATGAAGGATTCAGCCTCCGCGATGTTCGGCTCAACCGCTACGCGGGAGCACGATATAGTTTCGGATACCCTGCATGTCCTGATTTGGAGCAAAGTCGCATTATTTTTGATTTGCTCAAACCCGAAGAGTTTGGTATTACCCTCTCTGAGACATTCCAAATCCATCCGGAGCAAAGTACGACAGCACTGGTCGTCCATCATAAAGAAGCGACGTACTACAATATTTAAGGGGATTTTTCTCCCCACACCTTCTCTATCCACTCTCCCATCTTCGCTTCGTAACCGCTGTTTTTAAACTCGACAAATTTGAGTGGTTTGGAGAGATACTGTTGTTCTACCCATCCCCCGAAATCATGCGGATAGAGATACCCTTTGTGCTGTTGGCGCAAGTGCTCAGGTATATCGAGTATCACACCGTTTTTTACCGCACTTTGCGCGGCATTGATCGCGTTATACGCTGTGTTCGATTTCGGTGATGCACACAGATAGATCACCGCTTGTGCGAGAATAATGCGTGCTTCGGGATAGCCGATTTGTTTGACGCTCATCATTGCCGAGGTAGTCAGTGTGAGCGCTTGGGGGTTTGCATTTCCCACATCCTCAGAGGAGAGAATCACAAGACGCCGTGCGATAAATTCGGGCGGTTCGCCCCCCTCGATAAGCCGTGCGAGATAATAGACCGCTGCATCAGGATCGGAGCCTCGGATACTTTTGATGAGAGCGGAAGCGAGATCGTAATGAACCCCCGATTCAGAGCTTCCCAGAGACTGTGCAGCAGGTCGAAGCGATTTTAAGAGTTCCAACGTGATGGGTACATTCAACGCTGAGACAACTTCGAGAAGTTTGAGCATGGCACGTGCATCCCCACCTGAACTGGCAATCAGGTATTCTCGTGCATCATCCGTCACCTCTATAGATGTACGGACTAACAAATCTTCTAACGCATCAAAACCGATGGTGTGGAGTTCAAACAACAATGATCGTGAACGCATCGCAGCAGTAAGGCTAAAATAGGGATTTTCAGTCGATGCACCGATAACTAACACACTGTTTTTTTCCATAACGGGGAGTAACACTTCCTGCTGATTCTTTGCAAGGCGATGCACTTCATCGATAAAGATCAATGGTTTGGTAAGAGATCCTTCGTATTGATCAAAAATTTTGCGGAGCTGCTCGATTTTGAGAGAAGTCGCATTGAACTCATAAAACGGTAAATCCATAACAGAGGCAATGATCCGCGCCAATGTCGTTTTGCCGCAACCGGGAGGACCGTAAAAAAAGGAGTGGGTGAGATTGCCGCTCTCACATAAAGATCGAAGCGGAGAATTGGGTGAGCAAAGGTGAGATTGCCCTACTACATCGTCAAACTTTTTGGGACGAAGCAGATAGGTAAAATCAGCCATAAACTTTCTGTTAGCCTGCGATAACTTTGATAATCACTTCGCGTTCTTGACGAGGCCCGTCAAATTCACCGAAGAAAACCCCTTGCCATTTTCCGAACATTGGACGCCCTTCATGCACGGGAATACTAACCGATGCTCCCATACGGGATGATTTGAGATGTGCTGCAGCATTGTCTCCGACGTGTGCGTATTTTACATCGCTTGGAATAACGGTAGAGAGCGCCGCCAACAGATCACGGCGAAGATTTTGATCAGCATTTTCAAATAAAAAAACGCTTCCGGTAGTATGAGGAGTAAATACTACACAGATCCCCTCTTTTACACCGGACATGATTACCGCTTCTTTAACTTCGGCACTGATGTCCATCAACTGTGTTTTATGGCTGGTTGGAAATTTAAGTGTTTTCATTTTTTGTAGTCACCTTTTGTAAATTTTTTTTCGGGGTTGTATTTGTTCGTTCCAAACGATCCATTTGAAGGTTTTGCTTTTGGTTTCTCTTTGGAATGGCTTTTGGGCTTATGCTCTGTTTTTCCCTCTGCTCTTGGTACTTTGGGGAGTGATTTGAGCTTTTGTTTTTCGGCTTTTTCGATCGTCTCCAAAAACTCTCTGAGCGACGCGTATTCACTTCGCTCAAGAAAACGGACTTTTCCGGTAGGGAGGTTATTGAGATCTATACCTCCGAAACTGAGTCTCTTCAAATCGACCACTTCGGCACCGAAATGGGCGAAAAATCGACGTAGTTCTCGGTTTTGTCCCTCACCGATTGCTACTTTGAGTACCGAAAAATCGCCCTGATTTTTTTGAATCTGATAGGCATAAAACGGAGCGAAACTCATTGATTCGATCTCCGAGTGTTCATGCGCTCCGGCACTCGCATCTTCGAGTTCCAACCCTTCACCCATAGCCACTTGCATCGCTTCGCTCACAGGACCTTTGATTTTGATCTTATAGACACGCTCCATTTTGGAGGTCATCAACGCCGTTGCCACACGTGATGCATCGGTCAAAAGAAGGAGCCCTTCCGAGGCAAAGTCCAGCCGTCCAACAGGGATATAATGGCGATACTGCTTTGCCAATGAATCATAAATCGTTTTACGACCCTGCGGATCTTTTTTCGTCACCAGCTCTCCGCGCGGTTTGTTATAGACGATCACCGTAAACTGATCGGTCGGGGTGATTTTATTTCCGCTAATCATCACCGAATCGTATTTTTCATCTACTTGAGTCGCCGGATTGGTTTCAATCTCGCCGTTGATACGGACATATCCGTCTTGAATCGCTTTATCGGCTTCCCTCCGCGAATAGGTAGAGTAGTGAGCTATAAATTTATTGAGACGCATCATGAGATACCTGCTTCCACGAGTGTATGAAGATGCAATGCACCTTGGATCATGCCGTCTTTATCGGTGACGACTAACAACTGTATTTTTTTCGTTTCGATCAGTACCAGTGCATCAGACGCCAGCATCGTCGCATCATCAATCACCAATGGGTTTTTCGTCGCAAACCGCTCTGATGGAGCATCAAGTGAAAACGATTCACTCATCAATGCGCGGCGGATATCCCCATCACTCAACAACCCTGAAAGTCTCCCCGATCCGTCAGTGAGCATCACGGTGCCCAAACGTCCTTCACTGAGCTTTAAAATCGCTTCTTTAAGGGAGGTCTTTTCATCCACGATCGGCAAATCTTCCGTACGCATCAAATCAAACACTTTGACAAAGAGCCGTTTGCCCAAAGCACCGCCCGGGTGAAAAGAGGCAAAATCCTCTTTTTGAAAGTTGCGCGCCCTCATGAGACACACCGCCAATGCATCCCCCATCGCTAATGTCAATGTGGTGGAAGATGTCGGTGCGACATCCAGCGGACACGCCTCTTGGAGGACATTAATATTGATCACCTCATCGCTGTAACGTCCCAACGTAGACTCAGCGTTGCGGGTCATCCCGATGAGGGGAATGTCAAAGCGTTTGATATGCGGGAGAATGGAATTTAGCTCCGGGGATTCCCCGCTGTAGCTGATGGCAAGTACCGCATCTTCACGTCCGATCATCCCCAAATCCCCGTGTAATGCTTCGGTCGGGTGGAGAAAGAAACTCGGTGTTCCGGTCGAAGCAAACGTCGCGGCAATTTTGGCACCGATCAGCCCCGATTTACCGACACCGGTGATGACCAATTTCCCTTTACAAGCCAAAATCATCTCTACGGCACGGGGAATTTCATCCGAAATCCGTTTTTTGGCATCCAGGAGCGCTTGCGCTTCAATTTCAAGTGTGTTGCAGGCTATTGCGATATAATCGTTGTTCATAAATTAGATTATAGCTGAATTGGGCTTTATCCATGCAAAATCTCTATACCGAAGTAACGTCTTTAGACCAACGATGCGTCAGCAAATTCTACCTCAGTGAAGAGGTAATGATGGAGCATGCCGCTCTCTCCATGGCAGATTTCATCCAAAAACGCTTTAACCCTCATTCCTCCGTTTTGATCGTTTGCGGCAGCGGCAATAACGGAGCAGATGGTTTGGCGCTCGCCCGTTTGCTCGAGGGAAAGTATCGCGTATCTCTACATCTGCCGTTCGGAGCCAGTTCAGAGCTTGCGCAACTCCAACGTGAACGCGCCGAGAGTGTCGGTCTCAAAAGCACCTCGATCACAGGAGAATACGATGTAATCGTCGACGCACTGTTCGGTTCGGGATTAAACCGCGTGCTAGGACCGACCGCCATAGAAACCCTTAATGCAATGAACGCTTCCGGAGGGTATAAAATTGCCTGTGATGTCCCAAGCGGTCTTTATACCGATGGGACATTCGATCCGCATCGATTCAAAGCCGATACAACCATTACGATGGGATCACTCAAGCGTGCTTTGTACAGCGATGCTGCCAAAGAGATCGTCGGAGAGATCCTCATTGCCGACTTGGGCGTTCATCGTAATCGCTATGAGATTCCCTCATCATGGAAACTTTTAGAGCGAAACGACTTGATTTTGCCTCACCGTATTCACACCTCCACCAACAAAGGGAGCTACGGCCATCTCGCCGTTGTATGCGGAGAAAAAATCGGTGCCGCAGTGATCGCCGGTGCCGCAGCGCTCCGTTTTGGTACAGGGCTCGTCAGCCTTATCAGCAATGAAAATGTTACCCTTCCTTATGAGCTGATGCAAAATCACTCTATCCCCTCTTCAGCAACCGCGATTGCTTTGGGAATGGGATTGGGGGTAGAGTTTTGCGATGACGAACTCACCGCTTTGCTTGATAATGCGTTGCCTTTGATTTTGGATGCCGATATTTTTGCTCATCCTCTCTTCTTGAAACTCTTAAAACGTGATCGTATTGTTTTAACTCCTCATCCCAAAGAGTTCACCCAGATTTTACGCATTACAGGGATAGCCGATGTCGATGTAGCAACCCTTCAAAACAACCGTTTTAGCTATGTCGAGCAATTTTGCACCGCATATCCAAATGCTGTACTGGTTCTCAAAGGGGCCAACGTCATTATCGGCGCCGGCAAAGAGTTTTATATCAATCCTCACGGAACCGTCGCCCTAGCCAAAGGGGGTAGCGGTGACGTTTTGGGTGGACTTATCGGCGCACTCCTTGCCCAAGGATATGCGCCGCTCAACGCGGCACTTCAGGCATCACTGGCGCATACACTCGCTGCACAGAAATTTGATAAAAACAACTATGCACTCACCCCGTTTGATCTTATAGAAAGAATTTGCACTTTATGAAAAAAATCGTCGCCCTCTTTAGCGGCGAGGGGACCAACCTCGCCAATCTCATCGAAAAAATCCATCTCAAGCACGGTGCGATTGTATGTGCCATCACAAACAATCCCGAAGCGGGAGGTATAGCCAAAGCACGAACCGCGCATATCCCCGTAGAGATTTTGGATCATCGTGACTATGAAAGTCGTGAAGCTTACGATGCTGCATTGGTCGATCTGATCAATGACTACAACCCTGATCTCGTCGTTTTGTGCGGATTTATGCGGATTCTCACCTCCGTTTTTACCTCCCAAGTGCGTGCCATCAACCTCCATCCCTCGTTGTTGCCTGCATTCAAAGGAGCACGTGCCATTGAGCGGAGTTTTGAGAGCGATGAGAGTGTATGCGGCGTGAGTGTTCACTGGGTAAGTGAAGAGCTTGACGCCGGTGAGATAATCTTGCAAAAAAGTTTTACTAAAAATCCTAAGGATACTTTAGAAGAATTTTCGGCTAAAATTCGCGAAATCGAGCATGAAATTTTGCCTCTCAGTGTAATCAAGATTTTAAAGGATTAACCTATGCATACATTACAAATCGGAAAATATACCCTCGGAAGCCGTCTGATTGTCGGAAGCGGTAAATATGATTCGTTCGAGACCACCAAAGCAGCAACTCTCGCATCCGGATCGGAGCTTATCACTGTCGCGGTTCGCCGTCTTAATATCACCAACCCCAACGAGCCGAATCTTCGCGATACCTTTGCGGATACCAATGTCAAATTTCTCCCAAATTCTGCAGGATGCACCACAGCTGAAGAAGCGATCACCCTCTTTCGCCTTACCCGCGAAGCGACAGGGATTGATCTTATCAAACTCGAAGTGATCGGCGACACTCAAAAAACTCTCTATCCTGATGTACTGGAGACGATCAAAGCATGTGAAGTGTTAGCGAAAGACGGCTTTACGATCATGGCGTACACTTCGGATGATCCGATTATGGCACGTCGTCTTGAGGATGCGGGCGCTCACGCGATCATGCCGCTTGCTGCTCCAATCGGAAGTGGTTTAGGTGTCCAAAACAAATATAACATTGTGTTTGTCCGCGAAGCGGTCAAAGTGCCGATTATCGTGGATGCAGGGATCGGGTGCGCGAGCGATGCGGCGTTAGCAATGGAGTTGGGTGCGGATGGAGTTTTGACGAATACGGCAATTGCTCAGGCGCAAAATCCGATGTTGATGGCGGAAGCGATGAAAAATGCGGTCATTGCAGGTCGTTTGAGCTATCTTGCGGGACGGATTCCAAAACGTCCGTATGCAACAGCGAGTTCACCGGTTGATGGGATGATCCAGTTTTAATCATTTCTCTCTACTTTTCTCTTTAGCGAGAAAAGTAGCAAAAGAGCATACCATGATCCAAGAACGCTCGTTCCTCTCGGCACTACTGCCTTTGGAACGGCTCTTTGTATTGGATCACGGAGATTTTATAAATAATGTCACCAAAATATACCTATCACGCTTCGATATAGTCCAAATCCTCATGAAACGTTTCACGCGTAAAATAGAGCGCGACCAAAGCAATCGTAAAGACCACAACCCCAACCGTTGCGGCAGAGCCCAAAACCCCCATACTCTCTTTGAGAAGCATAAAGCTCGATGTAATAGGTACCACTGAACCGCGAACGAAATTTGGAACCGTCGTTGCTACAGTCGCACGGATATTGGTTCCAAACTGCTCTGCAGCCATCGTGATAAAGAGCGCCCAGTAACCGCAAAACACACCCAATAAAAAGACCCCAAAATAAAAAGCTTGTGCACTCGCTCCTGAAAGGGTAAAGTAATAAAGGACACTGGCCACCGAGAGAGCCATAAAGATCGTATAGGCTTGTTTACGACTTCGAAGACGCTGAGAAAGATATCCGCTCGCCAAATCTCCGATCGATAATCCGATATAGGTATACATGAGGGCTTGCCCCGCTTTTACCTCTCCCTCAATTGCAAGTGCCTTCGCAAACTCCGGGGAGAACATTACCAAAATCCCAACAACATACCATAACGGCATACCGATAACAATCGCTTTGATGTATTTACCGAACAGCTTTTTGTGGGTAAAGAGGGCAAAAAACTGCCCCCGCTTCACATCCCCCGAAGCATGGTGTTCAAACATCGCCGACTCTCGGACACGGAACCGAAGAACCAATAGCAAAAAGCCTAAAACACCACCAAAAATATAAGCGTTTCGCCATGCAAAGTGCTCTGCAACGATATTGGCGGCTACTACCCCCAAAACTCCAAATGCCGCGATACTCATGACTCCGTATCCCCGAAGCTCTTTGGGGAGGATTTCGGCAACCAACGTTACTCCCGCTCCGAGCTCTCCCGCCAATCCGATACCGGCGATAAAGCGGAGCAGAGCATACTGTTCGACATTGGTGACAAACGCATTGAGCAAATTAGCAACTGAATAGAGGATAATTGAAGCAAATAGGACTGAAAGACGCCCTTTTTTGTCCCCCAATATCCCCCAAAGAATCCCACCGATGAGCATACCCGCCATTTGAGCATTGAGGATATACGATCCCCACAGGGTAATACCGTCTTTATCCAGTCCCAATTCGGTTAAACTGCTCACCCGCACAACCCCAAATAAAATCAGGTCGTAAATATCGACAAAATACCCCATCGCGATAACGATGACTGGCAGCGTCAAAACCTGACGCCAGATCGATACACTGCTCATTCTTCCACCTTAGCACGCTTTGCGCTGTAATAGACATAAATCAGCATTCCAATGATCGACCAACCCAGAAAGCGAACCCATGTCTCAAACGGCAATCCCGCCATCATAAAAAGGATCAAAATAAAATTGAGCGGCATCAATATTTTGAATGCCGGGACTTTAAAGACCGGCTGAATGATATTTTGACGTCGAAGAACGATAATCGCTATTGCAACCATCAAATAGGCAAACAATGTTCCGATGTTCACCAATTCTGCCAACGTTTTAAGAGGTATTAACCCCGCCATGATACTAAGGATAATACCGCCAATAATGGTTGCTTTATACGGTGTATTAAATTTCGGATGAATTTCACTCAACCCTTTAGGGAGCAGTCCATCACGCGCAAGAGCAAAAAATACACGGGTAAACCCAAGCCCCATAACGATCATTACAGTCGTAATCGTAATGACGGCACCAAGTGCAATCACATTTGCGGCAAAAGGTTCATTCACTTTATAAAGAGCAAACGCAAGAGCGTCAGGAACATTAAGTTCTTGATACGGAACAATTGCCGTTAGAGTGAAACTGACCAAGATAAAAAAGACGACCGATAGCGCTAACGATAAAATCAACCCCAATGGGATATTACGCCCCGGATTTTTGGTCTCTTCGGCTACCGTACTGATCGCATCAAACCCCAAATACGCAAAAATAATCAATGACGCACCATGCCAAACCCCTTCCCATCCAAACGGAAAGAAATTGGAAAGATTTTGAAAATCAACATGTGGCAACCCTACCACCACAAAAGTGACCAAAACGCCTAGTTTGATCAGAACAATCGCCGTATTCACTTTGGCACTCTCTTTGATTCCAATCGCCAAAAGGACGAAAATCGCCAAAATAATCCCAAATGCACTGATATCGATATAGGTTCCCGCACTCGGGTCATACGCTCCGCTGAGTGCCGTCGGGATATGGATACCCATCGAATTTTCCAAAAATCGGCGTAAATATCCCGACCACCCCGTAGCAACGGCTGCTGTAGCTACACCGTATTCAAGCAGCAAATTCCAGCCGACAAACCATGCAAACACCTCTCCAAGCGATGCAAATGTAAAACTATACGCGCTCCCCGCTACCGGATACGCCGAACTAAGCTCCGCATAAATAAGCGCCGTAATACCGATCATGACCGCACCGAGCAAAAACGACAATACAATCGCAGGTCCTGCCATCGTCGCCGCCGCTTGACCCGTAATGACGAAGATTCCGGCTCCGATCACTGCACCAACACCGATGAATGTCACATCCATCAATCCTAGTCTGCGCTGAAATTCTCCGTTCACACCGGACATATCTTTTTTCCGAAAAATATCTTTCACTTCCCCTCCTTATCTCTCACTCACAACACGTTTACACCGCACGTAATTGGGATCTATTATACATTATTTTAGTACGCTGAGTGTTGTTTTTTGGTTGATCGGAGTTTGAAATAAGACAAATCGTTTACGATAGTTACGTAATAGTCTTGACAATATTTGGAATTTTAACTATAATTTCGCCTCACTAATTAGCTCAATTGAGACAATTAGCTGAAGGTCGGGGTGTAGCTCAGTATGGTTAGAGTACTTGGTTTGGGACCAAGGGGCCGAAGGTTCGAGTCCTTTCACCCCGACCATGTTTTTTTCTTTTTTGTATCATTCAAACAGATTCTTTGATTTATAAATGGTGGAATTAGCTCAGTCGGTTAGAGCATCAGGTTGTGGTTCTGAGGGTCGTGGGTTCGATTCCCATATTCCACCCCATTTGTTTCTGGTTTGAAACTCCTTTGATACACGATGTTTTAGAAGGCGATTGTGCGTTCGTAGCTCAACTGGATAGAGTAACGGACTTCGGATCCGTAGGTTATAGGTTCGAACCCTATCGGGCGCACCATAGTAACTCGTGCGTCCTTAGCTCAGCTGGATAGAGCAATGCCCTTCTAAGGCATCGGTCAGAGGTTCGAATCCTCTAGGGCGTACCACCTTAGACTTTTTATGCGGATGTGGTGAAATTGGTAGACACGCCAGACTTAGGATCTGGTGCCTCACGGTGTGAAGGTTCAAGTCCTTTCATCCGCACCATCTTTTATTTAATCTCTCTTAAAACTTTCAAAAAATCAAAATCTTATCTTTTCAACACTTTTATTCTATTTTCATTGTTACTTTTTTCTAGCTGCTTATCCTCGCAAGTCTAGCGACAGCCCTTTACCTGTTAATTGTGCCGCCATTACCGCAAGGTTTTCATCAAAATTACTCTGATTTTTTTGCACTTCTTGTACATTAAATTCTGCGATTGCATCATCTACGGAACGGTTATTTTGGTATACCGATTGTGCAATCTGAGTAGATTCCATCATAGATGGGGTTTGAAGAGAACTATTGACTATAATCATACTTATCCTTTACATACTTATCGTACGTAAAGCATTTGATATTCCACCCTATGATTTTAGCGCTAAAATTTATCCGAAACTACTCCATCGCCGCATCAAATTGATTCACTTTTTCCATAGCTGAAGCAATCAAAGGCTCCAATGAAGCATACTCTAAATCATGTTTTTTCAAAAATAGTTCTATTCCCTCAGAATCTAGCATCTCGATGGAACGTACCATGGTTAAGAGTTCTCCATAAAACCCATCTCCCTCAAACAGTGCTCTCTCTATTTCCGGAGCAACGTTAAGTCGTCTCAATATTTCCCTATGCGGAATATGAAACAATAGATGGATCAAAGAGAGCATTCCGACAAAATACGCTGTCGCTTTCTCCCCTTTTGTCGCTTTTGGTTGAATGAGTTCCAAAAGTTGCGTCATCAGCTCTGTACGATTAACCACCATCAGCATCAACGGGATAGAGTTTTCATCCGATCCCTGAGTTTCTGAAAACAACAACATCATAATCCATTGTGACAATGGTTCACGTCCCATAAGTGTCAAAACATTCCGAACGGAAGAGACTGGATTTTTTAGAGAAAAAACCGCTGAATTTATAAAGCGGATAAGCTTTAAACTGATCATGTGGTTTATTTCAAACGCGCTGACTAATTCATCGATTTCAGCATCGCTCTGGAGCATATTCCACAACTGCATCACGGCCCCATGATCAAGTGAAAATGAAGGGTTCTCAAGGGTTTTCGGCTTGGAGATGAAATACCCTTGGAAATATGTGAATCCTTTGGCAACACACTCAGCATGCATATCGTGCGATTCAATTTTTGACCCTATTACCGTTAATCCTTGAGCCTTTAGTGCTTCTACTTCATCTCGTTGAATCTCTTTGCTTCGAGGAATATCGATCTTGATACACTCCACATACGGGAAAATCGGAGCAAATTTTTCTATATTTTCAGGTGTAAATGCAAAATCATTCAGTGCAAATCGGTACCCCTGGTTTTTCAGTTCTTCAAGTTGGGCACATAATACCTCATCGATGATACTCTCTTCCAATAAAGAATAAATAACCCGCTCTTTTGGCAAAAGTGACAATAAGCCATGAAATACAAATCGATGATCGACACGGATCAAACCAATCCGGCGTCCCAATATACGATCGATTCCAAACGAACTTTGAAGATTATTGATCAATGTGGCTGTTGCCTGAGCATTAACGTTTTGTATAGAAGAGAACAGATCATAATACGCTAATGCTCCACGCTCGGTTACAACAGGTTGTCGTCCAATATAGCTGCTTCCCATCGTTACCTCTCATCTATCAGCATAGGGGATGGTTCATAGAAATAATATCCTTGAGACGCATCAACCCCCATTGCACACACTTGATTATAAATATCCTCGTTGGCAACAAATTCGGCAACAACGGTAATTCCCATCTCGTGTGCGAATTCACAGATGTGCTTAACAAATATCTGTGCGTTGCGATCATGCGGTAAATTTTTGATCAAACTGCCATCAATTTTTAACGTATCGATCGTCAACTTCAATAAATGGTCAAAATTGGAGTATCCAGATCCAAAATCATCAATAGCGAATCGGCATCCGATTGCTTTAAAACGATCCACAAATTCACTTACAGCACTGTAGTTTTCGATCCCTTCACTCTCTAAAATTTCAAATATGAGAAGTTTCCCCATATGATTCTCTTGAATAACTTGCTCTAAATAATTGGCCAAATGCAGATTGATCAAATCTTGCAAAGATAGATTGATACTTACCGGTATCGTCAAGTTTGTAAACACTGCAGCGACTTTTTCTATCATAATTTTGGTCAGTTCAGGATAAAGCTTTGTTTTCTTTGCAATATCTAAAAATTGAGGAGGTGAAATAGCTTTTCCATCGCGCTCAATCAAACGCATTAGTGCCTCGTATTTGATAATTTTTCCGGTTTTATTATCCACAATCGGTTGAAAATAAGGGACAATACGAGACTCCTCTATCGCTTCTTTAAGGCGTTTATACCATGCAATATTATTCTCTTGTTCTTCCTTGGAGGCATTGGAAAAAAGTTCCAAACTGCGGCGGTTGCGTTTTGCTTGTTTCAACGCGGCTGTCGCATGTTCAAGTCCGCGCTCATGGGAGTGTGCAACTCCTATTGTAATGGTTAGATTAATCCCTATTTCATCCACCCAAAAAACTTCTTTTTGTGTCGCAATAATCAATCCGTTCAAAAATACAATAAATCGATCCATATCATCACAATCGACTGCAACCAATACATATTCATCGCTTCCTAGCTTGTACAACTCAATCATATCGGTCATTGCAATTTGCTGTCGAAGCCAATCTCCGTATTTGGACAAAATGGCATCCCCGATTTCAATGCCGTATACTTCGTTAATATCACTGAAACGATCGATATTGATGATTCCCAATGCACATATATTTTCTCTCATCAATGTCTCAACCAATGAAAAACGGTTTGGCAAATTAGTATTGGCATCGGTGGTTAAATGGTATTTCAACGCTTCACGCTGAACAAATGAGTTCACGGCAAACCCTATGTCGCCTGCAAGCTCCTCCAGCATTGCTATCTCTTTGGGTTCAAACCCTCCTGAGCTTTTAATATACAGCGTCATGACTCCTAAAGGCACTGCATCGATTGCGCTGAACAACGGAAGCGCGATCAGAGATCCGAACTGCCCCCTCTCTGCAATCGTGCACCACTCTTTTGATGCTTGTGAATACTCCATATTCTCTATGACTATCGTAGAAGCTTCATTCATTGCTCTTACGATAGGGTTATTTTTTTCATTCTCATTTACCAAAGAAATTTTCATTTTTCGAGAAAGATATCCCGTCGGATCAGATGAATATGCTTCTATACTAAGTGTACTTTCCTCTTTTAATGCAATATGGCACAAACCGTATCCAGAGTGCTCCGCCAATCTATTGCACGATTTTTGCAAAAGTTCATCACTACTTTTGGCCGTGATCAACAACTGATTGATATCGGCAACCGTACGCAATATCCCATCTAAATACAAAGACTCATCCAATGCTGCTTTTAGGCGTATTTGCTGGCTTTGCATTGAATTGATAGCATCACTCAAGGCTTGATCTAATACAGATAGTTCTTCAATAAAATGAGTTTCTGCAATAGGATTCTCTTGTCGTGTACGCAAAGCAATTTTTTTAATCGGTAATGCGATCCATGTATTCACCGTTTTCATAATCACGATCGCAATAATCCCCAAGACCAAAAAGAGAGTCACCCCATAAAACAGTGCAATTTGATTAAGACGTTCAAAAATATAGGATTCATTTAACTCTATGAACAACACCGCATTTTTCTTCGCCGGTCCGATAAAATATTTTAAATCAGCACTATAAGATAAACTTTCATCCTCTGTAAGGCGTTGAAAAATTTGCGATAGGGGAAAATAGCTTCCATCAACCGTTTTACCGATTAACGCGCGTGATGAAGAGACTGCAATCGTTTTACCGTCCAACGAGACGGAAATAACCCCAATCGCATTGTCAATCGCACTTGTTTGATCTAACAACCCCTGAACATTCTCCAAACGATTTTCTTGAAGAGCATTTTCTATATCTTTTTCCAAACCAAAAAAATCTTGATTGATTCTCTCAGCAATATACCGCAACGTCGTATATCGCTCAACGTAATAAAAAATACCCGATAAAAGCCCTACCATCACGAAAAAAGCGATTAAATTAATAAAATTGAAACGTTCTAATTTCACTTGAGAAGCCTATCGCTCTTTATCTGCTGAGTACTGAGATATTCTATGATTTTGGGATCATTTTTTTGGTAAAGCCACTCTATTTGTGTCGTAGCTGCCATAAACTCTTCATAACTCTGCCCCTCTAAATACCCTTTGACCGTTTCGTAATATTCTCGGGGATTGGATCGGAAGCGTTCCACACCAATCGAAAAGAGTTCTTTGAGCTGTGCGAACTCTTTTTCTCTCCCTTTGATTGCATCTTCATCGACAAACAATGCATCGATCACAAAAAAAGACTCCATTGTCCGAGTCGATGCGATAGGTTGATACCCTTTTTTGAGCAGTGTGGACAAATAAGGCTGATAGGAGATGATAATAATCGGTTTATCACTCTCTTTTAGCGAAAGAATATTTTTCTGTGACGCATCAATTTTATGAAGTTTAACCGATTGAAGCCCTTTTTCTTTGATGAACGCATCTAAAAAATCATCATTCAGGGACCCTTGTTCCAAATAAACATCGACGACATCTTTATAGGTCTCAATCTCTTGGATCGATCGGTTGGAGACTATCGCATCAGCCCCGTAAGAGCGATCGATAAAAAACACCGGCTTCAACTTTTCCCATTCATTAAAATGGAGCAGTTCATATTGTGTTGCGGTAAATCCTTGGGTAAACCCCCGCTCGTACAAATGGGAATTTTCATCCAAATCAACAAGCCAAATAAATTTAAACGAGGTTTTCTCCAGCCACCCTTTTTCCTGCGCATAGATAAAAGGGGTAAATCCCACCCATGGATTACTCGAAATATGAATTTTGGTTGTTTCAACTGATCTATTCACATACAAATAGATCATGACGATCAAACTTATAAAAAAGAGCAATATAAAGCTCAAAATCCGCGCTTTTTTCATATCACGTATCTCTCATTACTGCTGTCTGTGCTAGTCGATGATAACATAATTTTTCGAAAAAAATTCATTATCTCTCTTCAACACGGGTTAATGCTACAATTGCACTCTGAAAATCGGAGAACACTATGCGCATAATTACAATTTTAGCCCTTTCTTTTTGGATGCTTTTTGCTATTGAGGGGTATACTGGAAAAAGTACTATTTTGATCTTACCTTCTCCGGCAGGAACGATTTATACCTACGATCGCAACTTCAGTGTTTTAGCCTATCCAAACGATACAACACGGGGAATTGCTATCCTCCCCATCGATTATTATAGCGCTATCGGAGATACGAATCTAACTTGGATCGCTCCCGGTAAAACAACACCAATCTCTCTACATATCCAAGAAGCCCCCTATCCAACTGAAACACTCAGTGTTGACCCCGCCAAAGTGACCCCACCGAGCGAAGCGCTTGAGCGGATTGAACGCGAACGTTTGCAAGCAAAAAAGATCTATGAGCACTTTACTCCCATACGCTATTGGGAGAAAGGATTTATCAAACCTCTCGATTCCAATATTACCAGTGAATACGGTTCTAAACGCACCTACAACGAAACACTAAAAAGCTATCATGGCGGAGTTGATTTCAGAGCCCGAACGCCCATTCCGATCCAAGCTACCAACAACGGCATCGTTGTCTTAGCCGAAGATCGCTATTACTCGGGAGGGACAATTATCCTCGATCACGGAGAGGGGATTTACAGCTGCTATTTTCATCTTAGTCGATACGATGTAAAAGTAGGAGAGTATGTAAGACGAGGAGACGCCATCGCTCTAAGCGGAGATACCGGAAGAATCACCGGGCCGCATCTACATTTTGGGTTTATGGTACATGGAGTTCAAACCGATCCGCTCGATCTGATCGAAAAAATTAATGCTCTTTTTGATTAGTCCTGTTTCATGGCGGCCCAAATGAATCCGCCTAAGCCGGCACCTACGACAACCACTAAAAACCCAACCTGAAACCAATCCATACCGCTCATACTACCACCTCACTTAACTCTTTTTCTTTCAACTGACCGCACGCCGCACTGATATCAAGCCCTTTGGAATCACGGATCGTACACAATACACCGTGTTTGATCAAGTACTCTTGAAAAGCAACCATATCCTCTCGCGTCGGACGCTGATAGTCACTTCCCGGATACGGATTAAAATAGATGAGATTTACCTTTGATTTAATCCCGTGCAAAAGCTTGACCAACTTTTTTGCCGAAGTGAGATCATCATTTTTTCCTTTGATGACCAGATACTCGAACATCACCCGTTTACGGGTATCGATCGGAAACCGTTTCACCGCTTCGATTATCGAAGCGATGTTATACGCTTTGTTCATCGGGATAAGCTCTGTACGAAGTTCATCATCAACAGCATGAAGACTAATCGCTATATGAACCCCCAAATCCATCTCTCCGAGTTTGTCAATTTTTGTACTCAACCCACTGGTAGAGACTGTTTGGCGTTTTCCCGAAATTGAGAGTCCCTCTTCATCTTTAAGAATCGTGATTGCTTTCGCGAGGTTGTCGAGATTATCAAGCGGCTCTCCCATCCCCATGTAGACGATATTGAGACGGCGATGTGCTGCAAGACCATTATCCATTTTTACTGCGAGCACCTGCGCGACAATCTCTCCCGCACTCAGATCACGGGTAAATCCCCCTTT
This sequence comes from Sulfuricurvum sp. PD_MW2, assembly GCF_002633015.1. Classification (GTDB taxonomy): domain Bacteria; phylum Campylobacterota; class Campylobacteria; order Campylobacterales; family Sulfurimonadaceae; genus Sulfuricurvum. The sequence continues at coordinate 246,739 of NZ_NSIU01000001.1, read as the reverse complement.
CGCGGTGAGACAAAACGAACATCCTACTTTGCATCCCACCTGTGTTGAGACACAGACGGTAAAACGGGCTTCATGTTCGATATTTCCCTCATCATCAATAGACTCATCTTTCATCTTGAGCCAGACGGTTTCTACCGTTTTTCCATCACTGAGTTCAAAAAGGTATTTGATCGTCCCATCAGTTGAGCACTCTTTTCGGACGATTTTAAGGGGCATGATCTCATAGTCTCTTTCCAACTCTTCACGCATCGCTTTGGGAAGGTTTTGCATCGCTTCAAAGCCGATAGCATACTGATGATAGATCCATCCCCAAATCTGTTTGGCACGGAAAGAGGGTTTAACCATCCCGGCAAGTTCCGATTTCGTGTAATCAAGAATACACTTTTTAGCCATGAATCAGCCCTTTTTCTTTGAGATGTTCACGGAGCAGAACTTTCGCAAATCCATGATTACTGATAAAATCGCGATGGGCATTGGCGTCGCAATAATTGGTGATACAAAACACCCCTCCGGCAGGAATTCCAAAAATCTGAGCGACCCGCATCACGCTGAAAAACTCCATGTTCTCAATCCCTAACCCCAAAGCACGAAATTTTTCCATCGCACTCTCACTAGTAGTGATGTAGTTGGAGCAGTTGACGATCACATCTTTGATATTTTCTGTTTGTGCGGAAACAACATTATCTATCGGTGTGTAGGAACTTTGATCCAAAAATCCTAACTCGATGTTAGCCGCTGTTTTAGATTCAACAATCTCGTTGATCTGATGAGTGCCATAGCTCCCCGCACTCCCGACGAAAAGGAGAAAATCGGGTTTGTTTACCAAACAATGGCGCGTCAGATTGATCGCACTGTCGATCAGTCCCACCCCTATCGGTGTTGCAAAATCAAAGGTCTCGTTGTTACCGGCACAAAGTATCATAAACGTACCGGGATCCCCTCAGAACTGAGGTAACGTTTCAGATCCATAATATCGATCTCTTTGTAGTGAAAAATGCTCGCTGCCAATGCCGCATCGGCCCCTGACTCAAACGCATCTTTGATGTGTTCCATCGTCCCCGCTCCACCGCTGGCAATAACGGGAACATTCACCGCACGGCTGATCTGCTCGGTGATGGAGAGATCAAATCCCGCTTTCGTACCATCCGCATCCATAGAGGTAAGGAGAATTTCTCCCGCTCCTCGATCGACAACCTCTTTGGCCCATTCATATGCGTTAATTCCCGTATCAACCCGTCCGCCGTTGAGATAAACGTTGTACTGATCGCCCGTTTTTTTGACATCAATCGCGACAACGATACACTGACTCCCAAACCGCTTTGCCCCCTCGTTGATAAATTCAGGGCGTTTGATAGCAGCCGAATTGATACTCACTTTATCGCATCCAACAGCAAGAAGACGATAAATATCATCAAGAACGCGGATTCCCCCGCCGACAGTGAGAGGGATAAAGACCTCTTTCGCTACCTGCTCAACGATATGGACAATCGTATCTCGTTCTTCATGCGATGCCGTAATATCGAGGAATGTGAGTTCATCCGCCCCCTCTTCATTATAGCGTTTGGCGACTTCGACAGGATCTCCAGCATCCTTGAGCCCGACAAAGTTCACACCCTTTACGACCCGTCCGTCTTTAACATCAAGACACGGAATAATCCGCTTTGCAAAAAAATTATCCATTTGACACCTTGTGTACAATCATAGTGAAAGTATATCCCCTATTACCAAAAGTAACGATAAATTCCAAAGGGTGATTTTATAGCTTTAAAGGAATACAAATTCACTTTTTTTATGATTTAATAAGGAATTAACACTTTATTGGGTACAATCAAACCAATGCAAAAAGAGCGTGCCGCCATTGCCAAAAAGAAATTTGGCCAAAACTTTTTAAACGATGAGAGTGTTTTACAGCAAATCATCCAATCGATGCCCGATACTCCGTATCGTATCGCTGAAATCGGGCCTGGATTAGGTGATTTAACTAAGTATTTAGTTGATGTCAAAAGTGTCACCGCTTTTGAGGTCGATACCGACTTGTGCAAGCATTTGGAGCACCATTTTGCCGATGCCATCGCTACCAACGCCCTAACCCTCCGCTGCGGAGATGTCCTGGAGCATTGGAAGAGTGAGCTTTTGGATGAACCGTACGATTTAGTGGCGAATCTGCCCTATTACATCGCAACGAATATCATCCTCAAAGCCCTCGCCGATCCGGCGTGCCGAAACTTGCTTGTCATGATACAGCGTGAAGTGGCGGAGAAATTCTCCGCTGCACCCGGAGAGAGAGCTTTTGGAGCACTCAGCGTCATAACGCAGAGTGTGGGCGATGCGGAAATCGTGTTACACGTTCCACCTACCGCATTTGACCCTGCTCCCAAAGTCGATTCGTGCGTACTGCTCATTTCTAAACGTACGAACCGTAATGATGAAGGGTTTGAAGAATTTTTACGCATTGCTTTTACTCAGCCGCGTAAAACCCTCCACAAAAATCTCTCCTCGCGCTATGATGGCGCCATTTTAGCCCAAGCTTTTGAAACGCTTGAGCTTGAAAAAACCATCCGACCTCATCAGCTTTGCACCGCTGACTTTCACCGGCTTTACACCCTTATACAATAACTTTCAAGGGAAGTTAAAGCATCTCAATCTATCAAACCATATACTACGCCTAGAGCGTTAAGAAGGAAATAGTATGTCCGATGAACAAACTGCACCGAGCACACAGCCACAAGGTGAAAATCGTCAGCGACGCAATAACCGTCGTCCGTTTCGAAGCCGAAACGCCAATCGTCCCGAAGGGACGGAAGGGAATCTGGCAGAGAGTCAAAACGTAGAACCGCGTCAAGACAACCGCCCTCCACGTAACGATAACAGACCTCCGCGTCAAGACAACCGCCCGCCGCGCAACGATAACAGACCTCCGCGTCAAGATAACCGCCCTCCACGTGCTCCACAAGCAGAAGGTTCAGAAAACACTGCAACGGATACCGAAACCACCCGCAGTAACCGCGACCGCAATCGTAGTGGACGCCGTGGAAGCCCGAGTACACCTATCGATAACAATTTGCGTGATTTCGTTGTAAAAAATCAAGATGCCCATAAAAATCGTCTCAATCCACATTATAAACTCGATCTCAATAACAATGAAAAAATCCGCATCACTCCGCTAGGCGGGCTCGGTGAAATCGGCGGAAACATCACCGTTATCGAAACCGAAAACGAAGCCATTATCATCGATATCGGAATGAGCTTTCCGGATGAAGAGATGCACGGTGTCGACATCCTTGTACCTGACTTCACCTACCTTCGTGAAATCCGTAAAAAAATCGTTGCAGTCATCATTACCCATGCCCACGAAGACCACATCGGAGGGGTACCGTATTTCTTCAAAGAGATGCAATTTCCGATTTATGGAACACCGCTTCCGTTAGCAATGATCGGTAACAAATTTGACGAGCACCATATGCGTGACTTCCGCCGTTATTTCAACCCGATTGTCAAACGTGTGCCGTACAAAATCGGAAACGATTTTGAGATTGAATGGATGCACATGACCCACTCGATCATCGATTCTTCTTCCTTAGCGATTACTACCAAAGCAGGAACGATTATCCATACAGGTGATTTCAAAATCGATCACACACCAGTAGATGGTTATACTGCCGACTTGCACCGCCTTGCTCACTACGGTGAAAAAGGGGTTCTTTGTCTTCTCTCGGATTCAACCAACTCTTATAACAAAGAGTGGACACCGAGTGAACTGACGGTAGCTCCTGGATTTGATCGTCTCTTTGCAAAGTCTGAAGGTCGTATCATTATGTCGACATTCAGCTCAAATATCCACCGTGTTTATCAGGCAATTTTGGCGGGATTAAAATATAACCGTAAAGTATGTGTTATCGGACGTTCAATGGAACGCAATCTCGAAGTATGTATGCAGTACGATTACATCAAATTGCCGAAAAACATCTTCATCGATGCCGAAGAAGCAAACCGCATGAGTGACAAAGATGTCCTTATCGTCACCACCGGAAGCCAAGGGGAGCCAAGCTCAGCCCTTTTCCGTATGGCGATCGGCGAACACCGCCATATCAAAATCAAACCGACCGATATGATCGTCCTCTCAGCCCGTGCAATTCCTGGGAATGAAGGATCGATTTCGGGAATGCTCAACTATCTCCAACGTGCCGGTGCCAAAGTTGCAAACGATCGCGATATTCACGTCTCTGGTCACGCGAGTATCGAAGAACAAAAATTGATGCTTCGCCTCACCAATCCAAAATTCTTCTTGCCGGTGCACGGAGAATACAACCATATTCAAAAGCATAAAGAGACAGCCGTAAGCTGTGGTGTCCCTGAGCGTAACATTCTTTTGATGAGTGATGGAGACTGTATCGAAGTCAATAGCAAAATGATGCGTAAAGCAAAAACCGTCAAAACTGGTAAAACCTACATCGATAACCAAAACAATCACCAAATTGAAGACGATATTATCATCGATCGTCAAAAAATGGCAGCAGAAGGGATGGTTGTACTGGTAGCTCAAGTGAGTGCTGCCGATTCACATCTCCTCTCAAAACCACTCGTTACGAGCTTTGGTCTTGTTGCCGATCGTCATGACAAAGCGTTTGCCGCAGAGATGGAAGATGTGCTAGAGCATTTCCTCCTCAACATGAAACCGGGACTTATCGAAAATCCGAAAGCGTTAGAAAACGATCTTCGCCAAGTGGTACGTAAACATATCTATCGCAAGATGAAAAAATACCCACTTATCGTTCCGCATGTATTCGTAATGTAAAAATTCTGCCCTCGCAACACACCAAGAGCGAGGTCGCCTGCAGTAGTGCGAAGGCGTACCGATAGCGTCTTGTTGGAGGGCAATTTTCTTTTGATACTTTTCTTATTAAAAAGAAAAGTATATATCTCTTTTCGCTATACTCTCTCAAAATTACTTCCAAAGACACATCCATGAAAGTAACCCTACACCATTACACACCATTAGTAATCTGTTCCGATGCTATCCGCACCTGTTGGCAAAGTTTTGACAAAAGCGATAACGGAGGAGAGGTAGATCGTGCTCTGATTGATCGCGTCGGCAATAAATTCAAACACGCTTCTACGCTAGAGCATATCGTTTATAACTTCTACATTGAGGGGATCAGCCGTGCCCTGCTCCAAGAGCTTGCACGACACCGCATGGCATCGCTTAGTGTGAAAAGTACCCGATACACCCTCAAAGAACTCAAAGATGAAGCTCCCTTTAGTATTGATCACAAAGAACGGGCTGAGAAATATTTGGTCATGACCGATGTCGAGATGGTAGATGAAATGAGCATAAGAGCGCTCGAAAGCCTCCGTATCGTACTTGCAAGCGGTATCAGCAACGATCGTGCGAAATACTGCCTTCCAGAGAGTTACAAAACCGAATTGACATGGTCGATCAATGCTAGAAGTTTGCAAAACTTTATTTCGCTTCGCAGTGACAAAGCCGCTTTGTGGGAAATCCGTGATTTAGCTCATGCCGTTTTTGAAGCACTTCCGGAAGATCATCGTTATCTGTTCGAAAATTCACTCAAAGAGGATCATACATCATGAAAACTATTTTACTTCTCAGCCTCACAGCGACGATGCTACTTCTCAGCGGATGCGCTGAAAAAGAGATCACTATTAATGGTATGATCTGTCCTGCAGGAAAAACGGAAGACCGTATTCGTGCTGATTTTCAAGAGTGTCGCTACTACGATTTAAAAGCTGCCGGCGAAGCTTCAAAAGCCCCAATTACTGTTGAATGTCAAAAATGTCTCGAAAACAAAGGCTACAAAATCGAGCAATAAACAAGTATTCCTTCGGGAATAGTAGAAATTTAAATTGTGCGGTAAAAGAATAAAAAAGAAGAACGAAAGTGGTGAATAAGACCCTTTCGGGCCCTATTATTTAGAGAGCTGCTTTAGCTTGAGCAGTCAAGGCAGTGAATGCCGCTGCGTCGTTCATAGCTAAATCAGCAAGGATTTTGCGATCAAGTTCGATGTTAGCACGTTTAAGGCCGTTCATGAATACTGAATAGCTCATTCCGTTTAGGCGGCATGCCGCATTGATACGGATAATCCACAATTTACGGAATTCACGTTTTTTCTGTTTACGGTCACGGAACGCGTATACGAGTGAGCGCTCGAGTTGCTCTTTCGCTTTACGGAAATGTTTGTGGCGTGCACTGTAGAAACCACGTGCGAGTTTCAATACTTTTTTATGACGTCTGCGTCTTACGACACCAGTTTTTACTCTTGGCATTTTTTTCCTTTCTTGACCCGGTTCATTTCAATTTTAATGACGGGGTGCCGCTTTGCGGACTTGCCCAGCGTTATGCTGGAGAGTTAATAGGTTATTAGCCTACGATCATCTTTTTGATAGCTTTAACATCTACGTTAGCAACCACTTTAGGGGTGTTTTGCTTGCGTCGAGTTCCAGCATCTTGTTTTGTCAAAATGTGGCTGCGGAACGCTGTACCACGTTTGATCTGACCATTTTTTTTCACTTTAAAGCGCTTTACAGCACCTTTAACCGATTTCATTTTTGGCATCGACTTGATCCTTTCGCAAAAATTCTCTAAACGAGACGCGGATTATACCATAAAAAAACTGTAGATTTTATAATGAGATGGAAGGAGGAGAGACCCTCTGAAGGAGAGAGTCTAAAAAGTTAATGTTTTTTCTCGTCTTTTTTCGGATGAATCATCATATTGCAATAACGTCCTTCCATTGCAGGAGCTTTATACATGCTTCCGATATCTTCAACCATCGGCCATACACGTTCTAAAACAGCAACAGCGGCTTCAGGATGTGCCATTTCACGCCCTTTCAAAAAGACACGAAAATGGACATGTTTCCCCTCTTCAAGGAATTCGCGCGCATGTTTTACTTTGTAACCGACATCGTTATCCGCAATTTTTACCGAAAGTTTGATCTCTTTGACCTCTACTTTGGTTTGTTTTTTACGCGCCTCTTTTTTCTTTTTCTCTTCTTGGTAATGAAACTTACCGTAGTCCATGATTTTGGCAACAGGAGGTTTTGCATCCGGAGAGATGAGAACTAAATCGAGTCCCATTTCGTTTGCTTTGTTCATTGCTTCGTTGATCGAAATGATACCTAATGCTTCACCGCCATCAACCACACAGCGTACTTCAGGGACCCTGATATCTTCATTCATCAGGACTCGGTCTTTTTTATTACTCAAAAATGTACCTCATTAATTTTTTGTTTCACTAAGGAGAGGAAATCCTCTTCGCTTAGATTGTATTGTTCACGTGATCGGCGATCCCGAACCGCGATACTTTTGTTGTTTACCTCTTCATCGCCCAAAACGATGATCATAGGTACACGCCCTTTTTCCGCTGTACGGATACGTTTATTAAGACTTTCATTTTTATCAAAAATCTCAAAATCGGCACCCATATCGATCAATTTATCGGCCAATTCACGTGCATATGCTTCGTGCGCAGGGGCGATCGGAACGATAGCCACTTGCGTCGGAGCGATAAACATTGGGAACTCCCCAGCGTAATGCTCCGTCAATATACCAACAAATCGCTCAAACGAACCTAAAATGGCACGATGAATCATCACCGGTTGAATTTTAGCGTTCTCTTCTCCGTTGTATTCGAGTTCGAAACGAGCCGGAAGGTTAAAATCGAGCTGTATGGTTCCACATTGCCATTCACGCCCAATTGCATCGGTGATTTTGATATCGATTTTGGGGCCGTAAAACGCCCCGCCCCCCTCATCAATCTCATAAGCAAGATTATTTTTCTCCATTGCCGCCTTCAGTGCATTGGTCGAAATTTCCCATACCGCATCATCACCGACCGCTTTTTCAGGTTTGGTTGAGATCATCATTTTGTAGTTGAATTCAAACGTTTTCATGATTTTGTCAACGAAATCGACTACTTCGATGATTTGCTGTTCGATTTGATCCGCCGTACAGAAAATATGTGCATCGTCTTGGGTAAATTCACGTACACGGAACAATCCGTGAAGTGCTCCCGTCATCTCATGGCGATGTACTACACCGTACTCGAAATATTTAAGCGGCAAGTCACGGTACGAATGCAAATCGTGCTCGTACACTTTGATGTGACCGACACAGTTCATCGGTTTAACCCCGAATTCCAGTTCATCAATGTTAGTGAAATACATGTTTTCACCGTAGTTTTGGTAATGTCCGCTCACTTTCCACAAATCACTTCGGAGCATTTCCGGACCGCGTACAGGCTCATAGCCCCGTTTACGATGCGCTTTGAAAAGAAGACTTTCCAATCGTGAACGCATACGCGCACCCGCAGGAAGCCAGATCGGGAATCCCGCACCGACCTCTTCACGGAAAGTAAAAAGTTTCATTTCGGCACCGATTTTGCGGTGATCGCGTTTTTCGGCTTCCGCCATTTGATCAAGATACGCTTTGAGCGACTCTTTGTCGGCAAATGCGATACCGTAAATGCGGGTCAACATCTCATTTTTGCTATCACCGCCTAGATAAGCACCTGAGATCTTGGTAAGTTTAAAATGGCGAATCAACCCTACACTCGGCAAGTGCGGTCCTCGGCATAGATCTTCAAATTCACCTTGTTTATAGATCGATACCGTATCGGAAGGAATACGATCCATGACCGCTTGTTTGAGGTGATCTCCGGCAAATTTTGCCCGTGCTTCCTCTTTCGTAATCTCGTAACGCTCAATTTTTTCTTTGCCTTTGGCGATATCGAGCATCTTTTTCTCGATCGTTTTAAGATCATCTTCCCCAATCGTTTCATTGACTTTGAAATCGTAGTAAAAACCCTCTTTGACCGTTGGTCCGACAAAAAATTTCGCATCGGTGTAGAGTGCTTTAATCGCTTCAGCCATCAAGTGGGCACAAGAGTGTCGAATTACTTCGAGCGATTCCGGAGAGTTGTCGTAAACAATCTCTTCTCCCGTAATTCCAAGTGCCCCGGCAGTTTGTAAATCGATTATTTGATCGTCATGTTTGATCGCAATAATATCCATGGGGTATGCCTCGTATGAGAAAATATCGCGGATTATACGTAAATGTTGATTGGATTAGGATTAAATTTAAAAATTTCGGGGAAAATTAAAAGAAGATGGTGGCCCTAACAGGACTTGAACCTGTGACCACTACCATGTCAAGGTAGTGCTCTACCAACTGAGCTATAGGACCTTATCAATTTGCAAGGGTGAAATTGTACCCTTACGGAAGTTAAATATGACTTAACTCTTGCACGTCTGCGGTCGAAAATTTAAAATCATCAGCCACACTACCGCTATATCGATCATCACATCGGCTGCATTGAAGACCGCGAAATTGAATCCGCAATGCCAATACACGTAATCAACAACTCCGCCATGGATAAACCGATCATAAACATTCGAGAAACCTGCTCCTATCATGATTCCGACCGGAAGCACATAACACTTCTTCTTTAACCAAAGTGTATATCCGACAACCCCGATCAAAAGAGCGATTTGTATCCATTTCAACGACTCCTCTAAAAAGGCAAACATTGAAAAAGCAACCCCTCGATTGTAAACGAGGATCAAATCAATACACTCGGTGTAGTAACGAAATCCTTCAACAAAAAGCCATTTGATATTTTGATCGACGATAAAAACTCCCGCAGCGGCTGCTGCAAGAATAAAAAGAGACCTAAGCATTCAGTGCTTTCTCGAAAAATGCAACCAATTTATCCATCGCTTTTTCCATCACTTTGGCATCTTTGCCTTCAAGCAAAAGACGGAGTTTATTTTCTGTCCCAGAGTAGCGGATCAGATGACGCATGTGGGCACTCTCTATTTTGGCCAGTTCTTCACCCAATCCCTCAATTTGATCCAGCGGTTTTTTCGTTTTGACTTTTATATTGACCAATTTTTGCGGATACAGTTTAAACGGTCGGAGGACTTTGCTCGCTTTTTCACCCGTAGTTAACAACAGAGATAGCACTTGCAGCGCACTCACCAGTCCATCACCCGTTTTTGCATAATCAAGCAATACGATGTGACCGCTTTGTTCCCCACCGAAGTTGATCCCGTTTTCACGCATCACTTCGAGTACATATTTATCCCCTACGTTGGAACGGAAGAGTTTGAGACCATTTTCTGCGAGGGTATCTTCAAGCGCCTGATTACTCATCACGGTTGCAACCACAGCATCACCTTTCAATTTACCGTTTTTATGCAAAAAGAGGGCAAGCGCACCGATGATTTGATCTCCATCCACTTCATCCCCGTTTTCATCCACAACGATAAGGCGATCCGCATCTCCATCGAGTGCTAAGCCGATATCCGCACGGTACTGCTTGACCGCTTCGCGCAAATCTTTGGTGTGCATTGCACCGCACCCCTCGTTGATATTAAATCCGTTTGGTTTGTCGTGCAAGACGATCACTTCGGCACCCAATTCATCGAGTACCGTCGGTCCCACTTTATACCCTGCACCATTTGCCGTATCCAAAACGATTCGAAGCCCCTGAAGTGTCAATTCGCGGCTAAACGAGTTTTTGAGCTGTACGATATAGCGGCCGATAACGTCGTCGATCCGCTTTGCAGCACCGATCTGTCTGCCGGTAACCTGCCCCTCTTCGAGGCGTGCCTTGTCCTGAGCGATCGCTTCGATTTGCGCTTCGATCTCTTCGGAGAGTTTATTTCCCTGAGCGTCAAAAAATTTGATCCCGTTGTCTTCAAACGGGTTGTGGCTTGCCGAGATCATAATTCCCGCATCGCAGCGCATATTCAAGGTCAAGAATGCAATCGCCGGAGTCGGCATCGGTCCGATTTCGATAACATCGTATCCTACCGCCGTCAAACCGCTGACAATGGCATTTTCAATCATATAACCGCTTTTTCGGGTATCTTTACCGAGCAAAATCTTTTTCGTTCGGGCATGTTCACTAAAATAGATTCCTGCCGCCATCGCGACGCGCATCGCTAATTCTGCTGTTAAAAATGAGCCGGCTTCTCCCCGTACTCCATCGGTTCCAAAAAGTTTCATAAATTTTTTCTTCCTTTTTGCAATTAGTTTTTATTTTTTATTTCAGATTCTATAAATTTTAACTTAAATTTAATTCTGTTTAAGATAGTATTCTACCCTAAAAAAAATTCGACAAGGATAAATGCCATGGCAAACCATAAGTCAGCATTGAAACGTATCCGTCAGACGGAAAAACGCACTGAGCGTAACCGATTCTATCGCACACGTATTAAAAACATCGTTAAAGCAGTTCGTAGCGCTGTTGAAGCTGGAAACAAAGACGCAGCAAAAGCGGCTCTCGTTATCGCAAACGCTAATCTTCACAAGTATGTTAGCAAAGGTGTCTTGAAAAAAGAGACTGCTGCACGTAAAGTTAGCCGTCTTCACCTCGCTGTTAACAAAATGGCAGCATAATTTTTGCCCTCCGGGCAAAAAACACCTCTTTAGCATTTTCTCAAAACGCCTCTTTTAGGACATACCTATGTTATCCGAAAAACTCACCCCATTCATCAACCGCTATAATGAACTCACCGAACTGCTCAGTTCTCCGGAAATCGGCAATGATATTAAACGGATGACAGAACTCTCCAAAGAGCAATCATCTATCCAAGCGATTGTCAATAAAGCAACCGAATACAAAAAACTCCTCGAAGATATTGAAGAGAATAAATCGCTTATATTCGATCCGGAGCTCGGAGAGTTGGCAAAAGAGGAGCTAAAATCCCTCGAACCGCAAGTCGAGCCTCTCGAAGAGGAGATCAAAAAACTTCTCATCCCCGCCGATCCGAACGACAAACGCAATATCTATATTGAGTTACGTGCGGGAACGGGAGGCGATGAAGCGGCTATCTTTGTTGGGGATTTGTTTAACGCCTATGTCCGATACGCTGATCTAAGAGGGTGGAAAATCGAGTTGATGAGCACCAGCCCATCAGATGCAGGAGGGTACAAAGAAATTATCGCCCTCATCAAAGGGGAGCAGGTCTACTCCCGTCTCAAATTCGAAGCAGGAGTACATCGTGTTCAGCGTGTCCCTGCGACAGAGTCTCAAGGACGCGTTCATACGTCAGCCATTACGGTTGCGATTATGCCCGAAGTTGATGATGTCGAAATCACGATCAACGAAAACGATTTGAAAATCGACGTTATGCGTTCATCCGGTTCAGGAGGACAAAGCGTCAATACAACCGATTCCGCCGTTCGTATCACCCACTTGCCTACCGGTATTGTCGTGACCAACCAAGATGAAAAATCGCAGCATAAAAATAAAGACAAAGCAATGAAAATTCTCAAAGCCCGTTTGTACGATATGCAAATGGAAGAGGCAAAAGAAAAAGAGATGGCGGAGCGTAAGGAGCAAGTAGGATCAGGAGATCGTTCGGCCCGTATCCGAACCTACAACTATCCTCAGAACCGTATCTCGGATCACCGTATCAATCTAACTCTTTATCGTCTTGATGAGATTATGCAAGGGGGATTAATGGATGATATCATCGAGCCTCTGATTGCCGATGCACAGGCACAGATTATGGAGCGGGCGGGACTATAATATCCTCTCATACTTTTTTGTCCCGCCAAAAAAGTATGCAAAAAAACTCATCTCTCAAGCAAATCGCTTGCGCGACTCTCGCACTCCTGCTTCGCGCGCAGCTTTCTAAGGATGCTTGAGAGATAAATTTAATATTTCCAGGTAGTTTCAAAAACCCCTTTCACTTCCCCTTTAAACGTAATGGTCTCGTCCTCTAATCCAAGATAGAGCGTTTCACCGCTCTTTGGATATACACGAGCGGTATCGGCAACCGCATTTTCAATCGATGCACGATAAAAACACGCTGCCATCCCTGTACCGCAGGCTAATGTCTCATCTTCCACGCCACGTTCATACGTACGTACACGAATCGATCCGTTGCTCTCCACATGGGCGATGTTGACGTTGGCATTGTATTTATAGCGAAGTTCACGTGCCATCGCGATATTAAAATCATTCATATCGGCATCAAACGTCACCAAATGGGGAACTCCCGTATCGATAAGCCACCAGCGCATCTCATACTCCGAAATCGCATCGTTGATAACCTGTGGAGGGGTCAAATCACTTTGTACCATATCCCCCTCAACGGAAGCTTTGATCACCCCCGCACCGGTCAAAAACTCCATTTTTTCACCCGCAAGTCCAAAACGATAGGCATAATGGGCGCACGCACGGCTCCCGTTGCCGCACATCGATGCGCTAGAGCCATCAGCATTGTAAAACTCCCATTCAAAATCGTGCACTTCATGCGGAACAAGAACGATCAATCCATCCGCACCGATACCGTTTTGACGATCACATAAAGTTCGCGCAAGTCCTGAACGATCCGCACCGCTAAACGCATGAAAAATGACGAAATCGTTGCCACTGGCACAGTATTTTGCAATTTGGAGCATGAAAAATCCTTTGAATAATTACGAAATTATACCTTAGGTGCCGGATAGAGTGCTTTAATTGTTTCCACAAACTGTTCACACTCTTGCTGAAGATGTTTGAGATTGGAAGAGTTATCAATTACCCACGTAGCACGATTTTTTTTCTCTTCTATATCCATCTGTGTCTCGATTCGACGCAACAATTCTTCTTCGGAAAATCCGTTCCGTTTCATAAAACGCTCCAACTGCAATATTTTTGGGGTATACACAACGACAGAGTGTTTGATCGGATACGACGATGTTTCAAAAAAGAGGGGAATATCAATCAAATAAGGGTATTTGAGACGATCTTGTTTGTCGCTTTCCACTTCGATAGAGGCACGTATTTTGGGATGCAAAAAGGCTTCGAGATCTTTTTTGGCTATCGGATCGGCAAAAATAACTTTTCCCAATGCAGGACGATCGACTTTAGCATTTTTCACAAACTCTTCACCAAAATGCTCACGTACCCAAGCACTGTTCTCGTCCAAAATGCGATGCGCTATTGTATCGGCATCAATGATACGCAATCCATTCAATCCCAGCAAAGATGCAACGGTACTTTTTCCCGTTGCGATCCCTCCGGTGAGTGCAATAGCATACTCAAATGCCATCAGTTGCGAATTACACCGAGATAATTTTTGCGAATGTATTGCGGCATTGCAAACACTCCGATATGAACATCGCAATTGTAAAATTGCTGCCCTTCGAGAAGATCACTGCGTTGCAAAATCAAATCAGCAGTCGGATGATACTCTTTGGAACACAATAGCAATGTCTCACCCGCGCCATTGTAGTAGGGCATAATGATTTTAAAGTAATTCCCTAAAATCTCCATGTGTTTGGTGTTCGCAGCCACATCGTCAAGATTCGGATGTCGACAAACGATCAAAGCATCCTCTTTGATAATACGATTGATGTGGGCGAATGCAGCACTATCATCGTTTATCGTATCCAAAAGTAACACATCAAAACTCTTGTCGGCAGAATTTCGCAATATTCCAAGAAGATCTTTTGTCTCAGCATATTCAACACTGATATCCCGATAACGGGCCATTTCAATTTTTAGAAGATCACTTTGATCACTGATCACCATAACCGTACGGGGATTTTTGTGGGTACACATCGGAACATGTGTCATCATTTCAGGAGCTGCAAATGTTTTCATTAAAAGGTTTCTCTTCTTATACAATCGGGAATTTTTCAGCGATTGTAACACGCAGAGATTAAAACGCATTGAATATTCTCTTTCGTCTACAAAGATTAAAGAAACGGGGCAAAAGATTTGTTATAATTTGTCAAATATATATCACAAAATGGAGTATTTTTAATGTGCGCTGAAAAAATCCAACGCTTTTTGATGGCTATCGTATTGACCATCGCATTATTTTTGTTTGCAAGCAACCAAATGTTGTACGCTATGATTCTCCAAACCCTTGTTATCGTTATGGTTATCGTTTGGGCAATATTTGATTTTTGCCCTTCTTTGTGGATTTTCAAAAAAGTTTTTGGTAAATGTCCTCAAAAAGATTGATTCCCTAAATTTCCCCTAACCACTCTTTCGTTATAATTCCCTCATTACAACAGATGAGGGACTTCATGAGTCAAATCAGCTATAAAGATGCCGGTGTCGATATCGATGCAGGAAACAGTTTTGTCGAAAATATCAAACCGCTTGTAAAATCAACAGTTATCCCGGGTGTACTGGGCGGAATCGGTTCGTTTGCAGGAGCATTCGAGCTTCCAACAGGATACCGTGAACCGGTGATGCTCGCGGCAACCGACGGTGTCGGAACAAAACTCAAGCTCGCTATCGATTCGGGTATTCATGATACGGTCGGGATCGACTTGGTTGCAATGTGTGTGAACGATTTGATCTGTAATTTCGGAACCCCTTCATTTTTCCTGGATTATTACGCTACCGGCAAGCTCGATGTCACTGCGGCAACAGCGGTCGTAAGCGGTATTGCAGAAGGGTGTCGTCAAGCAGAATGTGCGCTTATCGGCGGTGAAACCGCAGAAATGCCGGGGATGTACCACTCCGATGACTATGATTTGGCAGGTTTTGCTGTCGGTATCGGTGAAAAAAGCGAACTCGATCGTACCGATAAAGTGGCCGCAGGGGATATTTTGATTGCACTTCCAAGCTCTGGATTACACTCTAACGGGTTCTCACTGGCACGCAAAGTATTGTTTGAAAAAATGGGGATGAAATTTGAGGATGATTTTGAAGGAAAACCTTTGATCGAAACACTCCTCACTCCTACACGTATCTATGTCAAAACGTTCAAAGCCCTCAAAAACAAGATCCAAGCTCTTGCACACATCACCGGAGGGGGAATCGTCGAAAATTTTCCACGTGTATTGCCGGAAGGGTTACGCGCCGTTATCACCGAATCTTCAATCCGTGTATTGCCGATTTTTGAGTTGATCGGTCAACATGTCGAACGTCATGAAATGTTCCGTGCATTCAATATGGGTGTCGGAATGATCCTAGTCGTCAAAGAATCGGATGTAGCTGATGTCCTAGCTGCAACAGATGGATACGTTATCGGCCATCTTGAAACAGGCAAACGTGAAGCGGTTTTAGTTTAAACCGTTTCCATTCTCACTTCATTAACATGCTATCACCCTTTTTTATACTATAATAAACCAATTTTCAACAAGGATATCCTATGAATATGAAAACCGTCTCTATTGCCGTTATTTTGGGTGCGGTTGCTATCCAATTTATCCCGTATGGAAAAGACCATACTAATCCTCCGATAATGAGCGAAGTGCAATGGGATTCACCGCGTACCCAAGAACTCTTTAACCGCGCATGTGCCGATTGTCACTCCAATGAGACTAAATATCCATGGTACAGCAATATCGCACCTGTCTCATGGCTTGTTGCTCATGATATTGAAGAGGGACGTGAAAAAATGAATGTCTCTATGATCGGTGTTCAAACGAAAAACAAACTAAAAGATGCCGCTGATGAAGTCAAAGAGGGCGAAATGCCGATACCTCCGTATCTGATTGCACATCCCGAAGCCCGTTTGAGTGATGCAGAGAAAAAAGAGTTGGCTGAGGGGCTTGAAAAAACATTCGGAGTAGAAGAGAAATAAGAGAGAGATTACCCTTCTCTCCCATAGAGCTCGTTATACAGTTTCATTGCGTAACGATCCGACATACTGGCAATATAATCACTGATCACTCTGTGAGTGTTTCGCCGTTCACACTGCTCCAGATAATAACGCGGCAACATCTTCGGTTCTTCCATAAGGGCATTAAACAATCCTATAATCGCCTGTTTGCCTGCAAACATTTTGCGCATAATGTGTTTGTGCTGATACAGTTCCTGATACAACAGTTTTTTGAGTTTTTTGATCTGCGTTTCAAGTTGGGTGTCAAAACCGATCACTATCGGTTCCGATGAAGGTATAACCGAGGCTAACACACGGCTGTTATCAATCTTATCACGTGAGTGTTCCAGAAGGGAATAAACGAGATGGTTGATGAGATGGGAGCTGAAGCGATAACGGAACATCTCATCCTCATCTTCACAAATCCCCTCATCGTACACTTTTTGCAAAATAATCTGAATCAGCTCGGAAGATTTCAATGTTTCAAACGTTATCAATCCTGATGCAATCCCATCATCGATGTCATGGCTGATATAGGCGATTTCATCAGCACGATCGACAATCATCGCCTCTATACTTGGGTGCGTATCGAGGGCGAATGCCTCACGTATTGCCTCGGGCAAAAAAGATTTGTTATAAGGATAGGAGTGTTTTAATATCCCTTCTAGTGTGGCATAAGTAAGATTAAGTCCCAAAAATGCTTTATATCGCTGCTCGAGTTTTGTAACGACTCGAAAACTTTGAAAATTGTGTTCGAATCCGTTTGTAAAACCTCGTTCCTTTAAACATTCATCAAGCGTATCTCCACCGATATGTCCGAATGGAGTATGTCCCAAATCATGTGCAAGAGCGATACTTTCGGCTAATGATTCTTCCAAATCCAAATGAGATGCTATCGAGCGGGCGATTTGACTTACCTCAATGCTGTGTGTCAATCTGGTACGAAAAAAATCACCCTGTGAATTTAAAAACACTTGCGTTTTATACTCCAGTCGACGAAAGCTTCCAGAGTGGATAATACGATCGCGATCACGGGCATACGGGGAGCGAAAATCATCACTGATTGCAAAAAAACGTTGGTTTGGCAGCACAAAAACCCTTTTTGTTAGTGTTATGGCATTATAGCAAGGGAAAGCATATTCAAATAAAATATTTTTTTACACAAAATTAACACTTCTTTTTTACAATGTCAACTCGATTCTCCTTCGATAGTTTGACCGAATCCATCTCCTTCGAGATTCGGTTACTATAATGTTTAACTATCTTCCAAATACTTCTCTATATCAACAAAAAACAAGATATAATATATCATCATAGAAAAGAGGTCCTAAGCATGGATAATAAAATTGAAAAAAAGGTCTCCTCGCTCATTAGTGATACAGCTCGAAACAGTGCAAAAGCCTATCAAAATGAGAATCTAAAAACACGGCGCTACAGAGAGGAAGATTTTTTTAATCAATCTCTGGACTATCGTAATTTTCTGATGGTACCCAATGGATATGAAGGGATCGCAATCAGCTTATATATCCTTATCATCCCTTATATTGCAGGTTTGAGTTTTCTCTACCTATTTGTAGCCCGGGCAAGTTATGAATACTTTTTAGCGTTTAACCTAACCTCATTCGCAGTTATTTGGGCAATCGGATATGAAGTATGTGCGGTAACAATTTTGGTAGGTATCTTTTTGGCATGGATCAAACATATCAACACCCGATGGAACCAAGAAAAAGCACGTAAAATTCCACCTAAAGATCGGTATGGTTTCTAAATACCCACCCTTAAGGTATCTTTGGTACAATTTCACTCTTCCAATCAATGGACAGCTGGCCGAGTGGTCGAAGGCGCACGCCTGGAACGCGTGTATAGGGCAACCTATCTAGGGTTCGAATCCCTAGCTGTCCGCCAGAAACTCCCCTATTTGCGGTAAAAACTCTCAGTGACATTATAGTGCCATGTCTTTGACACCATAAATATCTATCGATTTAAAAAATAATACCGTTTTTTTATTACATCTAAAGCAGCAAGCATTGATTTTGCCACAAAATTGCAACATATTTTCATTATAATAACTATCACGAAAATATACAATCAATAATAAATTTTTATTTAAGGCTTATGATGGTAGAGAGAGAGAGAGAGAGAGAGAGAGAGAGAGAGCACTTTTAAATAATAACCACTATCAAAACCTCTCTTCCTTTGTTTTTTACTCTCTCAACTCTTTATTAGTTCAAAAAACTTTCCAATTAATTCATTCTTCGGCTTTAACCACTTACATTATTAGTAAATTTTGGCATCCCAAACTTATACCTGTTAGATACATCATTGTTCTTCTACCTAAAAACTCAATTACACAATAACAAGGAAAAAAATGAATTTCTTAAACAACATGGCTGTCAAAACAAAGCTCATGCTTTTGACAATTATTACGCTAGCAAGTTTACTCGCTGTTAGTTTATCAGGTAATTATGGTATTAATGCGTGTGGAGATGCACTTATTGAAGTCAGTGAAACACGTCTTCCATCTGTACTCGGACTGGAAATCATCAATGAAGGACAAACTGCTATCAAAGCAAATAGTCTCGAAACACCTATCTATGAGCTAAATTACAATGCAAATAAACAATTTGCTGAGATTGTAAAAAAAGATGCTGAAATTTGGTCGCGCATTGAAAATGGATGGAATATTTATGCACCACTGCCACAAACACCGGAAGAAGCTGAATTGTGGAAACAATTTGAAAAAGAGTGGGCAGCATGGAAACAAGATGCACAAGGTTTAACTAAACTAACTCAAAAACTGGCAGATAATACAAACCCAGAAGTTCAAAAAGCGCTATTTGCTCAATACTATGCTGCCTATGAAGCACAAAGGAAAACTTTTGCAGCGGCAGAATCAACTTTAGGAAAAATCATTGATCTAAATATTGAAGTTGCAAAAGTTGCAAATGATGAAGGAAAAGTAACTATTTCATTCTCAAAAAGTTTGATGTTATCTATCGCTGTTATTGCCATTGCGATCAGTATTCTTTTCTCAACACTTATCACTCGTTCTGTTACAGCATCACTTAATTCGATTCAATCAGGACTCAACGCATTCTTCCGCTTCCTGAATCGAGAGAGCACCAAAGCAGAGCTGATCGATCTAAAATCAGAAGATGAGTTCGGGCAAATGGCAAAAGTGATCAATGAGAACATTACCAGTATCGAAAAAGGGCTTGTAGCGGATGCGAATGCAGTAGCCAATGCGGTACAAGTAGCCAACAGAGTCAAAGCGGGTCACTTGAACGAGCAAATCAATGTCGTTCCAAACAATCCTCAATTGGCAGAACTTCGAAGTGTTCTTAATGAGATGCTTACAGGTCTAAACGGCAATGTCGAAAAAGTATTGAGCGTTCTCAAAGTCTATGCAAACAATGACTTCAATCCACGTGCCGATAAAGCATCACTGCAAGGTGAAGTGGCAAGCTTGATTGATGGAGTCAATAACCTAGGAAACGAGATCTCTACCATGTTGGGTGCATCTCTTCGAAACGGTATGGAACTCCAAGGAGATGCAGGCAGTCTCAAACAAGCGGTAGAAGCACTCTCCACTGCAAGTAACGAACAAGCGGCAAGTCTTGAAGAGACAGCAGCAGCTATGGAAGAGATGACCAGCAACGTTCAACAGAATGCTCAAAAAGCAAACGATATGGCATCTATGGCAGCACAAACCGATGCCAGTGCCAAAGAAGGTGCAGAACTGGCACACAGAACTGCAACCGCTATGACAGAGATCCAAGAGGCGACCAACTCTATCAACAGTGCGGTTGCGATTATTGAGAACATTGCATTCCAAACCAACATCCTCTCACTCAACGCAGCTGTTGAAGCGGCAACTGCAGGAGAAGCAGGAAAAGGATTCGCGGTGGTTGCCCAAGAGGTACGTAACCTGGCTAACCGTTCCGCCGATGCAGCCAAAGAGATCAAAGCTCTTGCAGAACAAGCGGCAAGCAAATCAAGCGAGGGTATGTCAATCGCAACCGAGCTTACACGCGGATTTGAAGTAATTGCCGGTAAGATCGAACAAACAACCATGTTGGTTCAAGATGTAAGCAATGCATCCCGTGAACAGATGCAAGGTATCAGTCAAATCAATACTGCTGTTACCCAACTCGATCAAATGACCCAAGAGAATGCAAAGATTGCTGCTGAAGCGGATAATATCGCAAACAGCACTATCGATAAAGCACAAGCAATGGTTACTGATGCATCCAGCAAAAACTTTGTCGGTAAATCGGATATTCAAGCCTCTGGAATGCATCACAATACTGCACGACCTGCGCATAAACCGGCAGCCCGTTCTGCACACAAAGCAGCTCCGGCTGCCAAACCTGCAACTTTCGTCCCAACCGCTAAAAGCGAAGATGACATCTGGGAAAGCTTCTAAGGACTTTCCACTCAGAGCTACTCATCTATTGAGTAGCTCACCTACCAATTCATACATGAGTCTATAAAGATAGATTTACGTATGAATTATCGCTGATATACGTATTGTCAAAAGGAGTCTCATGAAAATATTGCTTTTAGAAAATACCCATAGCCTTGCTCTCTCAATCAATAGTTTTCTTACAACACTCGGACACAGTGTAAATCACTTTGACGGTAAAGCCGATTTCGTCGAAATGATCCGTTCAGGCCCCTACGATATGTTTTTACTCGATCTGGATGCATCCAATGCCATCTCTGCCAATTGTATCAAGGGGATTGTGAAAATATTCCCCCATACTCCGATCATCCTTTTGAGCGCACATCATAATTTGAATGTAATTGAAAAAGGTCTGGAACTGGGATGCACCGATTATCTTAAAAAACCGTTTGAATTCAAAGAACTCGAACTCAAAATACGTCAACACAACAAACATATCTTTCCGATCAAAAGCTCTCTGATTCATTTGAGTCAACACTATACTTTTGATACCCATACATTCAAACTCTATTACAATAAAGAAGAACAGCCTCTGACCAAAAATGAGAAAGCGCTTCTCGCACTCTTTATGCTCAATAAAAATAAAGTGATTACGGAAGAGCAAATATCATTAGCATTGTGGAATATGCCCTTTGGAGAATCAGCGACAATACGCTCTCACATATCCCGTCTGCGCAAAAAACTCAAAGAAGATTTTATTCATACTTATCGAGGACAAGGTTATGTATGGCTAGATAAAGCTTCATGCTAGGATGATGTGTATTTAAGTGATTGAAAAGAGGTAAACTTCTCCTCCAAAAGGAGGAGAAGACTGTTATTTTGACGGATTTGAGAAATCGTATGTCTTGTCAATATTTACAACACTTTTCGGAGCTACATTGCCGACAATGTTTTTAAGATCGGTCGGTTGCGGTGCCGGTGGCATGGTTGCTTTGATAGTCGGTGTAATCGTTAATCCAAAAGGCTTGAGTGCATTTTGTACTTCGATTTGTCCGATACGAGCAAGTTCTGATGCTTGCCCAACTACACGCTGCGCCTCTTGAGGACTGTGGAATCCGGTTGAGTTTTCACTGAAAACAAAATCCCAGCGCATGCTTGCTTTGCGATGTGCGTCAAGTGCTTTTGAGAGAACTTTATTGATCTCTTTTGTTTTTTCATCAGGATCTGAAATGCTTGCAAATTTAGGTTGTTTTTCGAGTAATGCTCGAGCTGCTTTGATGTCCGTGATCAATGCAACAATGCCATTTTCTGCATTTCGAAGTCCGTTTGCTGTTGTTGTCTGAATATAGCGTACTTTTTCTTTTAGCTGTTCTTCGGTTTGACCTGAGTGACAACTGCGGCATGCATTATTCAGATTGTTCATCGGTGATGCGATTTTGTGATTAGATACTTTTTGGCTTCCGACACGTTCATAGGCCATATGACAATCGGCACAACCTACACCGCTGCGAGCATGTACACTGCTGGAATACATTTCGGTTTCCGGATGTTGCATTTTGAGCATAGGTGCTTTTGTCTCTTTATGAGTCCAGTCTTGAGGGAAATCTTTTTTGTTCTTTTCGTAATACGCTTCGATATTCTCGATACGGAGAGGTTCACCTTTTTTCCACTCTGTCCATGGGAACGTCAAGACTTTTTTGTCTCCTTGGAAATAGTATTCAACGTGACATTGTTGGCAAACGTGAGAGCGCATCTCTTGACGGCTGGCCTTTATACCTTTTTCTGAATCGGCTTCATATCCGCGTGTTACCATTGCATTGATATAGGCTTGACGTGTGACACGAAGCGACATATCTTTTGGATTGTGACAGTCTGCACACGTTGATCCCATTTTTGAACCGTGTATTGAATCGCCATGATCTTTTTCAAGTTTTTTGACAATATCCCAATACGGAGTTGAATTGAATTTTTCCCATCCCATCTCTTTGATCAGTTTTGGAGCCCAGCCGCTATGACAGTTCATACAAGCACCCGGCTGTCCTTTGAAAGCAGGAAATCCATGTGCATTGAGATACTCTTTGTTATTGCGTTTGGTTTCAAACTGATCGATTTGAGTGTAAAAGTGTCCGCGTTCTTCGTTAAAATCAGCCGAAAACGGATATCCGGCCCACATTTGCGTTAACTGAGGATAGCGATTGAGTTTGCTGTAAGGATTACTTCCGCCAAAATCGGTCGTTAGGTTCATGTCCTTGGTTTGCTCATACATTTCAAGTTGCGTTGGGAAATTTTGTCCCCATGCAGCAAAATCGACGTTATTATCATCGATTTTTGTCACCATGAAAAGAGGTTTTTCCCCTTCTGCTTGTTTGATATTGATATCTTTATACAACAAAAATGTACCGGCAGAGAGGAGTATACCCGCGCACAGTGTTGCAATAAGCCATTTTTTAGGCACCATAGATTTTCCTCCTAAAAGTTAATGTGCAGGATTTGGATGACAAGACAAACACCGTAACGGTTCTTGCTTATTATCAAGTCCTGCAGGATGAGATGCGATTGAATCATGACAGCGGATACAATTATCCTGTGCTATCTTTTTGGTCGATTCTTTAGCTTCAAAGACTATAGGGAGCTCTTTGTCCAAAGTAAAGGCCTTGCTGTGGTTAAAACCATTGATCGCTTTTGTCGTCCATTTCCCAATAAAATTATGGGGTGTATGGCAATCGTTACAGGTGGCTACATGACGGTGCCCGCCATGAGACCATTTGTCATACACTTGATTCATTGAATGACAATTTATACACGCTTCCGGAGAATTGCTCATGTATGAAAGCCCCTTCGCTTCATAGAAGGTGACACTGCCTGATCCAATAAACCATCCGACAACAAAAAGAGACGCCAAAATCAAAAGAACCTTTTGTTCTGTACCCAACTGTCTCAAACGGATATTTCCTTTGCATGGGATTGGCTTGCTTTCCCAATTGAGGGTTAGAGCAAAGCTTCAAAGAGTGTAGCATGAATGAATATTCATTCACTTGATCTAAGTCAAGAAAATTATTTGTGTTAAAACAAAAGGGGAGAGAAGTTATAGATGGTCAATATATCAGAAAAAAGTGGACACCCAAGTGGTCAATGTATAAAACTTAAAGTGCTTGAAAGTACGGCGAATAGGGATTTTAAAGTGGTGACCCCAAGGGGATTCGAACCCCTATGGCCAGAATGAAAATCTGGAATCCTAACCATTAGATGATGGGGCCACGTAAGTGGCTGATAAGTGGTGTCCCGTGATGGATTCGAACCATCGACCCCCTCATTAAAAGTGAGATGCTCTACCGGCTGAGCTAACGAGACATAAACGCAATAAACTGTTCCAGCACAATTTATGGACGGGAATTATAGCGGTTTGATCCTTTTTTGTCAATAGGAACAAACCAAAATGTGAAATTTAGAAGAGATAATCAGCGATAATCCGAACGTTTGTCTCATCATAGGCTTTGTTTTTGTAAAGGGTGGTACTTCCGCTTACATAATCGATTAGGGCAAGACGGGTGCGTAATCGAAACGCTTTGGTCGGTTGATAGGTGGCATCGATATTGTATTCGTCCGAATCTGGGCGCGGATTGAGTGTCAGAGAATGTGGATCGGATTGCACCGAATCGCTTTGATCGATGTGCATGTATTTGCCAGAGATCTCAAATGTCGATGCCGGACGATAGGTGAGTACACCTCCGTACGCTTGTGCATGGGCATTTTCACTCTCTCCGTCGATTTGCAGATCGGTGTAGGTGATAAATCCTCCCCATCCCATTTTTTCGTATCGTCCTCCGCTCCCGAGCAAACTTTGATCTCCTATCCGGGTGTACAGAGCGCTCAGACTCCATTCACCTTTGCTCACGGATCCGCGCAATCCCAGTAGATAGGTGTCGATATTTCCTGCGACTTTGTTACCGATATTGCGTTCATTCAAATATTGCAATGCTCCCGAGACGGTTGTCCCCTCGGAAGATTTCCATAGCTCGTTATGGATCATTTGTAGATATGGAGCATTCATCACATCACGCACATAGGTGTCATAAAGTTCGATTTTATATGCAGGTATAGGGGAAAAGATCGCTCCGAGCACGGCGATATCGCGATCTACTCCGTACGTATAGGTTGGTGAGACAAAAGTATCGGAGCCTTTGTATTTCCATCCCGTAATGTAGGCTCCTTTGAATATCATGTTCGAGAGAGAACGATTCTCGATACTGAGTGCTTCGAAACTGTTGGGGAGCATCCGATTGTAATAATCATTTGCCAGAGGGAGATCAAGCCTCTGACGACCGTATTTGATCAAAGTATCATGCGCGCTGTATTGCAGATACGCTTCGCCCAGAGTGTTGATGGAACTGCCATCAAGATTGAGGTTATGGGTCTGTCCTGATTCGCTCATGTGGGTAAGGGAGGTAATGCCGTTGCTCGAAAAGAGTGAAACTCCACCGCTAACTCCCTCATACGGAGCCGTTTTATAGCTCAAAATTCCCCCAACGGTGAGTGCGGTTCGGTCGATGCGAAGTTCACGATTCCCGTCGTACCAAAATCCGCGGAGGTTTCCGCTCACTTGTCCCTGGGTGAAAATATTCTCCAAACTCTCTCCTGAACAGACGGTCGTAAGGAGTATCGATACTAAAAGTGAATGTTTAATCATCCTTTATTTTCCTTGTTGCACATCTTTGAGTTTTTGTAAGAATCCTTCTGGAGATGCCCCTCCTACCATCATACGCCCTATTTGCTTTCCGTTTGCATCCAGAAAATAATAGGTCGGTGTGCCAAACACCTGATATCCGTATTTGTCGGGATGTTCTGAAATATCGATTTCAATGGGTATAAAAAAGGTTTTGATGTATTCGGAGACATCGTCATTTTCATAGACGGTTTTTTTCATGTAGTTACACATTTTGCATGTTTTGGATGAAAACATGACCATGAGGATTTTATGCTCTTTTTTGGCTTTTGCCAATCCTTGCTCATACGAAGGTGCCCAATCGAGTTCGGCAAAAAGTGAACTGCTGATGAGCAAGAGGGCTAAGATAATTTTTTTCATAATGGCTCCTTTAGAATGTTAAAACTTTATCGCTTTGAATAACCCAATCAGCTAGGATCTGCATAGTAGATGAAATTGATTCGTCGAAATAAGGGGTATTTTTAAAAAGACCGCAGCGGGCATTGCACGTACTGCACGCCTGCACCGCGACACCATCATTATAGAGTTTTTTGACCATATCGACGAGATCGTACTCGTAACTTTCGGGCTTTTTCGTGATATCACGAGCCAAATCGACGGCGTCGTTCATCAAGAAAAGATTCACTTTTTCGCCGCTTTTATGGAGGGTTTTAAGCAGACGCAGAGCGTTCCACGTCACATCAGAACCGTCGTAAGGTTGATGATTCAAAATTATGGTTGTCATGATGATCTCCTTATTGCTCTTTAGAAAGTAATGTAACCCCTAAGCCGGTCTCGATAGGGTAACCTTCTTCCGCCCATCCTTTAAGACCTCCTTTGAGGTTTGTCGCATTAACAAATCCCAGTTTTTTGAGAGTTTGTGCGGCTAATGCTCCACGGCTCCCGCCACGGCAATAGGTGACAATCACAGTATTTTTGTCTTTGATTTTATTGAGAACTTCAAATTCGAGATTTCCGCGTGTGATCGCCATCGTATTGGGAGCGTAGATTTCCCCCTCAGCCCGCTGGTTTTCCTCGCGTACATCCATGACGATAACTTTCTTTTCAGCATCTAACATCTCTTTGAGCTGTTTCGGTACCATTTCGCCTGCTTGTGCTTTTGCCTCGGCAATCAGTTTTTCAGACTCAGCCTGCCCACCCATTAGTGATGAACCGATTATCAATCCTGCGATGATCGTAACGATATGTGATTTCATTGTAGATACTCCTTTGGATATACTTAGCATATTAGCTAATTAACTAAATAATTGTATCATAGAATAATCACATTTAATTGTCAAGGATTAATGAATCGGGATGTATGAATATCCTTCTTGTTGTTTATCGATCAGTCCGATGGTTGAATTCGGGGTGAGTTTGACGAAATCATAGATGTTGCTTTTATCGATTTTGAGGGTGCGCATTGTCGCTTCGCACATTAAAAACTCCACTTCATACGTCGATGACATCGCTGTAATCCGTTTACTTAACTGATCGTGCACGGTACTTAGCTTTTTATCATTTTTGTAGGGAGAATTTGTGAGATCTTTGACGAAAAACTTATACGCATCACCGTGAATGACGACCGTAGCATCGAGTTTTTCGAGTTTTCCTTCGTAATGAGTTTTATGAAATGCGATCCCCTGTAGCACTTTTTTCTCGAATGTTTCGATACTACCCGTTTTGAGATCGAAGACCACTTTTTTGATCCCCTCTTCGGCAAACAGAGCGGTTGTGAGAGCGAGAATGAGAAGCCATTTTTTCATGCGGTATCCTTTGTGATGAGTTATTTAGAATTGCATTGTAAAAAAAGAGTGTAAAAATAATATAAACGCCTAATTAGCTAATTTCCTAATAAATAACATCGTGTTATAATTTCACATCAACCGTGCAGCAGTACGGAGTAAGGTGTATGAATGCTTGATATGGAACAAAAGCTCAAAATTTTTAAAGCTCTCAGTAATGAGACCCGCTTTTTGATTTTTAAAAACGTTTTTACCGGCGGATATACTTGTTCATTGGATAAAAAACAGCCTGGTGTCGAAGTGAATCCGATCGCAACATGCGTCAGTACCGTGGCCGAACATTTCAATTTTTCCCTTCCGACGATTTCTGCCCATATCAAAGAGCTCAAAGAAGCGAAGATCATCACGGTCGAGAAAAAAGGGAATAAGGTCTATATCGAACCCAATATTGAGACGATTAGAGAGATGGCAGGGTGCTTTACCACATTAGTTAAAAATTTTGATGATCATAGGGAACTTTTTTTTGATGACAAGTTGGCATTAAAATAAGATTTTGTTAAGCACAAAGTGATAGTATTTTGATACTAAAATAAGGAATTATTATCATGAGAGCGTGGTTGATCGGGATATTGCTGGTAGTCGGATTGCATGCCGGAACGATTCAAAATGATGAAGCATTTAAATCGGCGGTGATGTCGATGGGGGGTGACAACAAGCTGATTTTGATGATCTATACGACCGAAGATTGTCCCGAATGTGCCTACATGAAACAAAAAGTGTTTCATGACAAAATGGTGGAACCGTATTTGAGTAAAAACTTTGTCGTGATCGAGAAGAATGTTCACAAAAGCAAACTACCTGATGGATACGATTTTTTCGGGATTCCGACGATGTTTTTTATCGACAAAGCAGGGAATAAAAAAGAGACGATGGTAGGGAGCAAACGGGCTCAACCGTTCTTAAAAGAGTTACACCGTATCCGAGGGATCAAATGAGAGCATTTTTCTTGGCAGCCGCTTTAGGGGTGACGTTGAGTGCTTACGATGCAGCGCATTTGAAAAAAGCATTGGAAGAGAAAGAGTGTATCGGATGTGACCTTCGGGGGGCGAATCTAAGCAAAATCGATTTTAGCGGGGCGGATTTTCATGGGAGTAATCTGAGTGGTGCCGATTTGCATGAGAGCATTTTCGAGATGGGTGATTTGAGTGATTGCAATCTCAGCGGTGCGAATGCTCGGGGCGCACTTTTTTGGAAAGGGACGATGCAGCGCTCCGATCTCACCTACATTCATGCCAAAAGTGCCAATTTCAAAGGGACCCATTTGGAACAGAGCAATCTCGCTCACGCCGATTTTCGCGGAACGAAAAGCTGGAAAGCCAATTTCACTGAAGCCAATCTCATGAAAACCGATTTTACCGGTGCAGAACTGGGGGATGCAAAATTTGTCCGAACCGATCTGCGCAGTGCTAACATGAAAAACGCGCTGTTATGGCGGACTCAGTTTTCCGCATCGGTGATGAGCAAAGCACAATGCGCTCAGGCAAAAAAAGAGGAATCGTTACTCGATAACGACGTGGTGTGTCGCTAAAAAAGCTATAATAGACGTATGAATATTTGGTCGTTTGATTTTGTCTGGGCATTTTTAGCGCTTCCTCCATTGCTCTATTGTTTGCATAAATGTAAAATTGCCTCTCATCCGCGTACATTCCCGCATCTTCATTTTTTTGGTACACCCCGAAAATGGGGAAATTTCGATTGGCTCCTCAAAGCATTGGCCGTGACATTGATGGTTGGAGCGTTAGCGACCCCGGTCATCATCGATTATGCCGATCCGCGTAACCGTAACGGGATTGATATTGTTCTTAGCCTTGATGGGAGCGGATCCATGAATGCATCGGGCTTTAGTACGGAAGACCCGCGAGCCAGCCGATTTGAGATTGTTCAGAAAATCGCCTCTGATTTTGTGATGAAACGGCTTCAGGATAATGTCGGAGTAGTGCTGTTTGGGGATTTCGCGTTTATCGCAACCCCTGTGACCTATGAAAAAGAGATCATCACAGAGATGATCGGTTATCTGAATCACGGAATGGCGGGGCAGAATACTGCTATCGGCGAGGGGATCGCGATGGGTGTGCGGGCACTGCGCGATTCAAAAGCCAAAAGCCGCATTATCATTCTCCTCACCGACGGAGAACACAACAGCGGTTCCATCTCCCCCAAAGAGGCAGTGGCGATGGCACACAAAGAGCACATCAAACTCTACACTATCGGGATCGGTGAAAAAGGGGAATTTGACAACGCACTATTGGAACAGTTGGCGAATGAGGGGAACGGAAAATATTTTACCGCGACCAATCAAAAAGAGCTCAAAGCGATCTATGATGAGATCGATACGCTGGAACGTGCATCGATCAAAAGTAAACAGCACACGTTTGAGGAACACTATTTTCAATGGCTCGGCGGAGGGGCTTTGCTCATTATGATGATGTTGACGTGGCGTAGGAGGATCGGCGGATGAGCTTTTTATCGCCTCTGTGGCTTTTAGGGTTGGCAGGAGAAGCACTCTATCTTTGGATGGTTCGCCGCAAAGGGTGGAACAAACAAGGGTGGCTGCTTCTCTCCATGGCGCTCTTGCTCGTTGCTCTTGCTCGTCCCGTCATCTCTCAAAAACCGATCAGCGTTGATGAATCGGGATCGGACGTTATTTTGGCGGTCGATTTGTCCTATTCGATGCGCGGGACTGACCTCTCTCCGAGTCGGTTGGAGGTTGCTAAAAAACTGCTGCATGAAGTGGTGCGTGCCGATCAAAAAGATCGTTTCGGCGTGATCGGATTTACCACCAATGCGATTGTCCTCTCACCCCTCACCAAAGATACTCAATTGCTCGAACACCTTTTCGCCTCTCTCGATGAATCACAGATCATTACCAAAGGGACAGATGTGATGAGTGCGCTTGAACTGGCGCGAAAAATGTCTCATGCAGAGCATCCCAACGTGATTCTTTTTACCGACGGTGGAGATGAGGTATCCTATGCCAAAGAGGCGGATTTCGTCCGTGAACATAATTTGGCGGTGAGTGTCGTGATGCTCGCATCCAAAGAGGGGAGCACTCTTCCGACATCGGAGGGCTCGCTCAAAGACGATGGGGGTCATATCGTTGTGAGTGCACGTAACGATGCGATCGAAGAGATCGTTTATGATGGGAAAAT
This sequence comes from Sulfuricurvum sp. PD_MW2, assembly GCF_002633015.1. Lineage (GTDB taxonomy): Bacteria > Campylobacterota > Campylobacteria > Campylobacterales > Sulfurimonadaceae > Sulfuricurvum. The sequence continues at coordinate 216,095 of NZ_NSIU01000001.1, read as the reverse complement.
ACTGCACAGCAGCAGTGATATCCTCTCCGTGCTTGAGGATGCAGGGCACAACGATTTTGCAGGAAAAACAACCGTGATGCGCTATCAGGAACTATTTTATATTCCGCTGGCATTCGCTATTTTTGCATTTGTCGCAGCGTTTACAACGATAGGGAATAAAGCGTATCGTCTGTTCATCCCTTTTTTGGCATTGATTGGTATTTCGGCACATGCGGGAGTGGGCGATTTTGTCTATGGGTATGCGGGGAAACACTATTATGCGTCTGGCGAATATACACGTTCAGCACAGATGTATCGCAACATTACGAACGAAAGCGGTCGCTACAACCAAGCTAACGCTCTCTACAAGGCGGGGAAATATTCGGAAGCACTGTCGCTATACCGCTTGATTCGTACGAATGAGCGATCGTTTAAAGCTAATATTTTTTACAATATGGGTAACTGCTATGTCCGTCTGAGTCAGTTTGCCGATGCCCGTGAAGCGTTTCTCAAATCACTCACTCTCCGTTATACCAAAGCTGCCGATCAAAATCTCCGAGCAATCGCTAAGGTGGAAGAACAGCAAACATTAAACGTTCGCAAAGAGAAAAAAGATACGTTTTCAGCCGATGAGAATAAACCTGCGGGAGAGAAAAAGAGTTCGAAAGAGGGGGGAAGTTCCAACATGAAAACCGATACAGCATCCGGAGGCGGCGGAGATGAGGGGAAAAAGACCCAAAGCGATCCTCGTTTTTCGATGTCACAGGGAAAAGCCAAACTGAGTTCCAAACAGTATGAACTGATCAATCAAAGGAGTGTGCATGAGACGAAGCCTTGGTAGGCTGATCGCAGTATTGATGTTGGGTGCAAATCTTTGGGGTTCGACCCATGCTTGGCGTCTTCTCGAAGCACCCAAAAGTCTTTATCTCGGCCAAAGCGGAATTATTCGATATGAATGTACATTTTCAGACAGCGCTGCAGAGTATACGATAGCCTTTAAACCTCAAAATACCTCTGAGTATGATGTCCGAATTCTGACGCAGCAAGACCGGATCTCCCAAGGCAAACGGGTACAGAGTTTCGATGTTCAGATAACCCCAAAACATCAGGGACTCATGGAAATCAATCTTGATGCCTTGATCCGTCATACCACGTTTGCGTCGATTGAAAATGCAACAATCGGTCGCGATAATGTCAAAAAATACGATTTCGAGGATCAAAAAGTATATTTGCCGAAGGCAAGCATCGAGGTTCAAGCCAACAATGCGGCATTGACGGGAAATATCACGATGGAAGCACAGATTGATCAAAATACGGTACACGCACATGAACCGGTTCACTTGAGTGTCATCATCAAAGGATCAGGCAATCTGGAGCAATTCGTTCCGTTTGAACTCAATATCAGCGGTGTGCGGGTATTTTCCGAGCCCCCAAAACAAATACTTTCTCCCTCATCCGATGGAGTAGAGGGGGAAATACGTCAAGAGTTTGCTTTGGTAGCGGACAAATCGTATCTCATCCCTCCGCTCACACTGAGTGTTTTCGATACGGTCCATAACCGTCCCGTCATTCTCAAAAGCGAGGCGATACGCATAGAGATCAAAGAGGGGTATGATCCCGCTTCATTATTGGATGCTCCCGATCTGAGCGATCGTGCAACCCTTAAACGTTATGCGTATAATCTGGGATGGGTCGTTCTTGGGATTCTTCTTGGAGAAACGGTGCGACGGCTATGGAGAAGTCGTCCGCGTCGAAAAAACAAAATGTTTTGGGAGAGTGCGAAGACCCCCAAAGAGTTGGTGCTAGTTTTAGCCCTTTCGGGTGATAAAGAGTATGAACCGATTATTGCCGAACTTGAAGCGGGAAGTATCGTATTAGGTGAAGCTAAAAAGAAACTTGCTAGACTCTCAACAGATAAAAAGGTAACACTATGATAGATATAATTAATCAAATACGTGCTGAAGTGTCCAAGGTGGTTGTCGGTCAAGAGAAAATGATCGACGGATTGTTGATCGGATTATTATGTGACGGACATATTCTGATCGAGGGGATACCGGGGTTAGCGAAAACGACAACCGTCAAAGCCCTCTCCCAAGCACTGGGACTCGGGTTTAAGCGGGTTCAGTTCACTCCCGATCTGCTTCCGAGTGATATTTTGGGGGCAGAGGTTTACGATCCGCAAAACAATGGGTTCAAGATCAAAAAAGGGCCGATTTTTACGAATCTCCTCCTCGCCGATGAGATCAACCGTGCTCCTGCAAAAGTGCAATCCGCACTGCTTGAAGTGATGGCGGAGCGACAGGTAACATTAGGGGATGAGAGTTTTAAACTCTCTCCTCCGTTTCTCGTTATGGCGACCCAAAACCCGATTGAAAACGAGGGGGTCTATCCACTGCCTGAAGCGCAGCTGGATCGTTTTATGCTCAAAATCAACGTCGGGTACAACACTCCTGAAGAGGAACTCTCGATTGCACGGCGTGTCGGATCGGGTCTAAGTGAAGCGATTAACGCTGTGATCGATGCAGAAGCGTTGAATGCTCTCAAAGAGAGGGTCAAGGCGATTCACATCGATGAGGAGGTTGAGCGTTACATGATCAATCTCGTCACGGCAACGCGTGAACCGGAAATGTTCGGTCTTGGTTCCATCAAAGCGTATATCGAATTCGGAGCCTCTCCGCGTGTGAGTATCGATATGTTTAAAGCCGCTCGGGCTGTGGCATTTTTGCGTGGGCGTGAGTTTGTGACCCCAAGTGATATTGCCTCTATTGTCAAAGAGTTGATGCGTCACCGTATCGTTTTGTCGTATGAAGCGGAAGCCGAAGAGATCAAAATCGATGCTTTGATCGAGCAGATCGTTAAAGCCGTTCCGATACCGTAACGATGAAAAACAGCCGCCACATTCTACTCAAAGCTCGTCGCCAGATCATCGGCGATCGGATTGGAAACAACCCTTCGATGTTTCGCGGGGAGGGGTTCGATTTTATCGAACTGCGTGAGTACATCAGCGGGGATGATACACGCCATATCGACTGGAACGTGACGGCAAAAACGGGGCGACCGTTTGTCAAAGTGTTTCGCGAAGAGCGGGAACTGAATGTCTTGAGTGTAGGATTGTTAGGGGGAGGGCTTCATTTTGGTTCCGAGAAGTTTAAAATCCAGAGTGTTGCCGAAGCGGTCGCTCTCATCGGATACTCTGCGGTTGCCAATGGAGATATGTATGGACATTGCAACTATTCGGAAACCCTGCGTGATGAGATCCGTCCGAGTAAAAAGCGCTTTTCGGTCCAGCAAAGTGTGGAGAGTGTGTTAAACGCAGAGATACTTCACCGCCGTATCGATCTCAACCATACGGTAAAAGAGCTGTATCGTCGTATCAAACGGCGTTCTCTCATCGTTTTGATCGGCGATTTTTTTGAGATTCCAGATCTACGGGTTTTGGCACGCAAGCATGAAGTGGTTGCCATCGTCGTTCGTGACCGTGCCGAAGAGACTCCCAGCCCTATGGGATTTACCGCGCTAATCGATCCGGAGAGCGGGGCAGTATTGGAGGGAGATTTTGGAGAGCGGAGCATCAAGCGTTATCGCGAACGGGTGAGGGCACATGATAGTGCGCTTTTTGAGATGTTTCGCACTTCCGGAGTACGGGCGACAAAACTCTATACCGATGCCAATGCGATCGTCACCTTGCGTCGGTTGTTTGAGGGGAGAGTATGAAAAGCCCGAATATACCGCTCAACGATATTGCTCCGTTGGTCGAGATACACGATTATTCGCTATATTACTTTAGTGCACTCGTATTGATCATCACGGCACTGGCTGCGGCAAGTATATTTGCCATCATCAAACAGGTGCGAAAACGTAAAATATCGATCCGCAAAGAGAAGTTAAATGCACTTCGTGCCGTAGCATTTTCGGACCCAAAACATGCTGCGTATACTATCAGCGAGATAGGACGAGTTTTCGCTTCGGACAACGAACGTACATACAAAGCGTATCAGAATCTTTTTGATCGACTGGAACCGTATAAATATGCCCCTCGAGTAGAGATGATTGATGAGGAGACGATAGGATATTATCGTCTTTATTTAGAGATGATCGATGCTTGAGGGGATTTATTTCCAGTTTCCTAAACTCAGCTTTATCCTTTTTTTCTTTTTGGCGTGCGAAGCCCTTTGTCCGCTTCGGCTCAATCCGATCTATTTCCCGCGTACCGCTTTTTTTGGAACAGATGAGACGAAGCCGTCGCTTTGGATTTGGATCGCCAAATGGGCGATGCTCTCTTTTTTTGTAGTCGCGTTGATGTCGCCGGTACGGGAAATCAAAGAAGAAAAATCGGGATATGATATTCTCCTGGTCATCGATCCCTCGACAATCACTACTACCATCATCGATGAAATAGAGTCGTTTATCCGCAGACGTCCTGCGGATCGTTTTGCTATCTATGTTCCTACACCCTCACCGGTTATGATACCGATGAGCGCTGATCATGATGCGCTGGAAAAAATACTTTCACACCTTTCTCAAGGAGAATCGGGAGAGAAAGTGACACGGGAGATAGAGCGTTTTTTTGCTACGACCTCTGAGGGGAGAGGATTAGCGATGATCCTCTCTAGCAATCCGACAGAGTTTGTCCGCTCTCTCCCCGTTGGGGTAGAAGTCAGTGTCATCGAGCCCAACCGATACTGGATGGAGATGAGTGATCGTTCTCATCCCCCTTATGTGCAGATGGCTGAGCGGAAATATTATGAGTATTTTTATATTTATCCTCTCTTTTTAGGATTCTTATCGATGCTCATCTATCTCTACGGCCGTAACCAAAAGGGTCTGGCATGAGTTTTCTCCATAGCGAATTTTTCATTTGGTTGTTGCCTCCAACCTTGGCGCTCTTTTATTTTTGGCTCACTCAAAAACCGCTTCAGCATCGATGGCTGAGTGAAGCAGTCGTTGAAAAACTTCGTGCTCCCAAGACGACGATGGGACTCAAAGCGCGCAATGGTTTATTTTTTATTGCCGCAATATTGTTGATTAGTGCCATGGCTCAACCGGTAATTTTGAACTCAACACCCATAAAAGGAAAAAAACTCCATATTGTGCTTGTTGTAGATCGTGGAGCAGTAGATGCTGAAAAAAGCCGTTCATTAGCACTATCGACACTTTATACTCTTGTAGGGGAAGAGATTGAACTCGCGGCATTTGATAACCGGCTTTATCGCATCGCTCCACGCAGCAATGATGGAATGATTTTGGGGGAGTTGATTCGCCATCTTTCGGTCTCTACCAAACCCTCTAACCTCACAGTGATAGAAGAACCATTGCGTCAAAGCAGTGCTGATATGATCGTCATTATAACTTCCAAAACGGTAGAGAATCAGGGATATTTTGCTGTTGCATCGCCTGCAGATATTGCTAAAGTGCATCAACGATTGCTAGTCTTGAGAGAGAAAACGGTGCTGCAAGAACATATACCCCTCTTTTTTTATCCGCTGGGTACGGCGATGGTATTGATCCTGATTGCGTTATCATCGATGTCGAAACGGCGCAGTGTCAGTGTTGTTACGGTGATGTTCCTCTTGGGATCTTTACCCCATAAAAGTGAAGCGGGACTGTTTGATTTTCAGCTGTTACGTGAAGCGAAAGAGGCGTATGAGAGCGGTGAATATGAAAAAAGTGAACGTTTATACGCTCGGTATCAACTGGAACACGATTCACCGCAGGTTCGCTACAATCGGGCGAATGCACTCTATATGAGCGGTCATTTTGAGCGTTCACGCTACTGGTATGAGAGAGTTTATACGAGTGATCCGCTCTTATCGGAGCGGGTGCGTCATAATTTAGAACAGAGCAAGATGCAGATCGAAAAGCGAGACACGAAGAAAAAACATCACGAATCACATGCTGCCAAAGAGGCTAGTGTAGCGTACGACATACCTTCTCTACTGTCATCCAAGAGAACAGCACCGACTACACGGCTCTTCGAATGGTGATTATTTGAAGATATCGTAGAGCTTGTTTGCCCCTTTCATTTCACGGCGCAATTCGGCATAGTCTTCGCTTTTCAAAGCACTTTTAAGCGACTGCAGTTCAATTTCAAACAGTTCAACCGCTTCGAGAACATTTTCACGGTTTTGGCGGAAAATATCCTCCCACATTGCCGGAGAGCTTTTTGCCAGACGGCTCATGGAACGAAATCCCCCTGCTGCGAGGGTTAGGATGTTCTCTTTTTCTTCTTGGGCAAGTACGGTATTGGCAAGCGCGTAGGAGATGACGTGGGGCATGTGGCTGATAAAAGCGGCATGACGGTCATGTTGTTCTGCTCCCATCCGTCGGATTTGCATCCCGATTGCCTGGAAAATGCGAAGGGCAATATCCCGCTGCGTATCACCACTATGTTCCAAATCACACAATACGACTACTTTTTCGGCATAAAGTCCTTCCAGTGCCGCACTCGGACCGAACTGCTCTGTCCCTGTCATCGGGTGGGCGGCAACGACGTTGGAACGGATCACGGCAGGGATCGCATTGACAATCAGTGCTTTGGTACTTCCTAAATCGATGAGGGTTTTATCACTTCCGGCTAAATCGGTTGATTGTTGTAAAAAAGCGATGACGCCATCAACGGGGATCGCCAAAAAGATAACGTCGCATTGGGCTTTGAGTTCTTCAAAACTTACAAACGATTCGACTAATCCACGTTGCAATGCAACTTCTTGGTGGGCCGGATTATGATCACAACCGGTAATCGAGGAGACAAACGAGAGGTGCTTCAAGGCCAATGCCATAGATCCTCCCATTAAACCTAACCCTACGATACCGATTTTCATAACTCCCCTTTGTGTATAATGGTGCTATTTTAGCCCTTTTAAGTTTAATTTACGCTCCTATTAATCGAGAGAGTGATAGAATAGGAGACTATTTTAATGCAATGGAAGTTTTGGCTTGAAAACAATACCCCTCTCTTTGATCGTTGCGAGTGTTTTAGTACACGCATCGACACAAAACGTACAATCGATTCAATACGAAGGCATGGTTCATATCTCTGAAACGGTTGCGAAACGGCTGAATGAAGTGAAAATCGGCGAACCTTTAGACCCTGTTGCGGTAGACAAAACCGTTAAAAATTTTTTCGATCAGGGGTATTTTCAAGACGTTTGGGCAGATGAGAATGAGGGAAAAGTAACATTCCATTTCAAAGAGAAACCGGTTATTTCGAAAATCGAGCTCAAAGGGTATAAAGAGAACGACGAAGAGGCCAAAAAAACACTGTTGCAAATCGAAAAAGGGTCTCTTTTTGATGAAAAAAGACTCGAAAATGCCAAAAAACGGATTGTCGATGCGTTGAGTCAGGACGGCAAAATCGATTCGGTTGTTGAGGTCAACAGCGAGAAACTTGATAACGGAAGCATGCAGGTAACTTTTGTTGTCAATGAGGGAGAAGAGATTATTATCAAAAAACTCACCTATGCGGGAGTTTTGACGCAAGATCCGGATGATTTTGACAGTATGATCGCCAACAAAGAACATCAATTCATGGGATGGATGTGGGGACGAAACGATGGCAAAATGAAGGTTGCCGAGTTGCAATACGATCCGCTCCGTATCCGTGATTTTTATATGCAGCGCGGATTTTTGGACGCTAAGATCGATGAACCGTTTGTAAGGGTTGATTTTGATCATTATGAAGCGCAAATGAGTTATAACATTTTTGAAGGAGACGTATACCGCGTTAGCGATATTTTGGTCTTTCAAGATACAAAAGTGATCGAAGACCAAGCGCTATTGGACGTTATTGCGTTGGAGAAAAACAAACCGTTCAATATAAAAACATTCCGCGAAGATGCGGATCGAATCAAAACCAAAATCGCCGATTTGGGGTACGCCTACGTACAGGTACAGCCCGATCTTAAAAAAGACAAAGATGGAAAAAGCGTTGATGTTGTCTATCGCATCAATCCGGGTAAAAAAGTTCATATCCGAAACGTAATCGTCTCAGGAAACAGCCGTACTTTGGACCGTGTTGTCCGACGTGAGTTGTTCCTGGCTCCAGGAGATTTGTACAGTTTGAGCAATCTCAAAGACTCACGTAACGCTTTGGGACGAACCGGATATTTTGAGAGTAACACAATTGAAGAGAAACGGATTGATGATGAGACGATGGATCTGATCGTACAGGCGAAAGAAGCACCGACGGGAAATATCCAGCTTGGTGGTGGATACGGAAGCTTCGGTGGTATTTTGCTCAGTGTTGCGATCAGTGATAGAAATATTTTCGGTTCGGGAATCAATGTTGGGTTGCAGCTTGAAAAATCTCAACGTACCCGAAACTATTCTTTTAATATTTCCAATCCTCGCCTCAATGACAGTGATTTCAGCGGGAACTTTTCGGCATTTAACAGCTCGACAAAATATACGAGTTATACCACGTCTTCCAAAGGATTAAGTGTCGGAACAGGTCATCGTTTCAACCGATACGTCAGCGGATATGTAGGGTACAATTATTCCCAAAACACCTATACCGACATTGATTTGAATACGACGGTTCGGGACCCGCGCTATTTCGAAAGTTATGCAAAAAGTTCGGTGGTAGTATCTGCGACGTATGATAATACGGACGATTACTATGTGCCGCGTGAAGGGATCACCGCTTCTCAAAGCATTGAAATGGCAGGAGTCGGCGGAGATGCCGATTTTTGGAAAAGCCGTACGACATTCGGTGCCTATCAGGGTCTTCAAAAATGGACCGATTTTGATTTGATTCTCCGTTATAAAGCGCGATTTAACTATGCTCATGAAAGTGGCCTTCTCCCATTAGGTGAAAAATTCTATATGGGTGGGATCGGTTCGGTTCGCGGATATCAATCGTATTCCCTTTCCCCGACAGATGGAACGTTTGATACTTCCGGCAAACCATTTAAAACCGGTGGTACGGAAACTTTTTCAAATAGTATCGAGTTTAGTGCCCCATTGGTTCCGGAAGCAAAAATGCGTGCGACGATGTTCGTGGATTACGGTATGATTGGAGAAAGCAGCCTGAATGAGATTAAACGAGGCGGTTATGGGGTTGCATTAGAATGGTTCAGCCCAGTCGGTCCCCTGCAGCTTGTCTTTGCAAACCCTATCGGAAGCAAACCTGGAGATGATGTTGCCCACTTTGAATTTACGATTGGTCAGAGATTCTAGGTTACCAACTACTCACCCCTTGGGGTGAACGGAATCTAAGAAAGCAGAGTCTATTTTGAAAATACTTTCCTAATTTTCCCAATTACGCTGATTATTCCCATAACGATTCCACCGGCAATGATTCCACTTAATGCGTCAATGAAAAGAGGAATAACTGCTCCCAAAGCATTTCCTGCAACAGGGATGTTTTTTACAGCATCGATAACAGTTTCAATCATATGATGGGCATCCGAAATACCGTGTAAAAGGATACTCCCTCCGACCAGAAACATTGCAGCTGTCCCGATAATAGTTAGAAATTTCATAAGTTTTGGAGCGAAATTAAGTAATCCCTCTCCCAAAGCTCTTTGGAATGAGCCTTTTTTCCCTTCGGGAGCGTTTTGATAAAGATACAATCCCGCATCATCCATTTTTACAATGGCGGCAACGAGGCCGTAAACTCCTACGGTGATCGCAATCGCAACACTCGAAACGACGAGGGTTTGGGTCATAATATCTTTATCGGCAACCGTACCTAGCGCAATAACAATGATCTCCGCTGAGAGGATAAAATCGGTACGAATCGCCCCTTTGATTTTCTCTTTTTCAAAGGCTTCAAGATCCATATCAGGGTTATGAAATGCCTCGATTAATTTCTGATCTTCATTATCTTCATGGTGCAAAAAAGGGTGCGCAATTTTTTCAAACCCCTCATAACACAGATAGGCACCGCCTAGCATTAAGATTGGTGTAATCGACCACGGAGCAAAAGCGCTAAGCCCTAATGCGGCAGGAACAAGGATGACTTTGTTTTTCAGTGAGCCTTTGGCTACACCCCACACAACCGGAAGTTCTCTTTCCGCCCGAATTCCCATCACTTGTTGAGAATTGAGAGCCAGATCATCCCCTAAAACGCCTGCCGTTTTTTTGGCGGCTACTTTGCTCATGGCGGCAACGTCATCTAGGAGAAGCGTTATATCATCGATAAGTATAAGAAGACTGCTTCCTGCCATTTGTTAATCCTTGAAAACGAGGGTGAGATGTTTCGGTAAAACAATATTTTTAAGCTGTTCGTGCGCTAAATAAAGAGAGGAACCTCCGATAACCAATGCATGCGTGTCTGAATCGATTTCTAATGTAATTTCAGACGCTTTAACCCGCCCTGCCAAAAGGATATGAGAGAGCCATAAAATACTGCTAAGAGTATTAAGGGTGGTATGATCGGGGAGCAATGGCTCGTACGAATTTTTTTGGATAAGCTCCGAAGCGTTTGTCCCTTTTTTGAAAAGCAATAGATGAGAGATTAGAACGATCTGAGAATGGCTTAGAGCATAATCTAATGCACTCATGGCTAAATAGTGGCTGTGCCGCTGATAGGCATAATATCTGACCCCAATACCGATACCGATCAGCTTGGCAGCAATGACAAGCTCATGTTTGTATTTGGGATTGATTTCGAGATGATCGTGTAGCAGATCAAACATCCGTTTGCACAAATGGGAACATTCCAGCGGATGATTGCTGTATTGCGCATAGGTATCCAAGAGATAACGAACACTCGGATTATAATTGGCAGGGAAACGATCTCCCGCATTACGGAGCAGATCAGATAAAAACACCCCTTCACGAACACCTACACCGCTGCACATCAAGGTTTTTGCTTGAGTATAGCGGATAATTCGCTCTAATATGAGTGCACCGGGTTTAATCGTATCAAAACGATCCGGTTTAATAAAAAGGGAGCGGAGCTTTTTTGGAGTCGCTTCTTGTATTTGATCGATAAAGCGTAAAAGCGTATCGTTTTTTGTGGTATACGCATGCAGTTTTTTGAGTGGATATTCCTCTTTTTTCATCAAGGCACGGGTCAGGGCCCGAAACGTTCCCCCGATACCGATGAGGGTTGTGGCTTGAAACGGAGGGAGAGTTTTCAGTGCTTGATCGATATAGGCTATGGCGCCTTCTATATTGTTCGTATCGAAAAAAAGTTCTTTAATCCGTACGGTTCCGATATTCAGAGAAAAAAGCTGTTCAACTTTTCCGTTGCGTATCTGAGTAAACTCGCTCGATCCCCCTCCGACGTCAACACTGATTGCATCGGGAATATCCGGAAGAAGATTGGCACATGCCATCCCTCCGAGATAGGCCTCTTTTTCTCCGCTGATTATTTTGATTGAGAGGTTGTGTTCACGTTGAATACGGGAAATAAATGTCGAAGCATTCGGGGCGTCACGCAATGCGGATGTCGCGACACAAAGGATTTTGCGAGCGCCGAAAGAACGTGCTATTGAGAGAAATTCTCCGATAGCACGCGCTGTACGTTCCATCGGTTCGTGTTGAAGATGACCGCCGTTTTTATAGGCATGTTCACTCAGGCGAACAGAACTTTTGGCCTCGTGAAGAATATGAAAAGCAAAACGGCTGGTTTTTTGAAAGACCGCCATTCGCATGGAATTGCTTCCGATGTCGATAACAGCGGTACATGAAGCCATTCTTACTCCTCTTCCTCCATAAGTTGTTTATGTTTGTAGAGAAGTTCTTGCATGGTTTCGACATTATCTTTGTCCGGTTCGATACAATCAACCGGGCAAACTGCGATACATGCAGGCTCATCATAGGTTCCTACACATTCGGTACAACGGTCCGGATCGATGATATAAATCGGATCACCCTCTTCAATAGCATCCATCGGGCACTCTTCACGGCATGCGTCACACGCTATACATTCATCGACTATAAGTAATGGCATGGTTTAACCTCTAATTGTTTCGTTAGTGCGCGATTTATAGCGAAAGGAACCTTTGAGGAGTTTTAAACGGCTTTATCTTATCGCTGCGGAAGAATACAGCAGAGCTTTGATGGGAGGACAAGCCGTGCAACGGTTCCGTCAATTCCATCATCACGGTTGGTAAGCGTGATCGTCGCTCCTATCGCTTCTGAAGCACTTTTCGCTAAAAAGAGCCCTAACCCTACACCCGACTTGTTTCCTTGGCGTTTAAACGGCGCAAACAGATCGACACTCTCATCAATACCGCACCCCTCATCGATTACTTCGATAACGATTCCAATCTCATTGAGATAGCTTTGGAAAACGATCGTTTTCCCTTCCGGGGTAAATTTGAGTGCATTTTGCAAAAAGTTTTGCAAAATTTGATTTAAAAGGGTTACTTGTAAGATGGCACTGAACGCATCGGGTTCAAAGCAGGTGATCAGTTTTTTGTTTTCGCTATGGGCAAGAAGTTTGAAATCCCCTTCCCATTTTTGGAGAATTTGGATGATATCAACCTGAACGGGGATCTCTAGTTGTGCCCCCTCTTGGCGCCCGATATTGAGGATATCTGCGACGATTTTGTTCATCTCATCGACGCTTTGATTAGTAATTTTAATGGCCTCAATATACTCTTCCGGAGTCCGTTTTTTGATTAACGTGACCTGATTTTTGAGTTTGATGACGGCGAGAGGAGTTTTGAGCTCATGCGCCGCACCGATAAAGAGCTCTTTTTGGTATTTGACAAAGTTTTGAATCCGCCCCATAAGACGGTTAAGCGTTTCGCCAAGAGGCTCGAATTCATCGGGAAGCTGCTCAACTTTTATCGGACGGATCAGGTGTTCGTTCATGTTTGCCAGACGGCGGGTGAGGGCGCTGATCGGAGCGATCAACATTTTTGAAAACGCGATAGCATAAAGGATAATGACGACAAAACCGACGGCATTAATTAAATAGATTGAATTCATAATTTTGCGTAACAGCCGTTTGGTCGGAGTAATATCACGACTGATTTTGAGATACGAAGAGTGTTCAAAATCAAATGGGTAAATAAGTGTAAGTGTTGTTGTTTTGTCTTTGTGCTGCGTCTCATAAAAATCGATCCGTTCATCGCTTTGGTTCAAGGTGATTAATTCAACATTCAATCCCATCAGTGTATCGGCACTGTTTTGCTGCGTTGCGGAGAGAAGCGATTTGTACGATGATATGTTTTCGGCATAACCGATCAATTCAGCTTGTTTCTCATCATAAATAGATTGTTTGATAAAAAGGTACAAAAAAGAGGAGAAGAGGATCACCAATGCCGCAGAAGCGACAATGAGTTGAAAGAGAAAGCGTCGTCTTATGCTTCTTTTGGAAAACAAAATACAACTCCTCTTTTTTTAGATATTTATATAGCATTGAAACCAAACTAATTATGTATTTTTAAATGGCTTTACAGTGCGTTTTGCATTCTTATTGTATGGATATGATTATACAGGATTTTATTACCGAATTGTGATACGGGAAGTCGAAGGAACATGAATTTTTATTTCTTTTGTGTTTGTAATCAAGCATGGAGTTAAATCCGGCCATTTTTGTAACAATTTTTTATCTATAATCTTGTACCTGTTCTGGTTGAAAATAGACGATCATATAAAAACTTTGTTAGAATGACAGAATTGTGATTTTTTAAGAGTATTATTTTTGTGTTTAATTTATAAAAAACAGTAAGTTGGATTATAAAGTGAAAGAATCATACAAAAATGTTCATCGTGCGTTTTTTCGAAAAACAATGAATATTTGGATATTGCTAATTATTTCTATTATTGTGACTTTCTTTGTTTGGTCTAATTCAAAAAATTATTATGATACCCGTGCGAAAAATGTATTTATGTCTCATGTCAATGAAGATGTAGATCATTTGAACCGCCAAATCTTGCGTTATGAAACCGTACTGCGGAGCGGAGTTGCTTTTTTTCAGGGAAGTGACAATGTATCCAGAGAAGAATGGCATAAATTTGTATCTACCCTCCAATTAAACCAGCATTATCCCGGTATGCAGGGGATAGGGTATTCCAAAATGCTTCGTGCCGATGAGATCGCTTCAACCGAAAAGCAAATGCGCTCCGATGGATATCCCTCTTTTAAACTCAAACCGTCTGGCATGAGAAATGAGTACAGCTCTATTTTGTTTTTGGAACCGATGGATAAACGCAATCTTCGCGCTATCGGGTACGATATGTTTTCCGAACCTGTACGACGTTTGGCGATGGAAAAAGCCAGAGATACCGGGCACCCTACATTATCAGGGCGTGTAAAACTTGTACAGGAGATGGAAACGGATATACAGCCGGGTATACTGATGTATTTGGCATATTACAAAAAAAACCTCCCTATTAATACGGTCGAAGAGCGGAGAATAGCAATCGAAGGGTTCGTATACAGTCCGTTTCGTATGAATGATCTTATGCGTGTCATAGCATTGAAAGATCCTGATATAAATTTTGAAATATATGATGTTGATCATCTTTCCAGTCGTAACCTTTTGTATCGTTCATTTAACAAATCATCGTATCATCCAAAATTCACGGCTATAAAAGTTATCGAAATCAATGGTCAAATTTGGCACATCCATTTTTACAGTTCTGAAAAATTTGATGCCGAACACAGTTCAAAATCACCTGTTTTATATACTGTCATCGGATTGCTTGTCTATATTCTTCTTATGTTTATTATATTGGGTTTGATTACGAGCCGTAGAATCATGGCTGAAAAGTCAAAAGAACTCATATCTCATAAAACGCGCCTTCGGACACTGCTTAATTCTGCCACCGATGGTGTGCATATTATCGATATGAATGGCAAAATTATCGAATACAGCCCTTCCTTCGCGAGTATGCTTGGGTATACCAATGATGAGATGGCAAAGTTGAATATCTTTGATATTGACCCAAAATTTTCAATTCAAGAAATTCTTAGTGCCTTTGAGCCATTGCCTGAAGAACCGATTACCTTGGAGACGATGTATCGAAGTAAAAATGGAGAATTCATTGATGTTGAGATCACGGCTCAAAAAATTCTTTTAGATGATGAACGGTATATTTACGCATCTTCCCGAGATATTACAGAACACAAAAAATCGGAAAAAGAGCTCAAAAAACTTTCGCAAGCAATAGAGCAAAGTCCAAATACGGTTATTATCACTGATTTGGCGGCACGTATCGAATATGTCAATAACGCATTTACAGCATCTACAGGGTATACCCTCGATGAAATTATCGGCAAAAATCCCCGTTTTTTGCAATCTGGGAAAACCCCTACCACCGTTTATATTGATCTTTGGGAGAAGTTGAAGCAAGGGAAAAGTTGGAACGGCGAATTTACCAATCTTTCCAAAGACGGTAAAGAGTTTACCGAAGAAGTTACCATATCACCGATCATACAGCCAGATGGGAACATCACTCATTATATGGCAATCAAAGATGATATTACCGAAAAAAAACGTGCTGCTGAACGGATCCATTATTTGGCGAATTATGATCTATTAACCGGTCTTCCAAATCGAAGCCAACTGAATGATCGGATACAGTACGCACTCAACGACGCAAAACGTAACGCTGGAGAAATCGCTTTATTATTTCTAGACCTGGATCGTTTTAAAGATATCAATGATACGTTAGGCCATAGTATTGGTGATCTGTTATTGAGAGAACTTGCCAAACGTGTGAAAAAGCTACTACGAGAAGAGGATACGTTATCTCGTCTGGGTGGAGATGAATTCATTTTTATGCTGCCACATACCAGTACACAAGGTGCTGCATTCGTCGCAGAAAAAATTCTTGATGTTCTTACCCAATCTTTTGATATCAATGAAAATGAACTGAACGTTACTGCTTCCATCGGTATCGCAATATACCCATACGATGGTAGCGATCCGGATACTCTTACTAAAAATGCCGATGCAGCAATGTATGAAGCAAAGCAAAAAGGGCGTAATAACTATCAGTTTTTTACCAAAGCAATGCAAGAGAATGCTTCCAAAAACTTGCAATTGATCAATGGTTTGCGTCATGCAGTTGAGAAAAATCAATTGTCTATCATGTATCAGCCGCAAATAGCGATTGCTGAAAATAAGATTATCGGATTAGAAGCGCTTGTACGATGGGAACACCCTGAATTTGGAAACATTCCCCCTTCAGAATTTATTCCGTTAGCCGAAGATAGTGGTCTTATTTTATCTATAGGCGAATGGGTATTGCGCAGGACAGTTGAACAGGCAAAAAAATGGCTTGATGCTGGCCTTCCGGAAACAATAATAGCGGTCAACCTCTCTGCCGTACAGTTTCGTCATCCCCATTTGCCTGAAATCGTCACAAGTATCTTAGAGGAGTTTGATCTACCTTCAAAGTATCTGGAGCTTGAACTGACCGAAGCGGTTGCGATGCATGATCCCCAAAGTGTTATCAGTATGATGGACAGATTACACGCCAAAGGTATTCGTATGTCCATTGATGATTTCGGGACGGGATATTCATCGTTGAGCTACATCAAAAAATTTAAAGTCTATAAGCTTAAAATAGATCAATCTTTCATAGCGGATATCAGCGATGATTTGGAGGACAAAGCTATCGTTAAAGCGATTATCCGCATGGCACACAGTCTGGGATTGCGTGTAATAGCCGAAGGGGTAGAAACAACCGATCAATTGGCATTTCTAAAAGAAGAATTATGTGATGAAGTACAGGGATATTTATACAGTAAACCTCTGCGGGCAAACGACTATGAATTATTTGTTAACGATTGGAAGTTAAAGCATTAACAAAACCACTCTATAGTAAAAATTGAAGAGAAGAGAGTATAAAATGAATGAAAGCCCTAAAATTGGGCTTTCAATATAAGAGAGAAAGGGGTTATGCTTCTTTTGGAAAACAAAAACGGTATCCTCGGCGGCGCACGGTTTCGATAGTAGTGATACCGAGCGGTTTATCCATTTTTTGACGGATTTGGTTGATCGCGACCTCGATAACGTTTGGTGTAACAAGCTCAGGCTCTTCCCAGATCGCATCAAGCAATTGCTCTTTAGAGACAATTTGATCACGGTGACGTGCAAGATGAGTCAATACTTCAAACGGTTTCCCTTTGAGTTCGATCTCTTTTTCTTTGTAGATGATTTTTTCTTCTTCCGGATTGATGGTCAAATCATCGATTTCGATAATGTTGCTTCCGCCGAAACGCAAACGTGCTTCGATACGTGCTACGAGAACATCGAAATCAAACGGTTTGCGGATATAGTCGTCTGCTCCCGCTTTAAGTGCTTCGATTTCGCTCTCGTTATCATCGCGTGCGGATAGGACAACGACGACAGTTTTTGGGGTATTGCTTTTGATGTCAGGGATGATATCGACACTGTTCCCATCCGGAAGCATCCAATCCATCAAAATTAGGTCATAGTTACGGATATCAAGATAATACTCGCCGTCTTTTAGGGTTTCGACGACATCGCTTTGGTAACCAAATTCTTTGAGCCCTTCTGCAAGGGTTTTATTGAGGGTTACTTCATCTTCAATGATCAGAATACGCATTCAGATTCCTCATGGTACGGAAATTTTGCCGAAATGATACCACACTTTTAGAATTTTTTAAACTTTTTTTCAATTTTTTTTAAAAAATGAAATTTTTTTGAACACCCACGGTGCAATTTGGGAGGATATCAGGCTTGCGTATGGTAAGAGAGAGTGATTGGATTAAGGGGAAATCGTTTTTGAGGATTTGACTCAGATGCCCCAAAGCGGTTTCAAGCAACTCAAATTGCTCTTTTTTCATCGTTGATTCTATCCGCTGGGCGACTTCAGCGTAGTTGATAAAACACTCTTGGGTATAAGAATATTCGATAATTGCATCGATTACTACCCGTTGGGGGGCAGTGCGCTCAAAATCGAGAATCCCGATGATGGTTTCAAACGTAAGGTTCTCGAGGAGGATTCTCATACGACGCGTTTCTCTTCCCCTTTGAAAAGACGGACAAAGTTCGGGATATGTTTATAAAAGAGGATAAATGCGATAAAAAGAACCGGTGCATGAAACATGCTTGGATAAAGGACAAACGAGGCAATGATGAGTCCAAGGAGACCGAGCATTGATGAGAGCGATGAAATGCGGATCGTTTTTGCCGCAACTCCCCAAACAACCAAGGCAATGGCGGTAGGGATAGGGAGCATGACAGCCATAACACCCATTCCGGTGGCAACCCCTTTTCCCCCTTCAAACCACATGTACGGGCTAAAGCAGTGACCCACTACAGCGAGAACGGCAACAAGCCATTGAACGCTATCACTCATACCAAAATATTTGGCGGCGAGAACAACTGCAATTCCTTTGAATGCATCAAGAGCAAGCGTTGCGGCACCAAGTTTTTTAGCCAAAGCAGGGTTAGTCTCTTTGACGACACGCAAAACATTGGTAGCACCTATACTTCCTGATCCGGCATCGGTGATGTTGACACCGGCGAATAATTTGGCGAGGATCAGTCCGAACGGGATACCGCCGAGGAGATAGGCTGCCAAGTAAAATTGTACATTTTGGTTAAATAAAAAATCCATTAGGTTCCTTTAGGGATAAACAGTGGCGTATTATAAATCACCGATGGTTACAACTGGCTAAAAAACTTCTTAAGAACTGGGAGCCTTCAACGATGCAAGGGAGTGAGTAGGTTATAATAATAGCTTTACTGTACGTAACAAGGATAATAGATTTGAATACTGAAGAATTGAAACAAAAAATTATTGATCTAAAAAGCCGTCTCAGCGTCACCGTTGTCGCCCATTTTTATCAGCGTGATGAAGTGTTTGAGATGGGAGATATCACCGGAGACTCCCTTGAGCTTGCCAAGCGTACCATGGCCGATGAAAAAGAGTACGTTGTATTTTGCGGCGTAGGATTCATGGGACAAAGTGTCAAAATTCTCTCTCCTCACAAACGGGTTTTGATGCCGAAAGTCGCCTGTTGCGCAATGGCAAAGATGATTGACGGACTCTATTATGACGAATCGATTACCAAACTCGAGGCAAGCGGTATAGCACAAGAGAATATCCTCCCGATCACCTATATCAACTCGAATGCCGACGTCAAAGCACGTGTCGGAAAAATGGGGGGAATGGTGTGTACGAGCTCGAATGCAAAAACGATCATTACCAAAGCGCTTCAAGAGGGGAAAAAGATCCTTTTTGTTCCAGATCGCTGTTTGGGGCAAAATATTGCCGCTCAGATGGGGCTAAAATCGTGTGTATTGGGTGATGGAAGCGATCCTAAAGAAGCGGACATCATCTGTTATGACGGGTTTTGCTCCGTTCATCAGCTTTTCAGCGTCGATGACATTGAGTTCTATCGCAATAAATATCCGGGAATTTTGATCGCGGTTCACCCTGAATGTGATCCGGCTATCTGTGAAAGAGCCGATTTTGTAGGTTCGACATCACAACTCATCAAATACATCACAGAGTTACCGGCGGATCAAAAGGTGGCGGTAGGAACGGAGTTTAATATGGTCAATCGTCTCCGTCCGAGTAACACTTATGTCCTCTCTTCAACCAAACCCGAATGTCCGACAATGAATGAGACGACGTTGGAAGATTTGTACAATGCACTTAAATCGATCGAGGATGGCGATCCGATCAACGAGATTCAGATTGATGAAGATACGGCACATTGGGCAAGAATATCACTTGAGAGGATGATGGCGCTATGATCGAACAATTTATCCGTGATGTATTGGCCGAAGATGTGGGGCGGGGGGATCTGTATGCGCGAGTATCCGATGCGGTGAGCGCCAGTGCGAAGATTATCGCAAAAAGTGACGGCGTACTCGCGGGAGAAGTGTATTTGCGTGTGTTGGCACAAATGGAGCAATTTGAGATCGTTTGGCATAAACACGACAGTGAATCGTTTGTCAAAGGAGAGGTGCTGATGGAACTCTCCGGCGATTCACACACGCTGCTGCGGATTGAGCGGACGCTGCTCAATATGCTTCTTCATGCCAGCTCTATCGCGACATTGACGCGCAAGTATGTCGATCTCATTGCTCCCTATGGAACGAAACTTCTGGATACGCGAAAAACCCGTCCGATGCTTCGAAACTTCGAAAAATACGCAACCCGTATCGGCGGTGCGACAAACCATCGTATGGGGTTGGATGATGCACTGATGCTCAAAGATACCCACCTCAAGACGATCAGTAATTTAGAGAGTTTTATGGAAGAAGCACGTAAAAAAATTCCGTTCACGTCGAAAATTGAGATCGAAGCGGAAGATTTCGAGATGGCAAAGCATGCTATGCGATGCGGAGCTGATATCGTAATGTGTGACAATATGAGCGTGGAGCAGTTACGCGAAGTTGTCGAATACAAATGGGAACACCACAGCAGTGTGTTGCTCGAAGCGAGCGGTAATATAACGTTGGAGACGATAGAAGCGTACGCGGCAACCGGTGTCGATGCGATCAGTACCGGAGCACTGATCCATCAAGCTTCCTGGATTGATATGTCAATGAAAATGGATTAAGTAAGTGGCTGACGATCAAGAAAAGACCGAGGAACCCACCGCCAAGAAACTCGAAGATGCCCGTGCCGATGGAAATGTTGCCAAGAGTCAGGATATTGTCGGGGTAGTGGTTTTATTTTTCGCGATTTTGGCAGTGCTGATGATGTTTTCATTCATCGCGGATCGGATGCTGAGTCTTTCCAAATACTATTTTTCACTCATGAAGCAGCCGCTTGATCGGGAATTGATGATGGACATGGCCGTCGTGACGATGAAAGAGTTTCTGATTATGGCGTTGCCTGTGTCGATTATTGTCGCAGTTGCCGGTATTTTCGGGACGGTAGCTCAAATCGGATTTAATTTTACAACCAAACCGCTTGTCCCTAATTTTGGAAAACTTGACCCGATCAAAGGGTTTGCCAATTTGTTTAGTCTTCAAAAAGCGATAGAATCAGTCAAAATCACCCTCAAATCGTTAACGGCATTGGGTATCGGATTTCTCTATTTTTGGTACTACGTCGAAGAACTTCCGACGGTGGCACTGTTTAACCTCCAAGATCAACTCGGATGGCTGCGGGATAAAGCGATCGTATTGGCCTCTGTAATGCTGATTGTTATTTTCATCTATGCGATCATCGATTTGTTTTTGGTACGAAAACAGTATTTTGACAAACTCAAAATGTCGCTTCAAGAGATCAAAGACGAGATGAAAAACATGGAAGGGGATCCGCATATCAAAGCGAAAATCCGCCAAATCCAGATGCAGGCGGCAAAAAAGCGTATGATGTCGGCCGTTCCTACCGCCGATGTCGTTATCACCAACCCAACCCACTATGCGGTGGCAATAGTCTATGATGAGACCAAACATAACGCTCCCGTTGTTGTGGCTAAAGGGGTTGATAATGTAGCCATTCAGATCAAAAAAGTGGCGCGGGAGAATGGGGTGCATATCGTTCAAAATCCGCCTCTGGCGCGTTCACTCTATGCTGAAGTAGAGCTTGACCGTCCGATTCCCGATATGTTGTTTGCAGCTGTTGCTGAAGTCTTGGCATACGTTTATAAAATGGGTAAAAAACAAAAAGGGTCACGTTAATGGATCGCTGGTATGGCATTTTAGCCGATAAAAGGATTATAGCCGGTGTATTTTTGGCAATTGCTGTCGTACTAGGGGGAGTCTTATGGTATCTTGAGAAAAAAGCGACGTATCAAACTCTTGAACGCCTTAGTGATCAACTCTCTATGGGGTTGAACAATCAGCTCGAAAAAGAGCGTTCTACCGCACTGCGCTATGCACTGATTCTCTCTCAAAATACTGCACTAAGCGATGCATTGGAACAAGAGGATGAAGATAAAGGGTTTAAGATTCTCTCCGAAGTGATGGAATCGATAAAACTTCATACCGATTCACTGATCCGCTCACAAATCATTACATCCGATTACATCATATTTGCCCGCAGCTGGGACAACTCGTATGCGGGGATGCCCTTGGATTATCATCGTCCCGATCTGCTTTATTTTCAAACACATAAAAATCCGCGCTCTGCCATCGAGGTAGGGAGAAAGCTTGGGGTGAAAGCGACGGTCCCGGTCTATTATCAAAAAAATATGATCGGATTTGTCGAAGTCGTCTCTTTCTTTGAATCGACACAGGAGTATTTTGATCGCTTGGGGATTGATCTATACATACTCATGGATGAACGTTTTTATGAAACAGCGGTCTTTATGCAAGAGAATCCTACAATCGGAAAAAAGTATATTTTAGCCAACCCAAAATATACGCAAAGTGATCTAAAGCTTTTGAACGGGGTTGATTTTAAGACATTGAAAACCGCCCGTGTCATCTTTAGTGGAGGTCGTTATTTGTTTTATGAACCTATGGTGAACGGTGAGGGTGAAAGTATCGGCGCTTTTGTATTTTCACTTTCTCCTAAGCAAGTTAATACGTATGCCCATTCGGACGAAGAGGATATCTCATTTTTGATCCATCTCTCCCGTAATGAACTGTATGATGTAATGGTCAAAAAATCGCTGGACAAAGGGCAGTTTCAAAGCGTATACGACAAAGAGCTGCTTTATTTGAAAGATACGGTTTCGCCTGAGGATAGAGAGGTTTATTTACAAGAGGCAAGAGAACGCTTAAATGCGTATTCCAAAGAAGAGTTGATAGGGATATTGCTCGATTATAAAGTGACCAGAGAGATAAAAGGGGAGATACGATGAGAGTGCTGTTACTCGAAGATGAATATATGTTGCGCGTCAGTATCACGGAATTTTTAGAAGAGATGGGATACGAAGTTGTTGGATTTTCTAATGGAGAAAAAGCGTTCGATGCAATTTATGAGACCCATTTCGATCTCTATCTCCTCGATGTCAATGTTCCAGGAATGAACGGCTTTGAATTGCTTCGCAGTATTCGCAAAGAGGGGAATAAAACTCCCGCTATTTTTCTTACTTCTATGGTCAATGTGAGTGATTTGCAAGAGGGGTATAAATCGGGATGCTGTGACTATGTGCGCAAGCCGTTTGATTTGACCGAATTGCAAATACGGATTATGCACGCATTGAAAAGTTATTACCATGACGGTGAGAGCAAAATCGATTTTGGAAGCGATTTGATTTATGACACGGAAAACTTTACTTTGACACATGGTGGAGAGAACATTTCCCTCTCTAAAACGGAAAAAGAGATTTTTACGGTTCTGCTCAAGCATACCAATCAGGTAGTGTCGGTTGAGATGTTCCAAGATGAGATATGGGGTGAATATGTTGATCCTGCGAATATCCGGGTACAGATTAATAATTTGCGCAAAAAACTTCCGGTGGATATTATTCAAAATCGACGCGGTTTAGGGTATATCATTGAACGATAATCGTTATGCATTGAAAAATGCTTTCATCTATACGATGTTGGTGGCGGTGTTATTATTGATACCGACGTATTTGTATGTCACCTATATGAAGTATGTAACCGAAATACAGTATGAATTCAAACTCAAACGGCAATCACATCTTATTATTCGCGCGATGGAAGAGTTTGATTCCAAAGAGAAGCAAAAATTTGATTATCCGAGGTTCCGTTCTTTTGAGTCAGGCTTGTATGATACTCATTTCAAGCCTATTTTTACACTCATCAAGGCTCCGTTGGACGAGCAAAAACTGGGGTATCATATCCAAAACGGTTATGCCTATGAAGTGATAGCGTTACCGGAGGGGCGTTATTTTGATGCAGCGTATCTTGTGGTAGCCGGTCAGATCTCTTACACACGAATTTATCAGGATGTGGTGATAATCTTGCTGGGAGCAGCCGCTATATTTTTTGTGTTGTCGCTTTATTTTCTTGATCGCTTCGCCTTGCCGTTTCAGCGTCTGAACAAACGGCTGGATCAATTTATTAAAGATTCGATGCATGAGATCAATACACCGCTCTCCATCATCAATGTAAATATCGATCTTTATCACCGAGCCAATCCGAGCAATAAATATCTTCAGCGAATCAAAGCGGCGACGAAAACATTATCGACACTGTACAATGATATGGACTATTTGATCAAAAACGAGCGGCTCTCTTTTGAATATGAAAAGATCGATTTGAGCCGATATGTTCAGGAAAGATGTGATTATTTTCATGAAGTGGCCGCATTGAAAAATATTACCATCGAATCAAAGATCGAAGAGGGTATCGATATCCTCTTTAACTCTACGCAGCTCCAGCGAATCATTGATAATAATCTCTCCAATGCGATCAAGTATTCGAATGAAGAGGGGAAAATAGAGGTGATACTGGAACGACTTGAGGGCAGATGCACTCTTTATTTTCGTGATAACGGTGTCGGCATTGAAGATGTCAACCGGATTTTTGAGCGGTATTACCGAGAAAATCAGGATAAGGGGGGATTCGGAATCGGATTGAACATTGTTAAATCGATTATCGATAAAGCTGGCATTGAACTTCACATAGACTCTATATATGGAAAAGGGAGTACATTCTCTTATACTTTTTACCCTCCGATTTACATCAACTCTTAATATTTGACATTTTTTACATAAATTTTACACTCCTATTTTACAATGCTCCTTGAAATATAACTTTGAGGAGAGTCAATGCGAAAAGTGATCATACTCGGACTTGCTACTTTTTTAAGTGCAGCCGATTTATCGCAGGTGATTGAAAGCCCGGATGCAACGGCTATCTTAAAAAAAGATGCCCTTCCTGTGCCAAAGCAATACATTATGCCTGAAGGTTGTGTCAGCAACGAGAAAGCAGCCATTGCTCGTGGGCAATATCTTTTTCATAATCTAAACGGAAAAGATGCAAAAGAGAATCCGCCTGAGGGTATCAGTCGAAAACTGGCAGATGGAAAAGACAAACAATACGGGAATTGTGTTGCTTGTCATAACATCGAAGGGGCAAAAGGGTACGGTGATATCGGACCGGATATGAGTAAATACAAAGAACTCTACATGGACAGCGGTGTACGCAATGCGCAGTTTATGTATCAAAAAATCGCTGACCCGCGTCTTGATAACCCTCATACGCACATGACGGTAAATCTTGCTAACGGGTTGTTCAGTGAACGTGAAGTGTGTGATTTAGTATCCTATATCAGTGCAATAAAAAAATAATCATCAAGGAGAAACAATGGAAAGAAGATCATTTTTAAAAGGTTTTGGTGCGGCAGCGGCATGTGCGATTGCAATACCGCAAGTGGTAAGTGCGGCAGATGAGAAAAAAAATGGCGGTCCGAACGAAATGAGTTATGAGACGGCAGTTTCTGCTATCACCGGAGGCAAAGCACTTGTGGCTTCAGCTAAAGTCAAAATGGAAGCACCAGAAATTGCAGAAAACGGTGCAGTTGTTCCGGTGAAAATCACGGTAGATAGTCCGATGAGTGAAAAAGATTATGTTAAAGCGATTCATGTTTTGGCATCAAAAAACGGGAATGTTCGTTGTGCGAATATCTATTTGACTCCTGCTAACGGAGAAGCATACTTCGGAACCCGTATCAAACTCGGTGGAACTCAAGATGTTGTTGCTATCGCAGAGATGAGTGATGGAACGTTTTTGAGCACAAAGCAAAATGTAAAAGTAACTATCGGCGGATGTGGTTGAATTATCTCAACCATCACAAAACGATTTAAAGAAATAAGATAAAGGATAACCCATGGCAGAGATGAAAACACTAATTAAAATCAAACCGAAAGATTATAAAGCGGGTGATATCGTAAAAATCGATTTTATGGCAATGCACCCTATGGAAACAGGAATGCGTAAAAACAAAGATACCGGTGAATTGATTCCGGCGAATTATATCGATGAGGTGAAATTTTCATTCAACGATAAACTCATTACCAAAATGGTTATTTGGGAATCACTCTCGGTGAATCCGTTGATGTCAATCAGTTTTAAAGTACCGGGTGCCGGAACGCTCAAAGTTGTCGCAAAAGATAACAAAGGGCAAAGCGTAGAGAGTACGACGCAAATTACACCGAAAGGATAAATGATGCGTACTTTATCAATCAGTGCAGCATTGGTATGTCTGGCACTTTTGAGTTCGGTTCATGCAGAAGAGAAACTCAGTATGTCCGATGCGGACAAAGCAATGTATGCTGAACTCCTTGAAAACAATCCGGCTGAGATGGAAGTAGGAGAGGGCGAACAGCTTTTTAACTCTTTGATCGGATCAGCCGCTTATGCGAAAATGCTGGGCGTGAAAGAGAAAGATCTCCCGAAAACGATTGCAGGTTTTCCACGTTACGTTGAACCGGCAAAAAAAGTAGTGACCCTTTCTCAATCATTGCAAATGGCATTGGCAAATCAAGGCAAAGAAGTCTCTAAACTTGAAAGTCCCGAAATCATTAAAATGACGGCTTATATCAAGTCATTGGCGAATGGACAAAAAACCTCTATCGACGTTAAAGCCAATGCACACATGAAAGAGATGATGGCTCTTGGTCAGCAGGTGTTTGAAGAACGTCGCGGTGGACGAGGTCTATCGTGCAATAACTGTCACAGTGCCGATATCGTGGGACAACGTCTTCGTATGCAACCGCTTCCTGATTTGGGTGCAAAAGTGACGGCTGCAGCGGGAACATGGCCGGCATATCGTATGACACAAGGTCAAATGGTTACGTTGGATAAGCGTATGCAGCAATGTATGGAAAATGCTCTTTTGGCAAAAATTCCTCTTGGATCACGTGAAATGGTTGCGTTGGAAGTGTATGTTACCAACAAAACCAAAGGCAATGCGATCCAAATCCCCGGTTTGAAACGCTAAGGGGGAGAGAATGGATTTATCACGAAGAGACTTTTTTCATATTGCTGCCGCACTCGGACTTGGTGTGCCATCTTTGGCATCGGCCGGCAGTGCCGCAAAGCGTATTGATGAGGTAGGACTAAAAGATATTTATGGATTTAACGCACGCGGCAATGTGACGTTGCTTCATATCTGTGATATGCATGCACATCTCAAACCGCTCTACTGGCGTGAACCTTCAACATTGATTTCCGCTCCGAATCTTACGGGGACACCGGGCTTTTTGTGCGGTGAGTCGTTTTTAAAGCATTACGGCATGAAAGGTAAAACGCTTGATGCGTATTTCGATACGTTTATGAATTTTGATGCACTTGCTCATAAATTCGGGAAAATGGGGGGAATTTCACACATGAAAACCCTCATCAACCATATCAAAAAAGAGCGTGGAGCTGACAATGTATTGCTTCTAGATTCCGGCGATACGTGGCAGGGAACAGGTGTCGCGCTTAAAACGGGCGGTGAAGCGATTGTCAAAGCTCAAAATTATCTCGGTGTCGACGTAATGGTGGGTCACTGGGAATTCACGTACGGTAAAAAACGGGTCAAAGAGCTCATCGAGATGTTAAATGCGAAATTTATCGCTCAAAACGTTATCGGAGATGATTCGTTTGCGGATGATTTCGAAGAGTCGATTTTTGAACCGTATACGATTATGGAGAGAGGCGGAGCTAAGATCGGTATTATCGGTCAAGCGTTTCCGTTTACCTCTACGGCAAACCCGAAAGAGTTTACACAAGGGTGGAGTTTCGGTTTACGACTTGACACACTTCAAACATATGTGGATAAACTTCGTAAGGAAGAGAAAGTGGACTGTGTCGTTGTCCTCTCGCATGATGGGTTCAGCGTTGACCAAGAGGTTGCACGTCAAGTTAAAGGGATCGATTTCATCCTGAGCGGTCACACCCATGATCCATCACCGCAGCCGACAGTCATCAACGGTACGGTGATCGTCATTGCGGGAAGTCACGGTAAATATATCGGACGACTCGATATCGATATCCAAAACCATAAAGTCAAGGGGTATGAGTATAAACTCATCCCGGTGGCATCAAACCTGATTCCGGCTGATCCAGAGGGTGAAAAACTTGTCAAAGAGTTATATTCACCGTATGATTCGGAACTCTCCGAAGTATTAGGTATTACCAAAAATACCTTGTACAAACGTGATACGTTCCATTCGACGTTCGATCAGCTGATCAATGATTCGATCATCGACACTATGGACTCGGATATTTCGTTTACTCCAGGATATCGTTGGGGAACGACGGTTCTCGAAGGTGATTCGATCACCATGGACCACGTTTATGACATGACGGCTATCACCTATCCGAACGTGTATACGTTTGAATTGACAGGAATGCATATCCGAACATTGTTGGAAGACATTGCGGATAATGTATTCAACGCCAACCCGCTTTATCAACAAGGTGGAGATATGAGCCGTTTGGGCGGTGTGACCTATGAAATTCGTATCGGTGCTCCGAGCGGTAAACGGATTACGAATATCATGGTAGGCGGGAAACCTTTGAGTGATACGAAAGTATACAAAGTATCTTCATGGGGCGGCAATCTCCAAAATGCGGGAAGCAATCTCAAAGAACAGCTGACCCGTCCGGTATATGATGTAACCTCTGCATACATTCGTCGGCAAAAAAATGTTAATATAAGTGGTAATAGCAATGTCAAAATTATGGATTATGACTGCGGATGCCCGAAAAAAGGTGCTCGCGGCTGCTAAGCCATGCGCATAATGTAATCAAACTTAAGGAGTTAGGAATGAAATTAGTGAAATTGAGTATGGTAGCAGCGGCTACCTGTTTGTTGGCAACGTCAGCGTATGCACTTAAAACAGAAGATCGCGTGCTCAAAGCAAATTATCAAGTTGAATATACAAAAGCACCGGGTTCAGTAAATTCTTTTACTGAAATGTTTACAGAGGGTGAAGTATATGGCCGGTTACGTTCGAATATGTTCTGGTGGGATTGGGATACTGAAAAAACATCTGGATCAAGCCAAACACGTGATAACAATATGTGGGGACTTGGGGGAAGTGTTGTCTATAAAACCGGTTTTTTCCATGGTTTAGGTGCAACAGCAGGATTTTATGGGACTGTTCCTATGCATAGAGACAATATCGACCCTGCAGTAGCGAATACAAACTTTGGTAAAGCAGGTAAAGATACCTATCATACACGACGTGATGGCACTGAAGGTGCAATGGGGAATTTTGCCGAAGCTTATTTGGAATACAAAAATGGCAAAACGAATGTTAAAGTTGGGCGACAAGGGATCGATAGCATCATGATTGCGACCAACGACACAAAAATGATTCCGAATACCTTTGAAGCTGCTGTGATTGAAAATAAAGATATTCCTGACACGACCATTCGTGCTGGATATATTACGGCTCAAAAATTACGTGATCACCAAGAATTTCATAGTTTAATTGCCAGCGGAGCTGACAGTGCAACTTTAAGTACAGATAAAACGGCATACAATGATGATTCTGGGACACATAAAGGATTGTCTGCATACAATATTCGTACTAAAGGTGGGGGTGATGTTGATCCTGAAATGAAATTGTTGACAGTTTCTAACAAATCAATCCCGAATTTAAAACTTGATGGTGAGTATATCGGACTCCAAGGATTTTTTAATACCGTAATCGGTGAAGCAAATTATCAAATCAAACTGAATGATTCTTGGACATTGACCCCAGGTATTCGTTACTTAAAACAAATGGATGATGGCGCAGGATATATTGGTGGTGCATCGTTAAGCGGAAGCTTAAGAGCTATTCCAGTGGGGACCGCTTCAGGCGGATATAAAGATGCACGTAATGCGGATGGTAGCATTATCATGGCGCGTTTGGTTGCGGCAAGCGGACCGTTAGAATTGTCTGCCGGGTACTCAAAAATCTCGGATGATGCGGATATTATCGCTCCATGGCGTGGATTTCCGACAGGTGGATATACCCGTTCAATGGCGCAAGTTGACTGGATCGCAAACACGAAAAACTGGGCTGTAAAAGCAGTATATGATTTCGGAAAAGCAGGATTGGTTCCAGGATTGCTGGTTGCAGCGGATTATGAAAATATGAATTTTGATGATAAAAAAGCATTTACATCAACATTTACCGACCGTACAATTTTCCATGTAGATGCAACACAAACGTTTAAATCGTTGCCGAACACAGAGTTTAAATTTCGTTTTGCAACTGTAAACGCTGATCCGGCATATACGAGTGCAACAGTTCAAGGAACGGTTGATAATAACTCGTATAACGAATATCGTTTTGAAATGAATTATCTCTTCTAAAGGCTGAATGATGAAAACGTTGTTGGTTGCTTTTCTGTTCACTGTATCGAGCTTGAGTGCATTTGAGTACGCACTTAAACCGGTTCGAGTCACTTCAAACGTGCACTGTTTTTTTGGTGCGCCTGAAGTGATGAATAAAACCAACAACGGCAATATCGTAAACAGCTGTTATGTCGATGCAGGTGAGGGATATATAGTCATTGATACGGGTCCCTCGTATGCATACGCCGAGTCGGCATACAATGCAATGAAAAAAATCAAACCGCTACCGGTTAAACTCGTCATCAATACCCATATTCATGACGATCATTGGCTCGGTAATGGATTTTTTACCCAAAACGGAGTTAGTGTTGTGGGTTCGGATGACTTTTTGCACAATGTAAATGTGCATGAAGCGACACGAATGCAAAGTACTATTTCCCCGGAGGCGTACAAAGGGACGGAGATGAGCCTTCCAAGCGAGATGATTTCGCAGAGTACACGTAAAAAAGTAGGCAATCTCGATGTTGAATTGAAAATCATTCCTAGAATGGCCCATACGACAAAAGATTTAGTGGTCTATTTCCCAAAATTAGGTGTTTTGTTTGCCGGAGACTTGGTATTTAATGATCGACTTCCGTCTGTCAAAGGGGGAAATATCAACGGATGGATTACAACCCTTGAGGAACTTGAAGCGATGGGAGCATTGCACGTGATCGGCGGACATGGACGCAATAGTGACAAGAACAGTTCGAAAATGACCCATGAATACCTTTCACAAATGCGTTCCGAAATCCGTTCGGCGATCGATTCTGGGATGGGTATTGATGAGACAATCAAAAAAGTACAGATGCGCGAATATCGCTCACTAAAACTGTACGATGCAATGCAAGGCGGAAACGTTGAAGCTTCGTATCGGGTTTTGGAATGGGAACAATAATGAAACGCTTTATCGTACTCTTCTCCTTTTTATCGGTACTTGCTTTCGGTGATGTCCGTTTGGCGGAACCGATTCCGACGATGGAAAAACCGCGAGAAGTGGTTATGGGGATCAGTCATGGGGATGATGAAGCAATTCACCACGGTTTGAGTACTGCGAACAATATTCTCAAATTTTACGGACCTGAGAAAATTCACCTGCGTATCGTCGCGTACTATCACGGTATCCGAACGTTGCTTAAAAGTGAAAAAGATATTGCGGTACGCGTCAGAGCGTTGCAGCAATACGGTGTCGAATTCGTTGCATGCGGCAAT
This sequence comes from Sulfuricurvum sp. PD_MW2, assembly GCF_002633015.1. GTDB lineage: Bacteria > Campylobacterota > Campylobacteria > Campylobacterales > Sulfurimonadaceae > Sulfuricurvum. The sequence goes on along the minus strand of NZ_NSIU01000001.1, from coordinate 184,814 downwards.
ACGATGGAGACTAAAAAAATCACTCCCGATCAGCTCGATGATGATGTCGAAATTGTCAGTGCAGGGATTGCAGAAGTGATCGAACGTGCCACAGAGGGCGCATTTTATATTCAACCATAGGAGTCAGTATGAAAAACATTGTTTTGTTATTAGTAATAGGAGTTTTATCTCTCTTTGGGGGAGATTTGCATTTGATCAGTGTTCCGAACGCTGATGGAAAAGTCAATGCAGGCGTCATTGAAAAAGCCCTGGAAGCGAACGGTTTTGTGATTTCGGCGAACAGTGAGATGAACGGTCCGTTTATGAAACAATTCGGACAAAGCGATTTTGCTCAATTCAATCTTTTGACGGGATTTCATAAAAAGTTAGCGGCGTCATTGGTGAAATCACATCCTGACGCAGGGATTTTCGTTCCGATGGGATTTGGGATCTATCAACGTAAAGATGACAAGGCTCTTCATGTTTCGGTGCTAACAGCAAAATCGATGAAAAAAATCGCAGGTTTTGATGCTCCTGAATTTGCATTGATCGAAAAAGAAGTCTTGAATACTCTCAAAAAAGCATTACCGAGCGCGAAATTTAGTGTAAGTGAAGCATCTTTACCATCTGAGGGAAAACTATTAACCAAATACGTACGTACAACGAGCGCTGAGAGTTGGTCAGGTGACAAAGAGAACACTGAGATGATGATTGAAGAGGGATTGAAACCGGCTGGATTTGTATTGTCTAACTTTACTGACTATAACTTTATCCTGAACGAAAGCAATACACCAAGTCCATTTAACTTTTATGATACTTACTCAATCTGTAAATTAAAAGTCATTTATACGGTAGCAAAAACGCGTCCTGAAGCCGCAGCTTTTGCTCCGTGTTCATTGATGGTATACAAAAAGAAAGATGCAAACGAAATCGTAATGGGTTTCCCGGGTGTTTATAACTGGATGAGCAGTGCTCGTGTAAATGATGCAGAAGCAAAAGCAGTATTACTTCAGGCGCAAAAAGATTTTGAAGCCGTACTCCAAAGTACGCTTGAATAAGTTAATTTAATTTTTTATTAATACTAATCATCTTATACTGAGACTAAGTGAGGTATAAGATGATCAAGTCTATTTTTATACTCTTTTTAGCTCTTGTCTCTTTGATGGCTTCTGTTGAAGCGCAATCTTCATTATCAAAAAAGCCTACAGCTGTGATAGGTGTTTTAGCGTTTCGTTCTAAAGCCGAGACACTTCACGAGTGGCAGCCTTTAGCCGATTATTTGAATACACAAATTTCTACCCATTCTTTTACAATTCGACCTTTGAGCTATGCTGAGTTTAACGATGCGGCAAAAGCCAATGAACTCGATTTTATGTTCACCAATCCCGAACACTATATCTACCTTTCGACAAAATATGATGCTACACGGATAGCGACATTGATTCGAACAAATATTGGAGGTAAAGAGCTAACAGAGTTTGGAGGAGTGATAATCAGCCGATCTAACCGCAGTGATATCAAAAATCTCAATGACATCAAAGGGAAAAGAGTTGCTGCGGTTGATGAACTCTCACTGGGAGGCTATTTGGCACAGCGGAAACTTTTCGAGGAGAACGGTATTAATATTGTCGATGAAACAACCATTGCTTTTGTTGATATGCCGCACGACAAGGTTGTGTATAGTGTTGAAAGAGGGGCTTCGGATATCGGATTTATTCGAACCGGTGTACTGGAAAAAATGGCAAAAGAGGGGAAAATCAAAAGAGAAGATTTTAAAATCATCCATCCGGTTGATAACTTTCCATTAGCTCTTTCTACGACGCTTTACCCTGAATGGCCATTTGCATCCACCAAAAAAACAAACCATACTTTGGCAAACAAAGTGGTCGTGGCATTGCTCAAGCTCCCTTATGGTTCAGATGTTACTAAAAAAGCAGGATATTACGGATGGAGTATCCCCTTATCCTATGAGGGAATTCGTACGATGATGCAGGAGTTGCGGGTAAAACCTTATGATACGCTTCCCCGTTTTTCTCTTCATGATGTTATTACCCGATATGGTTTATATATCATACTTTCTCTCAGTATGGTAATCATTCTTTTGATTTTTCTGGTGGGTAAAATGAGACAATTGACGAATCGATTGCATTTCAAATCGGTATCACTTGAAAATCAGGTTCAACTTGTTCAAGCACATGAAAAATCATTGCGCCGTGCTGCGGGAGTTTTCCATAATTCGCGAGAAGGTATCGTTATAACCGATACCAAAAAATATATTATCGAAGTGAATGAAGCATTTTGTGAGGTTACGGGGTATGCTCGAGAAGAAGTAATCGGACAAAAACCGGTTTTATTACGTTCGGGAATTCATGAAAAAGAGTTTTATAACAAACTGGACGAAGCGATTCGGGTGAATGCCTCCTGGCGCGGAGAGATATGGAACAAGAAAAAAAGCGGTGAACTTTATGCCGAGTTCTTAAGAATTGATGCAATACGTGACAAAGATGGGAATGTAGAAAACTACATCGGTATTTTCAGTGATATTACCGAGCATAAAATACGTCAAGAGCAGCTACACCATATGGCCAATTATGATCCGTTGACCAATTTGCCGAATCGTCATCTTTTCCTCACATTGGCAGAGCAGATTCTTTCGTTTTCAAAGCGAAACAAGACAAAAGCGGTTATCTCATTTTTGGATTTGGATGGGTTCAAAAATATTAATGATACCCACGGGCATGATGCGGGTGATAATTTATTGCGTCAAGTCTCTCACCGTTTGGAAAAAGAGCTTCGACAAAGTGATGCCATAGCTCGAATCGGGGGGGATGAGTTTGTTATCATTTTTAGTGATATCGCTTCGATCAAAGATGTCCATCCGCTCTTTGAAAGAATCTTAAAAGCGCTTAAAGAACCGTTTTTGGTGAACGGAAAATTTATGAGCATCGGGGTGAGTATCGGCGCGGCATTTTATCCTGATCACGGAGATGAAATTGAGATTTTGGTCCGCCACGCCGATGCAGCGATGTACCTATCAAAAGAGAACGGTCGAAACCAAATAACCTATTTCGATCAAGAAAAAATGGGGAGTGAGATGGTATAATCGGGATATTTTTGCCATCCAGGCTAGTTAGAGTTTTTAATGCCCTCATCCTTGATCGAATCATCGTCACATATCGTTTTAGTTGCCCATATCAATCCCGATGCTGATTCTTTGGGAGCGGCATGCGCTTTTTACTCCTATTTGCTCAGAAGTCAAAAAAAGATAAGCCTATTTTGTACTTCAAACGATATTGATCAACGATTGGCCTTTCTGCCATGGTTTGATAAACTAACGCAACGTTTTCCCGTCGATGCGGATTGCGTGATTTGCTTTGATTGCGGTAGTTACAGCCGGCTTGGTATCGATACGACATTACCGTTGATTAATATCGATCATCATGCAAGTAATGACGGGTATGGAACCCATGCGATTATCGACGTTTCAGCGATGAGTACAACCCAAGTCGTTTATGAGTATTTTGTTGCCAATAGCGTAAAAATCAATGGTAAAATAGCGACTGCGCTTTATGCCGGGCTACTTGATGATTCAAAATGTTTCAGTCTGGGCAAATGCGATGCAAAAACATTTGCAATGGCGCACCACCTGATTCAATCAGGTGCTGATCACGCTATGTGTACCGATTGGCTCTATCGTCGCCGTTCATTGGCATCGTTACGCCTGAAGGGGAAACTGCTGAGTCAGATGAAGCTTTTGAGCGATGGAAGAGTTGCTTTATTTGAAGTGACACTTGGATTGTTGGAAGAGACGGGTGCAACACTTGTTGAGTGCAAACAGATTTTGGATGAAGCTCTTGAGATGAGATTTATTCAAGCGGCTTTAATGATCATTGAACATCCGAGGGGTGGATCAAAAATTTCACTTCGAACCGATGGAGAGGTGAATGCGGCAAAAATTCTAAAAGAGTTCGGCGGTGGTGGTCATGCTACGCGTTCAGGAGCTCGGTATAAACAAAATAATGATAGTGAACTTATCAAAAATTTAATAACCATGATAACAAAGGAGTTGGTGTGAGAAGAGGCCGAAATAATTCGGGATTGATCGGATGGATCATAGGAGCTGCAGTAATAGGGATATTTGCATTTATGGGCTTTTCACCTTTGTTTGAACGTGATGAACCAAAAGTGAGTATTTCGCAACAAGGATATTGGAATTTTAGAGATCCGATTCATGTCAATGTAGAAGATGCAAGCGGTTTGAAATCGTTTAGAGCTACGATTACAACGCCTCATGATGAGTGGGTAGTCTCGGATCAAACAGCTCCTGCAAAAGAGGTCAAACAAGCATTTGATATTCTCCCTCCAAATGGCGTTCGCCGTGTAGAAGCCGCATCTGTTGTACTAAAAATTGAGGCAACGGACAACAGTTTGTGGGGCCTTTTTATGGGGAATACCTATAAAGAAGAATTTACCCTCGTGATTGACCAACATCAGCCGTCTCTCTCAATTGTTGCCAACTCATACAAAATTCAAAAAGGGGGTTCTGCAATCGTCGTTTTCAAAGCTGAAGATGCCAATCTGGAAAGTTTGAAAATTCAGACCAATTTCGGGAAGACTTTTATTGCACAACCGTTTATTAAAAAGGGGTATTACGCTTCTTTGGTCGCTTGGCCGGTTCAAGAAGCAAGTTTCAGTGCGACCGTCGTAGCACGCGATAAAGCGGGCAATGAAGCAAAAAGCGGTGTTCCGTTTCGTTTGAAAGACCATGCTTACAAAGTGTCCAATATTGAACTCAGTGATCAGTTTTTGGAAGGGAAAATTGCCGAACTTGCCAATACCTATGAACAAACGGCGGGAGTGGATGATCGTTTGCAGCAATTTAGCATCATCAATGAAAAAGTGCGTAGTGATAATGAAAAAATTATTCATGATATCACCTCAAAGGTTTCACAAACGTTGATTCCTGATTTTAGACCTGCCCCTTTTTATCCGTTGGTAAACGGTCAAAAAGTTGCCGATTTCGGAGATCACCGTATCTACAGCTATAAAGGTAAAGAGGACCTCTCTAACGCATATCATATGGGCCTTGATTTGGCAAGTGTCCATATGGGGGTCATTACATCATCCAATAGCGGTAAAGTGGTTTTTTCGCAGCCAAACGGTATTTACGGTAATCTACCGATTATTGATCATGGATTGGGATTATTTACGCTATACGGACACTGTTCTGAAGTGAATGTACAAGAAGGCGATACGATTGTGCCGGGACAACAAATCGCGAAAAGCGGCTTGAGCGGATATGCGATGGGAGATCATCTCCATTTTGGAATTTTGGTACAAGGGATCGAAGTACGTCCTGAAGAGTGGATGGATAGCAAATGGATTGCCGATAATATTACAAGTGTAATTGATACTGCGAAGGTTTTTATTAACCAACGCTGAAACACGGTATAATTTTATTATTAAATGTTTATGAACGAGGGAAACACCCATTATGATGCAAACAACAATAGGTAAAAGTGTTGAACTCGTAGGGATCGGACTACATCGCGGATCACCCGTAAAGTTGCGCCTTGAACCGCTTGGTGCCAACAGCGGTATCGTCTTTTATCGCAGTGATGCTGGAATTTCTATTCCGTTGACCCCCGAAAACGTGGTCGATACAAAAATGGCAACCGTCATTGGGCGTGATGGGGTAACGATTTCTACGATTGAGCATATGCTCTCAGCGATCTATGCCTATGGTATTGATAACCTTCGCGTCATTGTTGATGCGGATGAAATCCCGGTGATGGACGGTTCATCCATGAGTTTTTGTATGCTGCTTGAAGAAGCAGGTGTGATCGCTCAAGATGTTGCTAAAAAAATTATGCGGATTAAAAAAGAGGTGATGGTTCAAGAGGGGGATAAGTACGTCAAATTGATCCCTTCTAATGACATGAATTACGATTTTACAATCAAATTCTCTCATCCTGTGATTGACCGTCAAAGCTATGTATTAGCATTTACCAAAGAAAACTACAAAAAAGAGATAGCACGTGCACGAACATTCGGATTCGTTCATGAAGTGCAGTATCTCCGTTCAAAAGGTCTTGCCCTCGGCGGTAGTTTGGAAAATGCGGTTGTATTGGACGATAAAAAAGTTCTCAATCCAGAGGGGCTTCGTTTCGGGGATGAGTTTGTTCGCCATAAAATTCTCGATGCGATCGGTGATATGTCGCTGATTGGGATGAACTTTATCGGAAATTACGAAGCATTTGCGGGGAGTCATGATTTGAACCACAAATTGACTCTGGAACTGCTAAAAGATCCTGAAAATTATGAGATTGTAGAATTAGCGACTGCCGAATCCAAAGAGTTGGCCAAAGCATATGCATGATGCGCTGGTGATTGCGCTGGGTTCTCCTCTTTTAGTCGGTATCTATAAAGAGGGTACCTTGGTAGAAGAGATCAAGCAAGAGGGGATGAGTTCCGATCTGCTTCCTGAAATTTTTGATTCATTGCTCAAAAAATACAGTTTTTCGAATCTGATCTATGCCAAAGGTCCCGGAAGTTTTATGGGGATCAAGGTTACCTATCTTTTTTTAAAAACCCTGAGTATTACGAAAAAAATTCCCCTTTTAGCGACAGATGCGTTTTTTTTCAATCAAAATAGTCCCATCAAAGCAGTTGGAAAGCTCTATTTTGTTAAAAATAGCTCAGTCATTGAGTTAAAACCGATAGAGACACCTGAAATCATTGCGTTTGAACTCCCTAAATACATCGATTTAGAAAATTTTGATGCGGACAATCTTCCCTATTATGGGATTGATGCCGTAGGATAAGGAAATTATTTGTTCGTTAGTGTACCTGCAACAAGTGCCAATTTAGGACCAGGATTCGATTCATTAGGACTTGCTGTTGATTTACGTAACCAAGTAGAATTGGTGCCGTCACGTTTTTTTGCTGTTTCGATCAAAGGAGAAGGGGAAAACAACCCGCGTCTCAAAGGGAACAATCTGTTCGTCTCCATTTTTAACGAGCACTACCGCCGTTTGACGCAAAAACGTCAAAATTTCAAATTTACTTTTTACAACCAAATTCCTATGTCCAGAGGGCTTGGAAGCTCATCAGCAGTCATCGTGAGTGCGATCAGCTGTGCGCATGAAGCGGCAGGGGTAAAAGTTTCCAAACGTCGTATCCTCAATCATGCATTGGTCTATGAATCCCATCCCGACAATATTACTCCGGCTGTTATGGGTGGCTTTAATGCAGCGATGGTGGAGAAACAAAAAGTATTTTCTCAACAAAAACACCTCCCTGATTATCTCAAAGCGGTAGTCGTCATTCCGAATAAACCGATTTCAACCGCGAAATCCCGGACAACGCTTCCTAAATCGTACAGCAAAGAGAATGCGGTATTTAATCTTTCGCATACGGCGGTTACGGTAGGGGCATTTTTTAATGAAGATTGGGAGATGCTTCGTCTGGCTACCCAAGATCGTTTTCACCAGAAAGTGCGGATGAAAATGTTACCGGAACTCTTTGCCGTTCAAAAAATGGCATACGACAACGGAGCTTTGATGTCGACTCTATCAGGAAGCGGATCGACATTTTTTAACATGGTTTACGACCAAGATGCACAAATGTTGGCCGATAAATTCAAATCGGAATTCAGTGATTTTGAGGTTAAAATTTTAAGTTTTGATAATGACGGTTTAGTGGTTGAACGCTAAAAAACGAAGTATAATCTCTCTATTTGAGGCGGCCCATTGCAATCGCAGTTAAGAGGGCTTTGCCTAAACAATGAAAATAAAAGAAAGTATTGGATATAATGGCGCAAAAGTTACATCAGCCTATACGTATGTGTGTGGTTTGTCGTGAGCGTTTTTCGCAATCTTCACTTTTGAGACTGCAGTGCCGAGCAGGTACATTAGAACCTTTCAGTCATCAAGGGAGAAGTTTTTATTTGTGTCGTGACTGTGTAGAACACAAAAAAACTCCGGGCCAACTTGCCCGACAATGCAAAAGCGGCGCGACGGTAGAGCTAATGAATCGGTTAAAGGAGATCATCGTTAATGATGGATAAAGTTAGAGTTCATGAAATTGCCAAAGAGCTTGGTATCAATTCAAAAGAGGTCGTGGATAAAGCAGCCGCAATGGGACTGAATGTTAAAACGGCCTCAAGTTCGGTTTCGATTGAAGAAGCTGAGCAAATCATGAACTATATCATGAGTGGGGCATCAACAGAGACCGCTGCACCGAAGTCATCTCCAAAAACAGCTGTGCAAGAAGAGACACAAACTCCGGTTACTCCTGTAGAAACGGTGGTTACTATGGTGAATACCGCTCCAGAATCACGTGAAGAAGCGGTTCCAGAAACTCCTTCAATCGATGAAGAAGCACCAAAACGCTCTGGTTTGAAAATTGTCAAGAAAAAGCGCCCGCAGGAAGAAGAAGTAGTGGCTCCTGTAGTACAGACAAGTGCATCGTCCGTATCAAGCTACGGAAAATTGAGTGAGCAAGCTCAACGTGAATTAGAAGCAAAACGTGCTAAAAAAGCACAGAATAACAATGCTCCGGTACAGAAAAAAGATCAAGGTGTTAAACTTGACATTTTTGGCGGCGGTATTTCTGATATTTCAATGGATTACGAAGATGACCAAATCGTATTGATGGACTTCAATGATTTGGGCGCTAAAGTTGAACCGGAAGAAGAACAAAAACCGAAAGAGAAAAAACCGATTGGCCGCAATTCCGGTAAAAAACAGGGTGCAAATAGAAATAAACCGCGTCAAGTCTCTCGTGAAGCACGTAAAAAATATACACGTGACGTCAAAGAAGACGAAGTTATTACCCATGTTGAAATTCCTGAAGACATCCGTGTTTATGAATTTGCCGACAAAGTGCGTCAACCACTCTCAGAAGTGATCAAAATTCTTTTCAACCTCGGTATGATGGTAACCAAAAATGATTTCCTCGGAAAAGATGAAATCGAAATTTTGGCAAGTGAATTCGGAATCGAAGTAACCACGATTGACCCAAAAGATGCCTTTAACCTCGAAGAGATGTACGAAGAAGCGACAATCGACGAAGAGGGAATGGAGGAACGTCCTCCGGTTATCACGATCATGGGACACGTTGACCACGGTAAAACATCACTCCTCGATGCGATCCGAAATGCGAAAGTAGCACACGGTGAAGCGGGTGGAATTACACAGCATATCGGTGCCTATTCAGTAGAGCAGCACGGTAAATTGATCACATTCCTCGATACTCCGGGACACGAAGCGTTTAGCTCTATGCGTGCTCGCGGTGCACAATTGACCGATATTATTGTTATCGTCGTTGCGGCAGACGATGGCGTGAAACCGCAAACGCGCGAGTCAGTTAAACATGCTCAAGAAGCAAAAGTACCGGTAATCGTCGCAATCAATAAAATGGACAAACCGGGTGCTAATCCGGATATGGTAAAAGCGCAAATGGCCGAACTCGGGCTTAACCCGGTCGATTGGGGCGGAGATATTGAGTTCGTTGGTGTATCGGCAAAAGCGATGACGGGTATCGATGATTTGCTCGAAGCGATTTTGCTCCAAGCCGAGATCATGGAACTCAAAGCAAATCCAACCAATATGGCTAAAGCCGTCGTCGTTGAATCGACATTGGAAAAAGGACGCGGGCCGGTTGCTACCGTTATCGTTCAAAACGGTACCCTCAAAATCGGTGACAACATTGTGTGCGGAAGTGCATACGGACGCGTTCGTGCATTAATCAATGATCGCAAAGCGCAGCTCAAACAGATTGGACCGAGTGAAACAGCTGTTGTTGTAGGTCTTAGCGACGTTCCGCCATCGGGTGAAATATTGATGGTGGTAGAAGGTGACAAAGAAGCACGTGAGATTGCACAAAAACGATACGAATACGATCGTCACCGTGAACTTTCACACAGTACGAAAACAACCCTTGACGAATTGAGTTCGTTGATTGCGGAAGGACGTTTGAAAGCGCTTAAAGTGGTCCTTAAAACCGACGTTCACGGATCACTCGAAGCAATTAAATCAGCTCTTTCTGAATTACGTAATGAAGAAGTTAAAGTTGAAGTGATTTCGAGCGGTGTCGGTGGAATTACCGAAAATGACGTGGCACTCGTGAATAACAGTGAAAATTGTGCATTGATCGGATTTAACGTCCGACCGACAGGTAATGTAAATGCCCTAGCAAAACAAATGGGAATCAAAATTCAAACGTATTCGATCATTTATCAATTGATCGACGACGTTACGGCAATGTTGACCGGCATGATGGCTCCGCAGTTCCGTGAAGAAAATACCGGTCAAGCAGAAGTTCGCGATACATTCCCGATGCCAAAAGGCGGCGGAACAATCGCAGGGTGTGTCGTTGTTGACGGTAAATTGGTACGTGGCGGAATGGTTCGCGTTATCCGACAGGGTGTTGTTATCCATGAGGGCGATCTCACTTCATTGCGCCGATTTAAAGATGATGTCAAAGAAGTTACCAAAGGGTTTGATTGTGGTGTTGTTCTCAACGGATACACCGATGTCAAAGTGGGCGACGTCATCGAGACCTTTACCAAAATCGAGAAAAAAGTATCCCTGTGACACCGGCGCAAATCAAACTCAAACGGACCGAATCGATCCTAAAAGAGCTGATTCCCGAAGCGATCAGCCAGCTTTCCGATGCGCGTGTGCGTGAGGTGGATGTGATCGATGTTCATTGTTCGCGTGGACGAAGTGATGCAAAAGTGTATCTCGATCCACACGACTATACTGCCCAAGAACAAGCCGCATTTTTGAAACTGCTTGAAAAAGCCCGTCCAATTATCGAAGAACATTGTATGAAGGATCAGGGGTGGTTTCGTAGTCCACGGATGACTTTTGTTTTCGACGATACGCTTAAGCGTAGTCAAAATATTGAAGCGTTGTTTGCCAAAATTGCCAAGGAGAAAAAAAATGAGTCTTGAATCAGATATCAAAAAAATGGTTGAATCAATCGGCTTGTCTTTATACGATGCGGCTATTTTGAATGAAAACGAAAACACTATTTATCGTGTCAGTGTAACTGCACCGGGTGGAGTGAGTTTGGACCAATGTGTCGAAGCAACGCATCTGATCTCTCCGCTTTTGGATGTTACCCCTCCAGTCGGAGGAGAATACCGTCTTGAAGTGAGCAGTCCCGGGATTGAACGTCGCCTCAAAACCTTAGAGCATTTTGCCCAGTCAATCGGGGAAAAAGTTGTTTTTTCAACCGTAAATAAAGAAAAATTTGATGGTGAAATGGTCTCTGCCCAAAACGAAGAGATTACCATCAAAACGAAAGAGGGAGAAACGCATACTGTCCCCTTTCGCTCTATCAGCAAGGCAAAAACTTACTTCGAGTGGTAATGGATACCTCTGTAGCCCACCACGCTATGACCCTCGCTCTTAATGCAGCGTGGGACTATCAACTTCTTACTTTCCCTAACCCTGCTGTCGGTGCTGTTTGCATCGGTGAATACGGTGAAGTTCTATCTATCGGTGCGCATAAATTTGCAGGCGGACCTCATGCAGAAGTCTATGCATTACGCGATGCCTATACGCTTCTCAGCGGTGATAACACAATAGCGCACAGCGATGATTCTCACGCAATACATGATTATCTAAGAGCACATCACAACGGACTATTTCATTCGATCTCAATGGCAGTGACGCTGGAACCGTGTTCACATAGCGGTAAAACTCCTTCATGCGCATTGTTGGTCCGAGATTTAGGGATCAAAGAGGTATTTATAGCATGCATGGACCCAAATCCCGAAGCGGCAAACGGAAGAAAAGTTCTCGAAGATAGCGGGATTAAATGTAGATTCGGTGTCATGGAAACAGAGGGAAAGGTACTATTGGAACCTTTTGTTCAATGGCAAAAGAACCCGTTTGTATTTTTCAAGTGGGCGCAACGTTTAGATGGTACCATAGATAAAGGTATTATCAGTTCAGAATCTTCACGGAACCACGTACATACGCTTCGCGATAAGTGCGATTTGATCGTGATCGGAGGCAATACGGTGCGCAGTGATCGCCCAACTCTCGATGCACGGCTGGTCGAGGGGAAAGCCCCCGACGTCTTGATCTACTCACAAAGCAGTGATTTTGATAGAACAATCCCACTTTTTAGTATCCCTAACCGTCACGTATTTATTGAACCAACATTTGAGCGAATCAAAGAGTATCGTTTGGTAATGATAGAGGGGGGTGCAGGAATGTTTGAAGCATCTCGTGAGGTATGCGATTGGCATTTGAGTTACATTGCACCGAAAATCGGTGGGGGATCACAAACTCTTGGAATGGTGCAAGAGGATTTTGAGGTTCTTAGCGCTAAAATCACCGATAATATTATCCTTTGGATGAAAAATAAACAATAATTTAGAAAGCACGCAAGCGTGCGTGAGCTTTCTGCCGGCGTATAAAGGATCAAAATGACCAAACAAGAAAAAATCGTATCGATGTTTAATGATATAGCGCCGACGTACGATCGAGCAAACCGTGTTTTGAGTATGGGTGTCGATACGTTTTGGCGTCGGCGTGCGTGCGATTTGGCGTACGGTTATTGCAATGCCTCTACGCTTGATTCCATCGTTGATGTCGCGTGCGGTACGGGTGATATGATGGGTTACTGGCGTCGCCAGGCCGATAAAAACGGTGTTGCTGTTTCAAAAATTGTAGGAGTTGATCCATCAGAGGGGATGGTGGGTGTCGGACGGGAAAAATTTCCGGAACTTGCATTTCATATTGCTCCGGCGACTGAACTTCCACAAGGAGGTGCAAGTGCGGATATTATCAGTATTTCGTACGGGATCCGCAACGTAGTCGAGCGTCAAGCGGGGTTGCGGGAGTTTAACCGCGTTCTAAAACCGGGCGGTCTTGTGGTTATTCTTGAATTTATGAAAAATGAAAATCCCTCAATGCTCGGTAAAGTGCGTGATTGGTATATGAATAATGTTCTTCCGCGTATCGGTGGATTGATCTCCAACAACTACGAAGCGTACCGCTATCTTCCCGATTCTATCGAGGGTTTTTTGACGGTTGCGAAAATGAGAGCAGAACTCGAAGAAGCGGGATTTGAGATGCTCTATACGAAAAGCTTCTCGATGGATATTTCGACACTAATGATTGCCCGTAAAAAGTAAACGCAATGGCAACAACCCTTAGTGTCTCTTCTCTCAATGAGCAGATCAAGACACTGCTAGAAACCTCTTTTGAATTTGTCAGTGTCGAGGGAGAACTCTCCCGTATTACCCACCATGGCAGCGGACACATCTATTTTACTCTCAAAGACAACGATTCCTCCATCAAATGTGTGATGTTTAAAGGGAATGCCGCACGGCTAAAATTTCGTCTCGAAGAGGGTGCACATATTATTTTGCACGGCGCACTTTCTCTTTATAAACCGCGCGGAGAGTATCAGATTAATGCCTTTAGTGCTGAACCCTATGGAGTCGGGGCACTTGCAGTGGCATTTGAACAACTAAAGACCAAACTCTCCGAAAAGGGGTATTTTGATCCTTCACATAAAAAAGCTTTTCCAAAATTCCCTCAAACAATCGTTTTGGTTACTTCGGCAACAGGCGCAGCATTGCAGGATATGCAGCGTGTTGCTTCCCATCGTTGGCCACTGATCAAACTCATCGTCTTAGACGTATTGGTGCAGGGTGAGCGTGCAGGGTCTCAAATAGCCGATGCATTGCTCTATGCCGACACGTTGAATGCGGATGCGGTTGTCGTCGGACGGGGCGGCGGCAGTATCGAGGATCTATGGGCGTTTAATGAAGAGATCGTAGCGGATGCTATATTTGCGATGACTACTCCGGTGATGTCAGCGGTAGGGCATGAGATCGATTGGGTCATCAGTGACTATGTCGCCGATATGCGTGCTCCGACACCGAGCGCGGCGATGCAGATGCTTCTCCCTGACCAAAATGAGTTTACACAAAGTATCGATGAGATGCAACTCAGAGCGCTTAGCATGATCCAACAGCAATTAGCACGTAAGCGGGACCAATTAAGCGCTATGGCAGAGGGGTTTAAACGCAACGGAATTGAATACCGTTTGGAGAGTCAAAAAGAGATCGTTACGGAGTTAAAAAAGCGTTTTGAGATGCAGATACTACAGCGGTTGCAGCGTGCCATGAGTGAGATACCGACCCTCAAAGAGGCGATGGAAAGAGGGACTATACAGCGGTTTAGAGAGAAAGAGTCGCTGATTATGCATATGAAAAACAGTTTTGAATCACACCATCCAAAACACAAAAACAAAAGCGGATTTGCGCAAATCGCCCGTGATGGAAAAGTAATCGATTTGGATACCTTGAGTGTCGGGGATCAATTTGAGGCGATGAACGACCGCAGAGTCGTCCGATCGGAAGTGAGAGAAATTATTTCAATGTAACGGGTGGGAAGTACATGTGAGCCAATGATGCTCCCTCCGCCGCGAATTGCTTCAAAAATTTGTCCATAGGGTCTTCTTTATTCCAGATCGGTTCTTGAACCTTGCTCAACTCTTCGACCCGTTTTTTGGCATCAAACTCGACCCCGATACGATCGATAAGCCCTACTTGTTTCGCTTGTGCAGCCGTAAAGATATGCGCATCAGCGTACTCACTGCTGCGGTTTACATCGAGTTTGCGGGCACGTGAGACATCAGCAACAAACATAGTATATGTTCCGCTGATCACTTTATCAAGTTCGGCCCGCTCGACATCGCTCCATTCGCGATCAAACGTCCCTACTTGTTTGTAGGTACCGGCATGAACCACTTGGGTTTTGACTCCCACTTTGTCCATAAGTTCTGAAATATCGGCGCCCTCCATGATCACACCGATAGAGCCGATCATACTGCCGGGATTGGCGATGATCTCATTGCCCCAGATAGCGGAGTAGTATCCGCCGCTTGCCATGATCCCCGCGGCGTAGATGACGGTCGGTTTGGTTTCGGAGAGACGTTTGATCGCATAGGCGATTTCGACTGAAGGGGCAACGGCACCGCCGGGAGAATCAATGCTGAAGAGCACCCCCTTGACCTCTTTGTTTTCACGGGCCTCATCGATTTGGGTTACGATAGTGGTAGCATCCAAAATCGGTCCGGTAAGGGCGATTTTTTGGAGATTATGGGGGGTGATTCCCGCTTCTCCGGAGGGGAGAAGAAGCCATAGAACGATTAGCACTAATACGGTAGCTTTGAAATGGGATTGTATAAATTTAAGTCCGGTTGCCAGACAGCTACCGATTTTTCGGATGATCTCCATCATTTTGCTTTTTCCCCTTGGATATAAACCGATTCAATAGTATGCGGCTGCGTGATCAGATGGATCGGCAGCTGTTCGTTGATCGGATACTCGATCCTCATCACTAAAAAATCGGCATCGAATGTTGGGATGATTTTACCACAATTCAGACGCAATGCTTCTGCCGCATCGGCGGTAACACTCTTCCATAATTGTTGTGCGAGGTTGAGCAGATTTTCATGCGGATGGATGAACAGAGCGATTTTCATCTCTTCGAACAGATCGAGTGCATAGTTGGAACTGAGGCCATCGGTACCGCATACGAAGCGGATATTTTTTTCATTCAGACGTGATACATCGAGTACACCGTTACCCAAAAGGCGGTTGGAAATCGGACAATGGATAATCGTATGATTGGCTTCGGAAAGTATTGATAGCTCAGCATCTTTCGTTTGGACTGCGTGAGTAAAGAGGGTAGGAATTTCATTAAAATAACTCAAAAACTCCTCGGAAGTATTGGCAGCTTGGGTCTGTTTGAGAAAATTTTCAAAGAAAGGGCGGAATGCTCCACTGTTGTCATCGAGCCATTCGCGTTCAGCAGTACTTTCGAGTAAATGGGCGGTGACACGAAGCTCTTTTTCACGAGCATATTTGAGGGCTTTTTGGATCAAGATACGGTGGGCAGAGTAGGGAGAATGGATGGCAATTGAAGGGTAAAATCCCTCCCGTTCTATCTCTTGGGAAGCAAAGAGACGCTCTTGAAAATCGGCATATAGAGCATCTGCCATGGCGGGATCGGAGCCGATCAATTCATTGAAATAGACCACTTTTTGGGAAGCCGCCGCACAAGGATTCAAGTCAAATCCATAGGAACTTACCGCGCCAAAAGCGGTGATTCCGTTGCAGAGCATCGTATGGATGGCTGCGGAGATACAATCATCATCACATTCATTGATAAGATCATTGCGAGAAGCGATAACGCTGGAGAGCCATGGCATGAATTCGCCATATGTCAGAGTGGAACGATTGGCACTGAACTCCAGATGTACATGGGCATTCACAAGTCCGGGGATGATGAGGGAGCCTTCTCCCAATGAATGACATGATTCACCGAAACGAGCCCGCAAATCCTCATGAGAGGAGATTTCAAGAATCGTTTTGTCGAATACGATACCGTGATCACGTAGAATGACATCATCGCTGAATATGGCATCGGCTAAGAATATTTTCATAAGAGTACAGTTTCCATTTAGAATATTTAATGAGTGCAATTGTATCACAGGGAATCCTTTCGATACATCTTAAAGAGTATTGCGTTATAATAATGGGTTAGGTAAAGCAAAAAGGGAAAGATTGAAAATACTTGTTGTCGATGACTCTAAATTAGCACGTATGTTTCTGATTAAAACGTTGAGAGAACTGGAACCTTCCGCCAAAGTGTTGGAAGCCGAAAACGGTTTGGAAGCAGTTGAATTGTTTAAAGTTGAAAAACCGGATGCCGTTTTTTTGGATCTGACCATGCCTGTAATGGACGGCTATGAGGCGTTGAACGAGATTATAAAAATGGATACTAAAGCGCAAGTTGTCATTGTTTCTGCAGATATTCAGGCTCAGGCACAATCTACGGTTCTCGCATCGGGTGCCAAAATGATGGTTCCAAAACCGATTAACAGTGAAAAGATGTTGTCTGTGTTACAGCAACTTTCTATATAAAAAAAAGAGTTAAGCATGCACCAAAACGGGTTTACTGACGATCATCTCGATATGCTCCGCGAATTGATGAATATCGCGATGGGAAATGCGACGGCGAGTATTGCCGATTTGCTGGAAGCATTCGGAAAAATGCACATCCCTCAAATCATGATCAGCGATATGGAAGGGTTGGATGGTTATATTCAGCAGTCCATCCCAAAAGATCAGCGCAATTATGTAACCAAACAGCTTTTCGGCGGAGAGTTTAGCGGAGAGTTTTTATTTGTCATCTCTGAAGAATCAGCAATCCATTTGGGGCATCATCTCTATGATGTCGATCAGCCTTCGGATGGTGATATTTTAGATGCTGTCATCGAATTGACGAATATTTTGAGTGCAACGATGATTAGCCGTTTGACCGAAGAACTGCATACCAAAGTGCAGTTTTTTGTCCCCTCTACCGAGGTGGTTGATGGGAATGCGCTGATCAGCCAAGAAGACATTATTAATTATCACCGAATTATTATCATTAGCACCCAAATGGAATTCCAGCACCAAAATATCAACGGGCAGATTTTTATTTTGACCAAAGATGGAATGATCGGCAGTCTCAAAGATCTGATCGATCGCAAACTTGAAGAGTTGTACGCGTAATGGTTACCATCACTTATCCGAATGTTCTCCTTGATGCTCTGGAAATCGGTGTTATGATCATCGATGAGACATTTGAAGTGCGCTATTGGAATCAATGGATGGAGATTAATACATCCGTCCGATCGTCCGATATCATCGGGAAAAATTTACATGCGTTTTATCCCGATATTGATTACAAGGTACTCTCACGCAAAATTCGAACGACGCTTAGACTCCAATCTCCGACCTTTTACGATGCATCGTTGCAAAACCGGTTTATTGAGATTCCCCGAACGAAGATCACCACATCGTTACTCAAATATATGCAGCTGCAGGTAACAATTTCTCCGTATGATGTTGAAGAAAACTTAGTGATGGTATCAATCTACGACATCAGTGATCTGCATGAGCTCAAATTAACATTGCAGTCTCAAATGGAAAAAATTTCAGAGCTTAACAGCGAACTGCACCGCGATAAAATGATCATTGATGCTAATTTGTTGATTATCAAGATAGATAGCGAGTGTCGAATCGTCGAAGCAACGCAGGCGTTTTTGGAATTTTTTGGATATCAATCTGAAAATGTGGTGGGTTCAAAGCTTGCTGAAGTATTCGGAGATGCTTCTGTCGATTTTGATACGGTTCAAATTTGTGACGCAATCGCATCGCAAAAGAAGTGGTCTGGAGAGGTAAAAGCACGTTTACACGATGAAGAGCAAGTGTGGTTTGATGCGGTAGTTACCCCTTTTAATGAAGAGAACGATGCATTTTGCTACACCGTTATCTTTAATGACATCAGTGACAAAAAACGGATTGAACTTTTATCGATAACCGATCCGTTGACCAAGCTGTACAATCGACATAAATTTAATGAAGTGTTTGAAAATATGGTTCAGCGACGTCATTGGGACGAGAACCATACATTCGGGCTGATCATCGCAGATGTCGATTATTTTAAACGGGTTAATGACACCTATGGGCATCAAATCGGAGACAAGGTTTTGATCGAAGTCGCACATGCCTTTTCCGAAACGATCCGAATCGGTGATATTCTTGCACGTTGGGGCGGTGAAGAGTTCGTCTGTTTACTCCCCGCAGTTGACAAGGCAAAAGCACTCTATGTTGCAGAAAAACTCCGTTTGGCGGTAGAACAGCTCGATATTCAAAACGTCGGAAAGGTGACAGCTTCATTCGGTGTTACGATATTCACAGCGGGAGATACTCAAGAGAGTATGATGCATCGAGCAGATTCATCACTCTATCGAGCAAAAGAAAACGGCCGCAATCGGATCGAATGCCTTTAAGCAATAGAGGAATTTAGTTCCTTATAATATAGAACCACTTATAATCTATACTCAAAAATACCAATCAAGGTTTATCAATGAAAATAGTCGTTATCCAAGGGCCGAATCTCAATATGTTAGGAGTTCGGGAACAACAAGTCTACGGACCGATGCGTTTGGAACAAATCCATGCGCAAATGAAAGATGTAGCAACCCAAAACGGAATTGAAATCGAATTTTATCAAAGCAACCTCGAAGGGGAGATCGTAGATCGTATTCAAGAGTGTTACGGCGATGCAGATGGTATTATTATCAATCCCGCAGCGTATACGCACACATCGATTGCTATTCGTGACGCAATCAGTGCCGTGAGTCTTCCGACCATTGAAGTGCATATCAGTAATATTTATCGCCGTGAAGAGTTCCGTCAAAAAAGTATGACAGCTCCGGTATGTACATCATCTATTATCGGATTTGGACCGTTTGGATACCATTTGGCAATGGTGGGAATGATGCAAATTTTGAGTGAAATCAACGCGATGCGTCAAGCTCAAGCAGCAGCACAACAAGGTGCAGAAGAAGAATAATGGCATTACGCCGAAAAATCGATCATAGACATACGATCTATATCGAACCGAATTTTCCCAGACGTGTAAAGCAAAAGAGCGTTTACCGTTATCGAGCCCATTTAGGGGTTGGGGGAAATATAGGGGATGTACGTAGAAGAATGAATCATTTGTGGTTCTATCTGCAGCGTTTGTCCCTTTTAGAAGTGATCCAAAGCGGGGTTATTCTACGAAATCCTCCGTTTGGATACACGCAACAAGGTGATTTTGAGAATACGGTGATGGAGATTGCTACGTCACTGCAGCCTAGGGCACTGTTACGGTTGATTTGGCGGATTGAAAAACGTTTTGGGCGACGTCGCAGTTTTGCGAACGCGCCGAGGACGTTGGACTTGGATATACTATTCTTTGAGAAACGATCCATTAAAACCAAAGAATTGGTGATTCCTCATCCTCATTGGCATGAGCGGGTAAGTGTAACCATACCACTTGGAAGTTTAGCTCGTAAGGGCGCACGGAGATATTATGAAAATCTTGACATTTAGCGGTACTACTCCGGCGGAAGCGCTAAAAAAAGCGCAGTTAGAGGTTGGCGAAGAAGCTATGCTGATCGAAACCCGCGAAGTACAAAAAAAATCGCTGGGAAAAAGTGCTTTGTATGAGATTGTGGTCGGTGTCGAAGAGAATGCTGCCCCTCCGACTCCTAAACCAAAGCCGAAAAATGAAGAGGCGTTTATGAAACAGCGTCCTCTAACCCAAAAAAGCAGCGATGTTCTCTATAATATTTCCGAAGCGGCGAAACAAATTTCTAAAATCGCTGAGGTCACCGAAGAGGATAGATCTCCGCGTCAAATGCCGCACAAAGAGAGCGAAGATCTCAAACGGATCAAAGAAGAGATCGAGAAACTCGGGGATAAAGTCAAGCTGATTCAAAATATGTTTTGGAGTGAAAAATCTCCGAAAACGACAGCTGCCATCCCGCCGGAGTTTGCTGAAATATACCGTCTTGCCCAAGAGAGCGGTATGGATCAGGAACATTTGGATGAGATTATGCATCTCACACTCGAGCATATGCCCTCTAAAATGCGGGAGAGTTCAGAAACCGTAAAACGGTATTTCCAGGTACTAATGCGTAAAATGATTCCGGTACGTTTAGAGACGTCTCCAAAACCTGGAAGCAAAAAAGTGATTATGCTCGTCGGTCCTACGGGAGTTGGAAAAACAACATCCATCGCAAAACTGGCGGCACGATTTTCGTATCTGTTAGAAAAAAAATACAAAGTCGGACTTGTTGTTCTCGATACCTATCGAATTGGTGCGGTTGAGCAGTTGATGCAATACGCTCGAATGATGAAACTCGGAATTGAAACCGTCGTTGATCCGCCGGAATTTTCGAATGCGTTGAATGCTTTGCGCTATTCGGATTATATTTTGATCGATACGATGGGTTCATCCCCTTACGATAAAGGGAAAATTGAAAAGATATACGAATGTCTTCGTGAAAACAACACTGAATATACGGTAGATGTCGTGCTGGTTATGCCAAGTTCGATCAAATACGATGATCTGAAAGCAACGTATGAGAATTTCGCTCCTTTGGGTATTGATACGATGATGTTCACCAAGCTGGATGAAACACGAGGATTTGGAAACATCTTTTCTCTCGTGTATGAGACGAAAGTACCGATTAGCTATTTCTCGGTTGGTCAGGAAGTACCCGAAGATTTGGTAGCGGCAACATCTGACTTTTTGGTTGATTGTTTGATGAATGGATTTAGCAGAGGTGAAAGTGTATGAACCACCAAGCCTCTAAGCTCGAAGCGATAGTAAACCAAAACCGCAATACAAAAGCTAAAAAGACCCGTTTTATAGCGATAACAAGTGGTAAGGGTGGCGTCGGAAAAAGCACTATCAGCTCCAATATGGCATTCGTTATGGCCAAATATGGATTGAAAGTCGGTATTTTCGATGCGGATATCGGTTTGGCCAATCTCGATGTCATGTTTAACGTCAAAATCAAAAAAAATATTTTGCACGTGCTCAAAGGGGAAGCCACTGTCGAGGAGATTTTGGTTCCGATCGGAGAAAATCTTGTATTAATCCCCGGAGAGAGCGGAGAAGAGATTTTTAAATACGCTTCAGGCGGATTATTCGAGCGGTTTATGGATCAAGCGGGTGTATTGGATGATTTGGATGTGATGATTATCGATACAGGTGCCGGAATCGGAGAACATATTCAGCTTTTTTTACGAGCATGTGATGATGTTATTGTTGTGACTGTTCCTGATCCTGCGGCAATTACCGATGCGTATGCAACGATCAAAGTCACCTCAAGGTTGCGTAATGAGATTAATGTGATTATGAACCAAGTCCGTTCAGGAAAAGAAGCTGAGACTCTGTTTGAAAAAATTCATAAAGTTGCCGCTGCGAATATCGGATCACCGTTACAATTGAATTACTTAGGACAAATCTCGAACGATCCGAAAATTTCAACCAGTGTCAAAAAAAGAGCCCTTTTTTCACAAGAGTTCCCGACGGCGACCCCAACAAATGAATTAGAGTTGATTGTTAAGCGAATTGCAAAAAAACTGGAACGAAATGTGCTCGTAGATCCCAAAGAAAGCGGTTTGGGCGGTTTGTTTAAACGTTTGATGGAACATTTTTGATCCATAAAGCGTTTATTTTAGGGGATACCATAGACTGTTTTTCGGAGTAAAGCGCTAAAAGAAGGATAATAAGAGGTATGAGGGGTTCGAATTTTGTCTCGTTTTTAACGGTACTGGGGTTTTTTATCGGTATTGTTTTCGGGATATTGCAATCGGACTCAGCCGAAAGCTTTTTGGGCTATGTCATCTTAATCATCCTCTTTTTTTATCTGTTCGCCCATTTGTGTGTCGGATTCTTTTTCCAATCACTCGGTGTTAAAGCACAGACTTTTCCGAAAAAAGCACATGAACACAACCTCGACTTTTTTGTGCGTGAAATCAATAAGCGTGAGCAGTTTATTGATGCTTTTTACACGCACAAATCCGAATTACTGGATGATCATCATGGAAGGGGGCAAGGATGAGCGGCGCTAATGTGTATTCACAAGAGCTGAAACATCGTGAAGATCAATTAGCTATTCAATTCCTCCCCGCGGTCAAAGCGATGTCTTTTCGTCTGAAAGAGCGCCTTCCAAGCTCGATTGATTATATGGATTTATGCGCTATTGGGACCGAAGAGTTGGTTAAACTGGCGCGCCGCTATGATGAGAGTCAAAACGATTCCTTTTGGGGATATGCAAAAACCCGTGTGTACGGTGCAATGCTCGATTATCTCCGATCACTTGATATGGTGAGTCGTTCGAGCCGCCGTTTGATCAAAGAGATCGATCATGCTATCGAAGTGTATATGGCGGATCATGATGATGAACCAAGCGATAAAGAACTCGCCGATATTTTAGGCATTGAAGAAGAAAAAGTGCGTGAAGCCCGTATCGCTTCAGATATTTATACCGTTCTTCCTCTGGATGATCAGCTTGGTACTCCCGAAGAGAGCGGAATGCTTGAACGGATAGAACACGAAGATTTGATTGAAGCGATTCAAGAAGTTTTGATGAGTTTCGAAGAGAGGGAACAAATCATCATACAGCTCTACTATTTCGAAGAGTTGACCCTCAAAGAGATCAGTGAGATTGTGAATATTACAGAGTCGAGGATTTCACAGATACACAAATCGGTGATTCGGCGGATTAAAGACGCAGTTGGAGGGCGCTGATGGCAGATATATTATCGCAAGAAGAGATTGACGCCCTTTTAGACGTTGTTGATGATGAGGGTGATAGTGCCTTAGAGACGGGCGATGATGCCCTTTTCCCTCAACGGCAGATCACGCTGTATGATTTTAAACGCCCTAACCGCGTCTCTAAAGAGCAGCTTCGTGCGTTTAGAGGGATTCATGACAAAATGGCACGTTCGATTGCATCCCAGATCTCTGCAATCATGCGTTCTATTGTAGAGATACAGCTCCATTCGGTCGATCAGATGACCTATGGAGAGTTTTTGATGTCTCTCCCAAATCCGACCAGTTTTAACGTTTTTTCGATGAAGCCGCTCGAAGGGAACGGTGTTTTAGAGATTAACCCATCAATCGCATTTCCGATGTTGGATCGAATCTTGGGGGGAAAAGGGGAACCTTTTGAAGCCAATCGTGAATTCTCCGATATCGAGCTCTCATTATTTGAGACTATTTTACGGGTTATGATGGGGACTTTGCGTGAAGCGTGGGGCCCTGTAACCGATCTTTATCCTCAGATTGAATCCAAAGAATCAAGTCCAAACGTCGTTCAAATCGTTGCCCAAAATGAGATCGTTGTCATGGTCGTTATGGAGATTATTATCGGGCACAGTTCGGGGATGATGAACATTTGTTATCCTGTTATCGCGCTGGAGCCGGTGTTGCCGAAACTTGCGAGCCGTGATTTGATGTTGAACGAAACAAGTTCGAAAAAAAGCCGTAACCAAGAGCTTCAAGTTCTCCTTGGTGGAGCGCATGTCAATGTTGAAGTGAACCTTGGAGAAGCAGAGTTAAGTCTTCATGAGCTTTTGGACTTAGCTGAAGGGGATATAATTCGCCTGAATATTCCTGCAGATGATGTAGTGCATGTCAGTGTGGATGGAAAAGAGCGATTTGTAGGTCAAATGGGGCTACGCCGTTTCCGCAAATCGATTCAGATTACATCGTTGATTGATACCGAAAAAGATGCTGTCAAACGGGCCCTTAAAGAGTTTGAAAACAAACGAAAAGCGCGTATCAGCGGTGTAAAAGAGATGATCAGCAGACCAGTTGAAGAAGAGGAGGACGATGATGAGTGATTTTTCAGGCGTATTTACAACAGAAGCAACTGCGACGATAGAAGGGCTTACGGGACAAGCTCCTACCATCACCCTTAAAGAAGCTGAAGATATCTCTATTGTTTCAAATGTAATTCCTCCTATTGCACAGATTCATGTCAGTTTTAGCGGGGCCGCTGCAGGCCGCGGAATTGTGATGATGCCTCCACAGCTTGCAACCGCATTGGGTGATATGATGCTAGGCGGAGACGGTGAAGCACACGACACGATGTCCGATGAAGATATGGATGCGGCCAAAGAGATTGTTTCCAATATCGTCGGAGCGATGAGTACGACTCTCGCGTCTCAAAAAGAGCTTCCGAAATTTACTATTAAACCTGAAAAAGCAGATTTTATTCCTGAGAGCGGTGAAGTCAACCTTGATGGATACGCTAAAATGTATGTGTTTAGTTTTTCTCTGGGGTCGATTAATTCATTGATGATGTTAGCTATCGATCAGACGATTTCTAATGCTCTAAACGGTACACAAGGGACTGCACCTAAAGCTGAGGGGAGCATTTTCGATGCTGCACCAACTGAGCCAGCAGTTAAACTTGACGATGGCGAGATGAAAAACATCGGATTGATTATGGGTGTAAAACTTCCGGTTCGCGTTCGTATCGGGAAGAAAAAGATGCTCCTTAAAGACGTCTTGAGTATGGATATCGGTTCGGTTATCGAACTTAATCAACTCGCGAACGATCCGCTTGATATTTTGGTTGATGATCATGTCATTGCACAAGGCGAAGTGGTTATTGTGGATGGAAACTTTGGTGTTCAAATTACGTCAATCGGAACGAAGCGCGATCGTTTGAATAAATTAAAAGGATAGTGATGGCGCCACGACACGGCAAAAAAAAAGTATATGAAAGCAGCCGTTACGTCAAAGATATAAAATCTGCGGACGTATGGAGTGTATTTAAAATTATTGCCGATTTTGTTCAAGGATTCGATGAATTAGGTGAATTAGGGCCATCCGTTACGATTTTTGGAAGTGCCCGCCTTGATGAGAAACACCCCTATTATCAACAGGCGATGAAGTTATCGGCTATGTTGGCAGAACGAGGGTATAACATTATCACGGGCGGTGGACCGGGGATTATGGAAGCTGCCAATCGTGGAGCCTATGATTATGAAAATGTAGAATCTATCGGATTGAACATTGAGCTTGCTTCCGAACAACAGCCAAATCCTTACATCAGTAAAGGGCAACGGTTCGATTACTTTTTTTCACGCAAAGTGATGCTGGTCAAATATTCCATGGCCTATGTCATTTTTCCGGGGGGATTTGGAACGCTTGATGAGATGTTTGAAGCGTTGACGCTGATTCAAACCCGAAAAGTGTGGGGTGTACGATTGTTTGTTGTTGGGACCGAATTCTATGCTCCTTTGATTCAGTTTATCAAAGAAAAGATGCTGAGTGAGGGGATGATTGATGAGAAAGATGTCCGTTTGATCAATCTAACCGACGATTTGGATTTTGTCGTTCAAGAGATCGAAAAATCGCTGTTTACACAGATACAGGCGATGGAGCGAGAGGGATTGACCGACACAAAATACTACAAAGCGCTTGCTTCTCATGGAGATGAAGCACGCTGTTATGCGGGGCAAGGGAGCAGCTAATGGCCAAAAAAGTTTTGATAGGAATGAGTGGCGGGGTTGACTCGACCGTTTCAACACTGCTTTTAAAAGAACAAGGATATGAAGTAGAAGGGGTTTATATGAAACTCCATTCGAAACCGGGATATCATGAAATTCATCAGGTCCGCGCCCAGAAAGCTGCTGATTTTGCCGGAGTAAAACTGCATATTCTAGATCTTCAAGAAGAATTTAATCAAAAAGTTTTTAGTCCGTTTATCGAAACGTATAAAGAGGGGAAAACACCCAACCCATGCGCACTGTGTAACCGTAATATCAAATTCGGAGCGATGGTGGCGTATGCGGATAGCGTCGGTGCCGATTATGTTGCGACAGGGCACTATATTCGTCATGATGGACAATATCTGCTCCAAGCGCATGATGATACAAAAGATCAAAGCTACTTTCTCTTTTACATCGAACCTACTCTTGTCAAACGGTTGCTGTTTCCTTTAGGTGAACGGCATAAAAGCGATATTAAAGCGTATGCAGCAAGTATTGAGGGGCTAGAATCGTTTGCGTCTCAAAATGAATCAAGTGAAATTTGTTTTGTCGAAACAACCTACATGGATGTTCTCAAACCCCATGTGCTCGTCGATCAAGAAGGTGAAGTTCTTGATATGGACGGTAAAGTAGTCGGAAAACATAAAGGGTATATGCACTATACGATCGGAAAGCGTAAAGGTTTCACCGTCAACGGTGCACACGATCCCCATTTTGTCGTAGAGATCAAGCCTGAAACGAATCAGATTGTTGTCGGTAAGCGAGAAGATCTTGAATGCCACCGAGTCGAATTGGAACGAGTCAATATGTTTGATTCCCGCAGCGAATTTGAGTGTGATGTTAAACTTCGCTATCGCACAACGGCTGTCCGATGCAGTGTTATAATTGAGGGAGATCGCGCACGTGTGGAATTGCACGAACCGGTACTTGGTGTTGCTTCAGGACAGGCGGGCGTTTTTTATGAGGGGGAAAAACTCCTGGGCGGCGGGTGGATCGTTTGATCCGCTCCAAAAAGAAAATCATCGCCGCAGGGATTATCGGCAACGTCATTGAATATTACGATTTCGCCCTCATCGGCTTTTTAGCTGTGATGATGGGAAATCTATTTTTCCCTTCGAATGATCCTTTTCTTTCTCTATTAGGTTCTTTTGGAGCATTTGCTGCAGGGATGGTTATGCGTCCCCTGGGTGCATTAGTATTCGGTCATATCGGAGATCGTGTAGGACGCAAATACGCACTGATGAGCTCACTCATGATGATGGCGCTTCCGACTTTTTTGATCGGATTTTTGCCTACCTATGCTCAAATAGGGATTATGGCACCTATACTTTTAGTTCTACTACGGATGGTTCAAGGGCTCTCTGTCGGAGGAGAGTATGCAAGCTCCATCGT
Source organism: Sulfuricurvum sp. PD_MW2 (assembly GCF_002633015.1). Taxonomy (GTDB): domain Bacteria; phylum Campylobacterota; class Campylobacteria; order Campylobacterales; family Sulfurimonadaceae; genus Sulfuricurvum. The sequence continues at coordinate 157,501 of NZ_NSIU01000001.1, read as the reverse complement.
CTATTTGGTCGAACAATCTTCACCGAATTCTCAAAATCTCTATGGCTCGTTTGTCTCGGTCGGTGCTAAAATCGGTATGGCTCTGGGCTCCGGCTTATGCGGAGCGTTATTGTGGTATCTGGGTGAAGAGGCGATGGGTGAATGGGGATGGAGAATCCCATTTTTACTCAGTATTGTTATTGCAGCTGCAGGGTTGTATTTGCGTCGAAATCTTGCCGATGATTACGTTCCGAGTGAAGATAAAACCGTACCTATTATGGCTATATTACGTCATCACAGAGGGGAATTTTGGCAATTCCTGATCGTTGCATCATCAATTTGGATTTTTTATTATACGGTATTTGTCTATCTCCCGATATGGTTGCAAGGGAGCGCGCATCTCTCAAAAGCGCAAGCGGGGCAGATTAATACATTATCAATTATCGTAGGGGTTGTTTTTATACCGTTGATGGCGATGGTTGCGGATAAAATCGGTTCATTACGTGTTATGCGTATTGCTGCATTAGGATTGGCACTGGGTATCTATCCTTTGATGGTAGCAATGAGTATCGGAGGGTATTGGATTGCATTGGCTGGGACGGTCGTTATGGTCATATTCTTATGTGCATTTCAAGCGCCGATATTCGCATCCACCGTTACTGCTTTGAGCTATCATGGCTATCGCGCCTCATTTACGGCAGTGATTTTGGGAAGTGCGGCAGGGATAGTAGGTGGAATCACCCCTGCACTGATGACCTCTTTAGAAAAGGTGAGCGGAGATCCGTATGCACCTGCTGCATTGATAGCGGCAACGTCTTTGGTCGGATGGATCGTCCTTAGACGTGCACCGGTTTAAAAAGAGATTTCATCAACGGAAATTCCATGATTTTTTCAGGATTGGTCTCTCCATTTAGATTAACGATTTTTAGTCGCCCATAACCGTTATTGAAATCGTTGGCCAGATCATAGACAACTCCGACGATTGTCAATTTTCCGCTTTCAACATCTTCTTTGAACTCTTTTTGCGCGTAGTAGGCTTGTTGATGGACATTGCTAATGACTGCTGCGAGCCATTTTCCCTCTTCAGTACCGCTATTTAATGATGTTTTGCGTACCGCCAAGGAGAGTGAATCCAGCTCTTTGATAATATGTGGCCCCTCCTCGGAGTAATCACCCAACGCAGCTTTGATAGCACCGCATCGTGAATGCCCCACAATAATCAATAGCGGTGTATTGAGGTGGCGCACACCGTACTCGACACTTCCCATATTGGAGCTGAACTGATTTCCGATGTTGCGGATGATAAAAAGATCATTCTCTGCCGTTGCATCCAATGCATCGCTTTGGAAACGGGAATCTGAGCATCCGATAACCGTTGCGCGCGGATGTTGGGAATTTTTCATTTTTTCAAAGAAAGAGGTTCCTTGATGATTGACATAGTAATCATTTTGAGAAATGACTTCTGAAAACATTTTGTTGGCAATCTCTTGCAATTGGGCAGTGTTAGGTGTGCTGTGATGCGCATCGGAAGCAAATGCTATATTGGGGGCTAGGATGGCACTCCCTGAGGTAATGGCAAAAAATTTAAGAAACGTACGCTTATCCATTCGACTATCCTTATTAATGATGGAGATAGTGTAGCATAAAAACACCTACTCGGAACGATTCAAATCGTTTGATTGAAGGGCGTTGTTCTCAATCGCCGCAGCTGCTTCATCCGAGGGTGATGTGTTGAATAGATCGACTACACTTTGATTGTTATCCAAAAGAGTTTGGTTCTCTTTTTTAGACGGAGTCATAACCTCTTTGAAATCAGGAATTACAACACCTCTGCGTTTTAGGATTTTGTAGATAATACGAGAGCGGTTTTGGACGTATTTTTGATCGCCTGTCGGATCATATTTGATTGGATTTGGAAGTACTGCGGCCAAACGTGCCGCTTCCAATCCAGAAAGATTTTTTGCACTTTTATGATAGTAATGGCGCGCTGCTGCTTCAATCCCGAAAATTCCGTCACCCCACTCGGCGACGTTGAGATATATTTCTAAAATTCGACGTTTAGAAAGTGTCTTTTCAATACGCCATGTGATGATGGCCTCTTTGATTTTGCGTACGGGATTTTTGCTTGGAGAGAGGTAGAGATTTTTAGAGAGCTGTTGAGAAATTGTACTTCCTCCGGCAACTTTCCCTTTTGTCAGGGTTTTTTCGAGAGCTTGTTCCATCCCTTTGACATCGAATCCGTCATGATTCCAAAATTTATCGTCTTCGCCGATCAATACGGCTTTGATGACATTCGGGGAGATTTGGGACATACGTACCCATTTTTGATTAATTTGCATCTCTCGATTTTGTTCTGCCCATTCGGCTTTTCGGAATTCCATAAATGCGGTAGGGACCGGATTCGTTTCTATCAAATCAGAGACATTAGGGTACACAAAATAGCGACCTATATCGAGCACTCCGCCGAAGATAAAAAGGAGGATGAAGCGTTTGAGTTTAGACATTAGGATTCCATATTGAGTTTTGGTAGATGCCATTGTTTGCTAACGGCTAAAAGACGTAAAAAGATAGCAAATGCTGCAACACCCGCAACACCTAGCGTATTAATCATATCCATTTGTGCCAAGAGAAGAAGGAGTACGGAGACGATGATGGCGATAGAACCGTAAAAATCGCTGATCAGGACAGAGGGGACCTGATTGATCATCGTATCGCGCAGCACTCCGCCTCCTACTGCCGTGAGAAAGCTCAAAATCATCACTCCGAAGAAATTGAACTCCACTTCGATCGCGAGGAGGGCACCGGTAATGCTAAATGCGACCAAGCCGATCGTATCAGAGATGATAAAGAGCCACTGACGTTCCAACTGCTCACGACGGTAGAGTCGAAACGAAAAAGCCAGAAAGATGGTGACGATCACGGTGATAGCCGGATAATATTCATTGAAAGCAAACGGTGTGCGTCCGAGGATGACATCACGAACGACACCTCCGCCCAATGCGGTTAGCGATGCGGAGATGATTAGGCCAAGAAGATCGAGATTGTTCCGTACACCCACGAGGAACCCGCTGAGGGCAAAGGCGATAATACCGAGAATATCGGCGGCAAGAACGAGATTGAACTCAGACATTCGGAGTGCGGTAGTTTTCTTTGAAACTGACGTAACGCTTCGCTGAGGCATAGAGTTCGGCGACCTCTTCATCGGTGAGCTCTCGCACCACTTTAGCAGGGCTCCCCATGATGAGGGAGCGCGGCGGGAATACTTTATTTTTTGTGACCAATGCACCCGCACCGACGATAGACTCTTTGCCGATTACGGCACCATCGAGAATTGTAGCGGACATTCCGATTAAACATGCATCTTCGATCGTGCAGCCGTGAAGCATAACCCGATGTCCGACAGTGACGTCATTTCCGATGATAGTCGGATAGCCATCAGACATATCGTCACGTTTGTGGTGGGTAATATGTACCATACTTAAATCTTGGATACTGGTACGATCGCCGATTTTGATGTAGTGTACGTCGGCACGGATGACCGTACCAAACCAAATGCTGACATCTTCACCGATTTCGGCTCTTCCGATCACGTCAGCAGAGGGGGCGATCCATGTTCGTTCCCCGATTTTAGGGGAATAGTGCAAATAATTTCCGATCATTTTGATTCCTTAGCTCTCTTTGAACAGTCGCGTAGTTAATTGTTGTACGTAATTCGGAGCCTGCTTTTTGACTGAATTATACACTTTATTCGTGTGGGTCTCTACGATGCTATGGCTATTGATCGGATTTTGTCCGTCATGGGTTACTCTGACATACGTTCCATCGCTTTGGAGCTCATGGGCGAGGACATTGTCTGAAATCTGCAGCTGTAAAATCTGCATCAGTTTATTGGATGCGTCTTCACCGTTAATCGGGGTGAGAAGTTCAATCCGACGCAATAGATTTCTTGGCATCCAATCAGCACTAGAAATATAGGTTTGCGGCGTGGAGTGTTTAAAGTAGAAAATACGAGCATGCTCAAGGTACTTTCCGATAATCGAGATAACGCGGATATTTTCACTTACCCCTTTTACTCCAGGACGCAGACAACAGACCCCTCGTATGATCAGGTCGATTTTAACTCCTGCTTGAGAAGCTTTATAAAGGGCACGGATGATATCTTCGTCGACCAAAGCGTTCATTTTGGCGATAATGACACCCTCGTGACCCATACGTGTTTCATTATGGATGAGAGAGAGAATTTTTGGTTTGATCTGCGTTGGTGCCATATAGAGCTCATTGAGCTTCCCTTTTTTACTGAATCCAGTCAAAAAGTGGAAAAAACGGGTCATGTCATAGGTGATCGCATCATCGCTGGTCATGTAGCTGATATCGGTATAAACGGTCGCGGTCGAAGGGTTATAATTTCCGGTCCCCAAATGGGCGTATTGTTTGAGTTTTCCATCTACGCGGCGGGTAATAAGCGCCGCTTTGGCATGAACTTTAAATCCGGTAATACCATAGATAACATGCGCACCGGCACTTTCAAGCGCTTTTGCCCACTGAAGATTGTTTTCTTCGTCAAAACGGGCGCGCAATTCTACCATGACGGTGACTTGTTTCCCCGCTTCGGCTGCTGCAATCAATGATTGTACGATAACCGATTTGGAACCGGAACGATAGAGTGTCATTCGGATTGAGACGACATCAGGGTCTTTTGCTGCCGTTTGGATCAATCGGACAACGGGTTCAAAACTCTCAAATGGATGGAACAAAACCAGATCTTGTTTGTCGAGAATCGTGTATAGGTTTTCGTCCGAATCAAGCGGCGGTAGATTTCGAGGTTTAAAACTAGGGACATTGAGATGTGCAAAATCTTTGTTTCCGACCACTTGCCACAATGCACCCAAATTGAGATAAGTTTGGAAGCGGTAAATGTCATCTTTGAAGACATTCGCATGACGATTGAAGAAATTGAGCAGATCATCATCAGCATGATTGCTGAGTTCAAGACGGACAATTTCCCCTTTTTTACGGAGTTTCAATCCTTCTTCGAGGATCTCCATAAAATCATCCGCTTCCTCTTCTTCAATCGCCAAATCTGCATTTCGGGTGATACGGAATGCGGAGAATTTGAGCAATTCATAGCCTGGAAAGAGATCTTGGATATGTTCGGAGACGATACTGCCGATTGGAATATAGATACGATTATCGATATCGACAAAACGCGGTAAAACGCGCGGAATACGGATAATCCCATAGCGCTCGACACTCGGATCGTCTTTGTCGCGGAGTTTGACGATTTGCCCAAAGCTTAGGTTGTTGAGATGCGGGAATGGATGGGTTGCATCGACAGCAATAGGGACAACGACGGGATAGATATTCTCTTTGAAATAGTTGTCGAGATATTGTTGCTGTTGAGCGGTTACTTGTTTATAAGGCTTGAAAAAGATCCCCTCTTTTTCAAGTTTTTCCATGATTCCTAACAGACACTCTTCAACTTCTATCTGTTCTTTGTGCAAATACGAACGGATTTCACGAAGCTGATGTAACGGGGTAAATCGATCGGCACCGGAGACGTTCACTCCCGCGCTGAAGAGTTTTTTGAGCCCTGCAATACGGATCATATAAAACTCATCGAGATTGGTTCCATAAATCGCTAAAAATTTGAGTCTCTCAAAAAGCGGGAGGGATTCGTCTTGTGCCTGTCGAAGGACACGGGTATTAAATTGGAGCCATGATAGCTCGCGGTTGATATAAAGTGCTGGATCTTTGTAATTATTTGGCATAAGTTCTACCGATTTTGGTTTTAAGTTAACGGGATTATATTATACTTATCGTTACAAAAAAGGAACACTATGTCAACATTTCAAATTTTAATGTTTGCGGCGACACTTTTTTTCGCATATCAGATTTATCAGCACGTCCAAACACTTGAAGATAAAACATCGGCAAACGAACCTTCACAAGAGGGAGACAGTGCAGTTTTCTCAGCGGAATCGTTGGTTGAAGAGGCGGATGATGCGTATGAACGTGGAGAGACGGAGAGAGCCCAATCGATTCTCGAAGAGGCGCATCGGATGGAACCTGAAAATCCGGAAATTATTAACAAACTTGCATACGTAACGGCAAAAAATGGAGATCGGCTCAAAGGGATCAAATTGTACGAGAGATCGTTGGAACTGGATGAAAACGATGATTTGACCCACAACGCTATAGCGTCATTGTACCGATCCGAGAGGGCGTACGAACGAGCTCAGGACCATTACCTCAAAGCGCTTGAGATTGACGATCAATATTATCAGACCTATTTTAATTACGGCAATTTGTTGTCAGACATGGGGAACATTGAGGAAGCCAGAACGATGTACAAACGCGCACTTGAACTTCAAAACGATTTTCCGCAGGCGCGAGAGGCATTGCTCACATTAGGAGAGAAAATATGATCGATGATCAAGCCCGACTTGCCGTATTAATCGATGCGGATAATTCTCAACCTTCGATCATTGCAGGTCTCATGGACGAGATTGCGGCGCACGGTATTGCGAGTGTCAAACGAATTTACGGTGATTGGACGGACATGAAGCTCAAAGGGTGGAAAAACGTTCTTTTGGAACATGGTCTTCATCCGATGCAGCAATTTGCCTACACTACCGGGAAAAATGCTACGGACAGTGCGATGATCATCGATGCGATGGATCTGCTCTATACGAAAAATTTTGACGGATTTTGCATTGTCTCGAGTGACAGTGATTTTACCCGTTTGGCAAGCCGTATTCGGGAATCGGGGATCAAAGTGTACGGGTTTGGAGAACAAAAAACGCCCAAAGCATTCATCGGCGTATGTGATAAATTTATTTATACAGAAAACCTTCGACGCTCATCCAATCATAAAGAGCATGTCAAAATCAAAGGGGACGATAAGGCTCTTTTGGCACTGGTACGCAATGCCATCGAAGATACGACAAACGAAGCGGGGTGGTCTTATCTTGGGGCAATCGGACAAAATTTGATCAATAAATCTCCCGAATTCGATCCCCGTAGTTATGGGTTCAAAAAACTGCTTGATCTGATAGAGAGTTTGGGAGAGTTTGAGTTTAAATACTCCGATCCGCTTTCAGGTTCACAGGCGGTACACGTTCGGATCAAACGTCCAAAAAGGAGTTATGAAAAATGACAGTCAAAGAGATCTATGAGCATCTGGATACCCTTTCTCCCTTCGCGATGCAAGAAGGGTGGGATAACTCTGGTCTTTTGGTTGGGGACTTTGCCCAAAAGATTGAACACGTGGTACTCAGTATCGACATCGATGAAGAATTGATTGAATCTATTCCTGAGAATGCGTTGTTAATTACCCACCATCCGGTGATTTTTGGCGGATTGAAGCAGTTGCAGTTCAATCAATATCCCGCAAAAATTGTTGCACCGATGATTCGAAAAAATATTACTAATATCGCGATGCACACCAATTTTGACCAAACCCATCTAAACGATTATGTCGCAACCGAAGTATTGGGATATCCGATTATCGCAAAAGAGGGATTTGTCGCGTATCTTGGGATAGATGAAGCGTATGATACGTTTGCGGCAAAGATCAAGATGGCATTAGGCCTTCCCCATACAAGGGGAGTGAAATGTCATGAGTATATCCGAACATGCGCATTAGTGACTGGATCGGGTGCATCACTGATGCGCCAAATAGAAGCCGATTGCTTTTTGACGGGAGATATCAAGTACCATGACGCGATGGAAGCACAGTCACTTGGATTGTCGATGATCGACATCGGACACTATGAGAGTGAACGCTATTTTGGTGAGGTTTTAGGGAGACATTTGGAAAAATTAGGATTGAGTGTTATAATTTCACCATCAAAAAACCCCTTCACCTATCTTTAAGTGTAAAAGGGCATCTCAAATGCCCTATATTAGGTAATTGTGTAACTCCAAAAGGAACCGTATGAACAAACACCTTGAACAATTGATCGAACTTTCTCAGGTAGACAAAGAGATTGACGCGTTTGAACCGCAAATCGAAGAAGCAAACCTTCAGTATGAAGCATTGATGGCGACAAAAAACGGCATCGCAAATGAAATCAATACTCTCAAACAAGAGATTAAAGACGAACAAATCAAAAAACATAAAAATGAGCTTCACCTTGCTGAACTCTCTTCAAAATTGGAAGAGAACGCTAAAAAAAGCGGTGAAGTGAAAACAGAACGTGAAATGAAATCGCTTCAGCTTGAAGAAGAGATTGCAAAAGAGCAAGTGAGCTTCGCTAACGAAGAGATTGAGCGTTTGGAAAAATTGATCGATCATAAACAAAGCAAAATCGATGAGCTTGAAACAAAAGCTGCGGAGATCGAAGGGACACTTTCTAGCGTAAAAGCGGATGTTGATGTCAAATTGGCACGCATAGACGAAGAGCGCAAAGAGGTATTCGCTCGTAAAGAAGCGCTCGTTGGAACAATGAATCAAAAAGGATTGTCGTTCTACCAAAAAATTCGCCGCTGGGCAAAAAATACGACGGCAGTACCGGTTCGCAATCAAGCATGTATGGGTTGTTTTATGGCGGTAAGCGATAAAGTATACAGCGACGTCATCAAAGGCGAAGAGATTACTCTCTGCCCACACTGTGGACGTATCTTATTTTTAGAGCCTTCTGACGCTATCGGTGCGTAACATACTGTTCGATCTTTTTTACACTTTGGTTGCGGCGTTCCTTTACGTCGTAACTTTTCCTGCATTGATTTTTCTTTCATTCAAAAAAAAATATCGCGATTCCATTCCGGCACGTTTTTTTGGCAGAAATAATTCTCCGTTTGATGAGCATGATATTTGGTTTCATGTCTGTTCTTTGGGAGAGGCAAAAGCGATTGCTCCGATTGTAGAAAAACTGAAAGATAAGAAGATCGCCATCAGCGTTATCACGCATACAGGATATGAGGCAGCGTCTAAATACGTTGCTCAGGTGAGATACCTCCCTTATGAAATCTGGCTATGGTTTTGGATCAAACGTCCGAAAACCGTTGTGGTGCTCGAAGCGGAGTTTTGGTATCTATTGTTTCGTTTAGTTCGTGTACGAGGCGGGCGTGTTATTGCTCTCAATGCCCGTATCAGTGATCGAAGCTTTCCTAAATACTATCGGATGCGATGGTTTTATCGGATATTACTCTCTCAATGCGATCGTATTTTTTGTCAAAGTACTGAAGATATGGCTCGCTTCATCGCTTTGGGAGCCAAAAATGTCGAAGTCGTTGGGAATATTAAACTCTCCCAAAAGATTGAAGCTACAAAGCATTATATGAAACCAACGGGGACGGTTGTTGTCGCAGCGAGTACCCATGAGGGGGAAGAGGAGGGGATACTTAGAGGCTTTATTACGTATCACATGTATAACCCATCCTCAAAGTTGCTCGTCGTTCCGCGTCACCCGGAGCGTTTTGCCAAAGTGGGAGAACTGATTCAGAAAATAGCGCCTCAGATGAGTGTTGAGCGCTGGAGCCAATCGCAAACGTTGGAAAGTGACATTATCCTCGTCGATGCAATGGGAGAACTCAACAATCTCTATGCCATTAGTGACATCGCGATTTTGGGAGGAGCTTACGCACCGATCGGGGGGCATAACCCCCTTGAACCTGCAACATTCGGATGCAAAATCATTACGGGCGAGCAGATGTTTTTGCAACGTGAGTTGTTTAAATACGTCTCGCATGTACAGTTCACAACATTGGAGAATATTGAGACGGCACTGAAAAATGCCGAAAGAATGCCTCCATCACAGATCAACGGAAGTGTCGATCTGCAAAAAGTACTTAATTATTTAACGGAGAAATAAAATGGAAAAACCAAAAGCGTATAAGCTCCTAGCAGAGCAAGAGGGAATATCCAACTCTGAGGCCAAATCACTGATCGATCGCGGTTTGGTTTATGTCGGAAATAACAAGGTGATGATCGCACGGGGCGAGATCAGTCCAAAGACAGTGTTCATCGTCCAAAAAGTGGAAAAAGTTCGCCCGATTTTTGAAAACGACGATTTGATCGTTGTCGATAAGCCGGCATTTGTCAACTCCGATGAGATTGAGCGTCAATTCAAAGGTTCACAATTACTGCACCGTCTTGATCGTGAAACGAGCGGTGTGTTGATGCTGGTCAAAAACGAAGAGTTCCGTCTCAAAGCGATCAGCGAATTTAAAAAAGACCGTGTTTACAAAGAGTACGTCGCGTGGGTCGAGGGATTGGTAACCGAACCGTTTGTGATCGATCAGCCGCTCATTACCGAGAAAAAAGGGAACAAAGCCTATACAAAAGTGGCTAAAAAAGGGAAACCTGCTATTACCGAAGTGACACCGATCGAAGTGTCGGGGAAAAAGACAAAGGTACAGTTGATCATCCATCATGGACGAACGCATCAAATCCGTGCGCACATGAAATTCGCACAACATCCGATTATCGGAGATGAGAGTTACGGCGGACGACAGTCGAAGAGGGTTATGCTTCATGCGAAAAAAGTGACGTTACTTGGGCAAACATTTGAAGCGCCTGAGCCGAAAGTATTCGGGCATTTTGGAAGTTGATAACACTATAAAGTCTAAATCAAGAAAAAATTAAGTATAATTCGAAACTTTTTATACCCTGTAACCAAAGCATTTAGGAGCTGAAGTGTTTGATACACTAACCGAATCATTTACATCCGCCATTCGCAAAATCCGTTTTCACGATGATGAAAAGGCGTTGACAAAAGCATTGGGCGAGTTGAAAAAAGCGCTTCTCAAAGCCGATGTAAATCATAAAGTCGTTAAAGAGCTGATCGATTCTGTTGAGATCAAAACGAAACAAAGCGGCATCGGTAAAGATCAGTTTTTGGATGCATTACGTACCTCTTTGTATGCACTTTTGGACGTCAAAGGCAAATCAGGGTTTGTGTATGCACCGGTATCTCCAACCGTTATTTTAATGAGCGGTTTGCAAGGTTCTGGTAAAACAACGACGACTGGAAAATTGGCGAACTGGCTCAAAGTACGTCAAAAGAAAAAAGTTCTCGTTGTAGCAGCGGACTTACAGCGTCTTGCGGCGGTAGAGCAACTTCGCCAAGTGTGTGCTAGCATCGATGTAGAACTGTATGCCGATGATACGACGAAAAATCCGGTTGATGTGGTCAAAGCGGCATTGGATCATGCGAAGAAAGTGCTTGTTGATGTCGTTCTCATCGACACCGCAGGACGTTTGGCAATTGATGATGAGTTGATGGGCGAATTGGCCGAAGTCAAAGCGGCTGCCAACCCTCATGAGATTTTCTACGTTGCCGACTCACTCTCTGGGCAAGATGCGGTTCGTACTGCTGGGACGTTTAACGAAAAAATCGGTATCGACGGGGTCATTCTCACCAAATACGATGGGGATTCCAAAGGGGGAGTTGCACTCGGCATCGCTTCTCAGATCCAAGTGCCGCTCCGCTTTATCGGTGCGGGTGAGAAGATGGAAGACCTTGAAATCTTCTTGCCGGATCGTATCGTCAACCGTCTCATGGGACTTGGTGATATCGAAGGGCTTGCAGAACGTACCGCTTCTGTTATCGATGAGAAAAAAGCGAAACAGCTCAGCAAAAAGATCAAAAAAGGTGAATTTAACTTTAATGACTTTTTAGAGCAAATGGAAAGTCTCAAAAAGATGGGAAGTATGAAATCTATTCTCGGTATGATTCCGGGAATGGGGAATATGGCTTCTGCCCTCAAAGATTTTGACTTGGAAAACTCCAGTCAGCTCAAACAAATTAAAGCTCTTGTATCCTCGATGACGGTGAAAGAACGCGAAGATCCGGAGTTGCTCAACAACAGCCGAAAAGCCCGTTTGGCAAAAGGGTGCGGTTTGGATATCATCGAAGTGAACCGTATTTTGAAACAGTTCAAAAATGCCTCGAAGATGGCAAAAAAATTCTCCGGCAAACAGGGGATGAAAGATCTTCAAAGTATGATGGGACAGATGCAGGGGATGCGCTTACCACGCTAAACTCTGCGTCAGAGCGTTAAGGTAGCCGCTTTTCGAAGCGCTTATCTTAGCGTTCAAGCGATTTTGCGGTTTTTCTTTTGCTTTTGTGGGCAAAACACTCTGCAAAGTTACTTTAACGTGAAACATTAAACACAAGGAACACACTATGGCAACAGTCATCCGTCTTACCCGTATGGGACGTAAAAAACAACCTTTCTACCGTATCGCGGTAACCGATAGTCGTAAACGCCGTGATGGCGGTTGGATCGAATTGATCGGTTATTACAACCCAATGACAGACCCAATCACTACAAAAGTAGATGAAGAGCGTCTAAACTACTGGTTGAGCGTTGGTGCTCAAATGTCAGACCGCGTTAAAAAAATTACCGGTAAATAATCATGGTCGCGGACTTCGTCGCAGGTTTTGCTAAGTTAATAGCCTCTTATCCCGAAGAGATTCGGGTGGAGTCGTTTGATGGTGACGAAGTGACCGAAATCGTTTTGTACGCCAATCAGGCAGATGTGGGCAAGCTGATCGGAAAAGAGGGTAAAATGATCGGTGCGATCAAAACCGTCATTTCCGGATGCAAAGCCAAAGACGGAAAAAGTTACCGAATCAATGTCGAACCGCTTTCGTAATTCACAGCCTGAAAATCTTCTTCATGTCGCTACTTTAGGTCGCAGTGTCGGCCTTAAAGGGGACATGAAACTGAACCTCTTCACCGATTTTCCCGAACAGTTTATCCCCAATGCTGCTTTTATGCTTGAAAATGGCAAAGAGATCGTTTTGCTTTCCTATAACGCTGAACGTGAACTTGTCCATCTCAAAGGAATCGATACTCCTGAAGCGGCCAAAGTACTCACGAATGCGAAATTATTCACCACATACGAAGCAACACGCGAGCGATGCAACCTGAGTGAAAATGAGTTTTTTTGGTTTGATTTATTGGGTGCCAGTGTCGTTGAGGGAGAGATGATTTTGGGTAAAGTACAAGAGATTGAACGGATCGGTGTTCAGGATTATCTTTTGGTGGCAACCGATGGCGCATTGGTTGCCAAAGGATTAAGTGCAACGTTTTTAATTCCGTACATTGATCACTTTGTTCTCAAAACGGATGCAGCTGCAAAAGTGATCAGTGTAGAGGGCGGATTGGATCTGTTAGAGGCATCCTGATGCGCTTTACCTATGTCACTATTTTCTCCAACCTAATCGAGGGGTATTTTCAAGATTCAATCCTCAAGCGGGGGATCGAAGCGGGGAAGTTCTCGATACACTTTCTCAATCCCAGAGATTTTAGTACATCAAAACATCACAAAGTCGATGATACCGCTGCCGGAGGCGGTGCTGGAATGGTGATGACCCCTCAGCCCCTTTTTGATACATTAAAAACACTTCCTGAAAATGCCCATATTATTTTTGTGGCACCGGTAGGGAAGCAATTTACCCAAAACGATGCAAAGCGCCTTGCTTCAAAGCAACATGTCGTTTTTGTTAGCGGCCGGTATGAAGGGATTGATGAGAGGGTGGTTGAGCGTTTTGCCGATGAAGTGTTCAGTATTGGTGATTATGTTCTCACCGGAGGAGAACTCCCGTCTCTCGTAATGACAGATGCTATCGTCCGAAATATCGAAGGGGTACTCGGTAATAGCGAGTCACTGGAGTATGAGAGTTTCGAATCCCCACTCTTGGAAGCACCTACGTTTGGGAAACCCCCGCTCTATGAGAATATGAGTGTTCCATCAGAATACTTAAAGGGAAATCATAGTAAAATCCGTGCACTAAAATCGTCTCTGTCTGAATGCAAAACTGCATACTTCAGGCCGGAGCAGCTTCAAAAGCATAAACTAAGGACATCTTATGAAAAATAAGTATATTGCAAGCTTCGAACAAGCGCAAATCGCTGGTAAAAACATCCCTGAGTTCCGTGCAGGTGACACTCTTCGTTTGGCAGTAACCATTACTGAAGGTGAAAAATCACGTGTTCAAAATTATGAAGGTATCTGTATCTCTATTCGTGGAGAAGGTACTGGTAAAACTATTACTGTACGTAAAATCGGTGCTAACGGTGTTGGTATCGAACGTGTATTCCCAATCTACAGCGACAGCCTCGAGAAAATCGAAGTTCTTCGCCGTGGTCGTGTACGTCGTGCGAAATTGTTCTACCTACGTGACCTTGCTGGTAAAGCAGCGCGTATTAAAGAAATTCGCCGCAAGTAATCTCTCTGCCGCTTCTCAAAGCGGCACTTTATTCTTCATTTCGTTTCTTATTCTCTTTTTATTTTCCATAGAACACCAGCAGTCAGCATAACGGCAAAAACAATCATTGCAATAAATGCATCGAATGTTCCCATTGAATTTTGAAACGGCAATCCGCCTGTATTCATTCCAAAAAATCCGACTACCAGATTGAGCGGGAGAAAAATCACCGAAATAATGGTGAGCAGATAGATGCTCCGATTCATTCGGTCATTGGATCGAAGGGTGTAATAATGATAGAGATTATCCAACTGATCTTTTACCGCAACGTTAGAGCGTAAAATTCGCTCTAGATGCTCATGAAGATCATTAAATTCATTGAGGGGAAATGTATCTAGAGCTTTTGATTTTGTCATAAAAATTTTGAGAGCATCGACCGCTTTTAAAAGGACTCGTTCTGAGCGTGAAAGTTCCTTTTTGAGTTCGTGCCAGTGATCCATAAAAGAAGAGGTAAATTTTTTATACAGGCTCTCTTCGAGAGAAACTACCTTTTCTTGAACATACTCAATATCATGCATGAGCGAATCGATTTTGTCATTTAAAAAATGGTATAGCTCTTCGAGATTATTAACAAAAGAGTGAAATAGGTTTTGCTTTTTATCGTAGTAATAAACTACATTTTCAGAGAGAATGAATCCGTATGAATGGATTTTAGATCTTTTCCCGATCTGTTCAGGAAGACGCAGAATAAGTATAGAATAGTTATTATATTCTTCATACATAGAAGGATGAAGCGGATTTTGGAGATCTTTTAGGTGAAGTTCGTGTATATCCACCATGAAATTATTCTCCTTTTAACGCTCGTTCAATGTCACGCTTGATGCTTTTTTCTTTTAAATCATCGCGTTTATCGTAAAGTTTTTTCCCTTTGACGATAGCGACTTGCATTTTAGCGATATTTCGATCGTTAAAATAGATGCTGAGCGGGACAAGTGTAAATCCCTCTTTTTCGACTGCTTTGAACATTTTGTCGATCTGTTTTTTATGGAGCAACAACTTTCGGCTTCCGCGCTCTTCATGGGCATAAAAACGGTGTGTTGTATCGAGTACGCCAATATGGACTCCAAAAACAAATGCTTCACCGCGAACGATTTTGATGAATCCGTCTTTGAGGTTGACACGACCGGCACGAAGCGATTTGACTTCACTCCCTTTGAGCACTAAACCTGCTTCGAATTTCTCTTCGATATAGTAATCAAAAAAGGCTTTTTTGTTGGTAGCGATATTTTCACCCATACTTATTCCTTGATCCTAAAAAAACTGCTTCCGCTGCCGGAGAAAAACCATCCCTCTTTTTCAGAAAGTTCATTGTAGCACCCCAATGCCGAAGGGTACAGATCATTTGCCACTTTTGGATTCATTGTAGCAAGAAGTTCTCGTGAAGAGGTTGATTCGAGGCGTAGTACCTCTTCGGGGCTGATTGGTTCATAGAGATGTTCACGGTAGTAGCGATAGACAGCAGGTGTACTGATTTGGATATTAGGCGTAATAATCTCAAAATCGATAAGTGGTTCCTCGAAACGTTCCACGATCTCACCGATGCCGCGAACATTGGCACTCTCATAGCCATAGACGAAAAATGGGACATCCGCACCGACGGATGAGCCGATTTCAGCAAGTTCTTCGATTGTGAGCCCTAAATCAAGTTCATCATTACACATGTGCAAAAAAGTTGCCGCATCCGAACTTCCTCCTCCGAGTCCCGCAAAAGAGGGGATTTTTTTATCGACACAGACGGCATGTTGTTCAAAAAAAGTGGAGAGTTTATCGGAGCGTGTAGCGCTTTGGAGATATTTATAGGCTTTGTAGATGGTATTGGAGTGGACTTCACAGTCAAAATCGCCCCGTATCTCAAATTCAGGGGTAGATTTAGGTTCAAACCATAAAATATCAAAAAGGGAATCGACCCGCATAAAACGGGAACTGAGAGTATGGTACTCTCCCCGTTTTCCGGTAATTTTCAAGAAAATATTGACTTTTGCGTACGCTTTGTAACGGATCATAGTTTGAATTTTTGAGCCAGCTGATGAAGCAGTGATTCGTCTTGGTGGCTTGAAGCCTCTTTGTTGGAATCTTCTACGGCACGGATCAGCTCGCTCCGCAAGACACGTATATTGTGAGGGGCATCAATCCCGAGTTTTACAACCCCTTTTTCAATGGAAACTACTTTGACCGTGATCGTATCGGCGATAATAATCGATTCTTCGGCTCTTCTGGAGAGAATCAGCATGCTTCAACCTTATTGAGAATATAACGAACTCCCTCAGGGAGCAGTTCGATGATCGAGATGGTCTCGCCGTTGTCGATCCAATACGTTCCATTGGCTTGAAGATCAAAATCTTCTCGCTGCAAGGGTTGCCCCAACAGAACGGTTTCTAATGTGCCATTATAGCGGTTTTTCGTTATTCCTAGGGAAGATTTGATATCGAGGGCTCGTTCATTTTCAAAAGTAAACTGACCTTCGTTGAGGCGCTCCAACGCAGTGAGTGCACCGTTTTCTCCAAGTTTATTCGCGATAATCTCCCCTAAAGATCGGATATAGCTCCCTTCCGACACAGTAGCTTCAAAAGTGATAAAAGGATGGCAGTAGTGGATCAATGAAATATCATAGATGGTTGAAGTGATAGCACGCAAATCGACCTCTTTCCCCGCGCGTGCCAGATCATATGCCCGTTTGCCGTCAATCTTTTTGGCACTGTATTTGGGCGGAAGATAGGTGAGCTCTCCGATAAACGAAGACAAAATAGACCGAATTGTATCTTCCGAAAGGGGCAATACGCTATCGATCGTTTCAATTTTTTCAATGTCGAGGGTCGGCGAGTAGGCTCCAAGCCACAATGTCGCACGGTAGCGTTTCGGAGTTTTGTTCAAAAAGCGGAACAATCGTCCGTGATTGCCGAATGCGATGATCAATACACCTTTGGCAAACGGATCAAGCGTTCCTGAATAGCCCGCTTTTTTAACGCCATAGCGCCGCTTTAGACGACCAAGCAATTGATTAGAACTGATTCCGGCAGGTTTATAGGCAACAAAGAGGCGATTCAATCAGAGTTTCTCCACAAAAGAAGCAAGAATCTCACGTTTGTTTCCGCCGAAGTTGATGGAAAGTTTGAATTCACGTCCCGCTTTACTCACTCCCTCCACGCGACCGGCACCAAAGATTTTGTGCCGTACCAAATCCCCTTTTTTATACGAAGTGTTTTTCTCGAGTATTAAAGAACCTTCACACAGCCCAGCTTCGTTGATAAAGCGGCTTTTTTGGAGTTCGGTTCGGCGTCCTTTGTAAAAACGGCTGTTGACGTTGGAGAGGGTGAGATTACTTTTTGCTCTAGTGAAGGCGACATACCCCAAACGGCGTTCCTCTTCAAGATCGCTTCCATCTCCGATCAGCGGCAAGAATCCCTCTTCCAATCCGATGACGAAAAGGTGTTCGAACTCTAACCCTTTGGACGCATGGATGCTCATGATGTAGATGCTCTCACCTTCCACCTGATCTTGCTCGCTTTGCAACGTAATGTCATTGAGAAACTCAGCCAAAGCCGCTTCGGGGTTTTGTTTGACGTAATCGCGAAAGAGCCCGTAAAATTCATCAATGTTAGCGATTTTTTCGGCTTCATCGGGGAGCCCTTTGAGGGTCTCTTTGATTTTGAAACGCTCTTCGAGCAGATCAATAAAACGGTAAATCGCTTCATCGGCTACACGGCGAAGTTCGAGAATTTCAGAAACAAAATCCCGCAGTTCAGTCGCACTTTTTTTCCGTACCAATGCTTCAAGATCCGGATCGCTGAGTGTCGAGATAAATTCAAACATTGATTTGCCCGCTTCGATCGAAGAGAGCTCTATTTTATCAATGGTCGCTTTTCCGAGACCTCGTTTGGGTTTATTGATAATCCGTTTGAGGGAAAAATTATCGTGGACATTGGTGATGACGCGCAGATAACTGATAAGATCCTTGATCTCGGCACGGTCATAGAATCGCAACCCTCCAACGAGCTTGTAGGCGACTCCGGCACGATTAAGCCCCTCTTCGAGAGAGCGGCTTAGCGCATTGATCCGGTACAAAACGGCAATTTCATTGGGACGAACTCCCCGATTGATCAACTCTTTGATCGCTTTAGCAATTTTTTTGGACTCTTCACTTTCATCATTGGAACTTATCGTTTGAACATCATCTCCGCCGCTTTTGGTGGCAATAAGAGTTTTTCCCAGCCGTGAGCGGTTGTGCTCGATGAGGGCATTTGCAACGGTGAGGATCGGTTGGGTCGAGCGGTAATTGTGTTCCAATTTGACCACCATCGCATCTTCGAAATCCTGATCAAATTCGAGGATATTACGAACGTGCGCTCCCCGCCACCCATAAATACTTTGATCGTCATCCCCGACGACACAAAGATTGTTATGAGTACTGCACAGTTTTTGAAGCAAGCGCAGTTGGAGTTCATTGGTGTCTTGATACTCATCAATCATAATATAGCGATATTTTTCAGAGGTTAGTGTACACAAATCAGGGTGCTCGTCGAGGAGTTTGTAGGTGAGACACAGCAAATCATCGAAATCGACAAGGTTGTTTTTGAGAAGATATGCTTCATACTCTTCATAAATTTTAGCAATATGTTTGTAATTGGTCAGTTCCGCTTGGGCATACGCCTCTTGGGGATCGATAAGTGAATTTTTGTAGCGTGAAATCTCTGAAGCGATGAGCGCGGTAGGGAGATCGGCATTGATTTTTTTGATGATCTTTTTTTTGTCGTCGGTATCGATGACGACGAAATTATTGGCACGCCCCAAAAGATGAATATGAAACTTTAAGAATAGAAGACCGAATTTATGAAAAGTACACAATAGAGGCGGATAGGAATTTTGGGTGATGAGACCCATCGCCCGCTCACGCATCTCTTTTGCCGCTTTATTGGTAAAGGTGAGTGTCAGGGTGTTGCTTGCGGGAATACCGACTTGATCGAGCAGGTATGCCAAACGGGTTGTAATCGTCTTGGTTTTTCCGCTCCCCGCTCCCGCTAAAATGAGCAGAGGACCGTCAATCTTTTCGACCGCACTGCGCTGTGCTTCGTTAAGGTCTGAGAGAATTTTATCCATGCCGCCGTTATCCTGCTTCGATCTATATAGTTAATTTATTATAGCCCAACTTTTCTGTTTTTAAAATTCTATCGCTGATTGTTATAAAAAGTGGCAGTAAAACTCTTGAAATGGTTATAATTATGAGTTATAATAGTGCTATTCAAACAACTTATAGGAATTATTATGCTAAAAGATTTTGCCAAACTGATGACGTTTTTAACGGTAGTTCGGGAAAAAAGCTTTTCGAAAGCATCGGCTAAACTGGGTATTTCGCAGCCTGCAGTAACGCAGCAGATTAAATTTATCGAGGATTATCTTGATACCCGCGTTGTTGAGCGTAAGAAAAACGGGATCAAGCTGACCAAAGAGGGTGAAGATCTTTTTCGTATTGCAGCGAAATTAGAAAAGTCGATTCAATCAAGCGAAAAAGAGCTTCTTAAAATCATCAACAAAGAGTTTACGTTTGTTGTTGGGGCATCGTATGCTATCGGTAACTATGTCCTTCCATCCTATATCGGGCAACTCAAAGAGAAAATCAACAACGAAGTTCATATTCGGGTTGCGTTTTCTGAAGAGATTATCGAGCAGCTTTTGGATAAAAAAATCGATATTGCATTGATCGAATCACCTATTTTTAGGGACGGTTTAATTTATCGTGAATGGGAAGAGGATGAATTGGTTATTTTCTCAAATCAGCAAATTCCAAAACAGCTTCGCAAAGAAGATATGTATAAATTCGACTGGATTTGCCGCGATGAAAATTCGCATACGCGCAAATTGACCGCAGAAGTATTTGAAGAGATCGGAGTAGAGTGTTCCGGTTTCAACGTTATCGGAGTGGTTGCCAGCTCAACAGCGATCAAAGAGACATTGATGCGTTCACCTAAAGATGCGGCGCGTCCTGTGGTGTCGGTTATTTCTCGTCATGTTATCAAGGATGAGGCCGAAGAGGGGAAACTTTTTGAAGCTCGAATCAAAAATTTCAAGATCAAACGCAAATTTTATATTGCGTACAGCAAAGAGCGTAAACACGATGCATTTATCGACAATGTCGTGACGTATTTATTGGGATTGAAGTTATAAACTTCAGCCCTTACTTTTTCTTCAAAAACTTCTGATTTTCAGGATTCGAGAGTAAAGCACTCATCGAGTTTTGAACCCCTTCATGCTTTTCAATGTTAATGATCGGATGCTGCTCTTGCGGAAGGGCGAGGTTGACAAATGCCGGTGTGTCGTCAATGATGATTTGTACGATTGAGAGTAACGGTACAGAGACAAAGCTGCCGATATTTTCGTGACCGAATCCCGCTTCAAAGATTAAGATATCATTATCGATACGGGCGCTCTCAAACGTATATCCCGCAAGAAAAAAGAGAGTCATAGAACGAAACTCATCATTGATATGCTTTGGAAGCGCCGGATCGAACGTAACATGTTCAATTTTGCATAAAATACCGAAGTTTTGGTCATTTTCGAAAAGATAAATAAGCATATCGCGCAGATGATTTTCCATCAAGCGTGCGAATGAAGAGCTTTTAATAATATCGAATAACATGAGTTTTGACCTGTTTTTTAGGAAATTATACCATTTTCGACTTCAACGAATCCTACCATCGCATTCATGATGGCGATTTTGGCGGCTTTCTCTATATCTTTAGGGGTTAGGAAAGCTGTATTCAGAAAACCTTCATCAAGTAAGCGCGCACGAATTGTCCCCTCTAAAAGCGGCGTTGAGGGGGTAAGCCATTGATTATCGATCAGCAAAGCGATATTGGCGATCGTGGTGTCGCAGAGCAGGTTGTTTTTAACAATCAAGACATCATCGGATGATCCACGTTGTGCAAAGAGTGCATTCAGGCTTTCTCGGTCCGCCGATTTGAGTGAATATTCGAGTGTATCGGCTTGTATCAGCCTAAGCGAAGAAATTTTTTTGGGTACGTAAGGGTGAAATTCGATCGCATAATGATTTGCATCGTATAAAAAACGGCATCGATATAGTCCACTTTTGGGAGGGATAATGATCGATTCAAGATCGTAAATTGCATTCCATCCGAGTTTTTCGAGCGAATATTCCATCCGTCTTTGATGGTAGATGAGGTTGTCTGCCTCACCATTTTCGCATCGGATGGTTTCTAATAACATTAGGCTTCGAATAAAGGAGTACTGAGATAGCGTTCAGCCGTATCACAGAGGATGGTGACAATTGTTTTCCCTTTGTTTTCTGGGCGTGCGGCAACGAGTGAAGCAGCATGGATGTTTGCTCCTGCAGATATACCGACGAGGATCCCTTCGGTTTTTGCCAACGCTTTGGCTGCAGCAATTGCGTCTTCATTGCTAACAGTTATAATCTCATTGTATAGTGAAGTGTTAAGAACACTTGGGACGAAACCGGCTCCGATCCCTTGTATTTTATGCGGCCCCGGCTTACCGCCGGAGAGTACTGGAGAATCTTTTGGCTCAACAGCAATGATTTGAACATTGGGCAATACGTCTCGTAGGGCTTCTCCTGTTCCGGTGATCGTACCGCCGGTTCCGACTGCGGCAACAAAAATATCGACGGTGTTGTCTGTATCACGGAGAATTTCCTGAGCTGTCGTGATACGGTGCATTGCAGGATTTGCAGGGTTTGAAAATTGTTGCAATACGATGGCATTTGGATGTGTCGCAACAAGTCTATCGGCTTCATCGATAGCCCCTTTCATTCCTAACGCAGCAGGAGTCAATACGAGATTCGCACCGAGCGCTTTGAGCAGATTACGACGTTCAATCGACATTGATTCTGGCATGGTCAACGTAAGCTTTAGCCCTAATGCAGTGCAGATAGCGGCAAGCGCGATACCGGTATTTCCACTGGTCGGTTCGATAATAAGGGTCTCTTGATTGATCAAACCTGCATCCATAGCGGTCTTTATCATGTTAAATCCGATACGGTCCTTTACGGAGCTGGTCGGATTCATAAATTCACATTTTCCCAAGACGGTAGCACCGTTGGTTTCTGAAAGAGCATTGAGTCGTACTAAAGGCGTATTACCGATGAGTTCAGTGATATTGGCTGCTATTTTCATGAGATATCCCTGTTTTTTTTCACTAAGTATAATAAAGAATGCTGAAAAATCCAATAATTGTTAGTAAACTAGTAGGAATAAATCCATATTGAGGCAGCTGTGATCGAATAAATGGGGTTGATGGTAAAAAGTTTTGCATTCACAGGAGAATTATCCTATAATTTCGTTTTTAAATCGGATATCGGGTATCAGAGTCTTTATACTCAATGATGTTCAAATGAGGAATAAGTAGTGGAAACTAAAAAGATCAGCAAAGTATTGATTGCAAACCGTGGTGAAATTGCACTTCGTATTATTCGTGCTTGTAAAGAGCTCGGTATTAAAAGTGTTGTCGTATTTTCAGAAGCAGACGTAAACGGTGTCTGGGTCCGTAAAGCTGATGAATGCTATCCGATTATGGGTGACCCGATTGCAGCGTATCTTGAGTACGATAAAATCATCTCATTGGCCAAAAAAGCGGATTGTGATGCTATCCATCCGGGATATGGATTCTTGTCTGAGAGTGCTGAATTCGCACAAGCGTGTGCTGACAACGGTATTATCTTTATCGGACCAAAACCTGAGCATATAGCATTGTTCGGTGATAAAATGGCTTCAAAAGTTGCGATGCGTGCTGTTGGTGTTCCGATGCTTCCGGGTACGGATGAGCCGATCGACAACATCGAAGATGCAGAAAAAATCGCAACCGGTATCGGATTCCCGATCATTATCAAAGCGGCATTTGGTGGCGGTGGACGCGGTATGCGTATCGTCGAGAAAGCTGAAGATTTCAAAGAGATGTACGAGTCTGCGACCAAAGAAGCACTCCGTTTTTTCAGCCGCGGTGAAGTTTTTATCGAAAAATACCTCAAAAATCCACGCCATATCGAGATCCAAATTGTTGCGGATAAATATGGTAACGTTGTTCACCTCGGAGACCGTGACTGCTCTATCCAACGTCGTCACCAAAAAGTGATCGAAATCGCTCCATCACCGCTCTTGAACGAAGCGACACGCCGTGAGTTGTACCGTATCTCTACCAAAGCGATGTTCAAACTCGGCTACGAGAGCGTTGGAACCATCGAGTATTTGGTTGACCAAGACGACAATATCTATTTCATCGAAATGAACACCCGCGTTCAAGTAGAACACCCGGTTACTGAAGCGATCTCGGGGATCGATTTGATCCAACGTATGATCCAAATCGCTGAGGGCGATCCGTTGATCTTCATGCAAGAAGAGATCAAATTCCGCGGATACGCGATTGAATTTCGTATCAATGCAGAAAACCCGAAACTCGGTTTCGTTCCATCACCAGGTCTTATCACCAACTACCTTGCACCGGGTGGTCCGGGAGTACGTTTGGACTCTATGGCGTATACAAACTACCAAATTCCTGCAAACTACGACTCTATGATCGGTAAATTGATCGTTACGGCGTTGACATGGGAAGATGCGGTTCGTAAAGCACGCCGTGCACTCGATGAGTTCTTGATCGAGGGTGTTCCAACGAATATCCCACTTCACCGTCAAATCGTTCGTGATGAAGACTTTATCAAAGGTGCACTCGATACGGGATACCTTGATACGAAATTGCAACACTTCAACCTTGATGCGATCCACAACATGGACGACGAAGAGGCGAAAATGAAACACATCACAGCGGTTATCGAAGCTATCAAGAAAAACAACCTGAACGTTCGCCACTAATCAATCAAGCCTTTTGGCTTGATTCTTCATTTAATAAACAATCCCGCTTCCTCCGCCATTCGCTGAATGAAAGACAACCGTATGATTTTTACGGGCATAAAAACGGATCAATAGATTTTGTACAGTCGGCTCTATAGAGAGTTTAAACCATCCGTTATTGCTCACTGCAATCATGTAACGTACATCGGGAGTGTAGAGTTCGGCGCGCGTTGCTTCGTAGCAGACGGCATTGCGGAAGGTGACCCCTTTGATCGTAAAATCCGTCGGTTTATCCGCTGTGACAAAATCAGAGCCTCCGCCGAAAATATGACGATCCACCCACCCTTTTAGGAAACTCGGCAACGGAATATACTCGCCAAACGGAACCAAGATCGTTTTTTTGGCAACGGTGATAGTACCTTGGTTGAAGAGATACGAGACGTTGTAGTTCAAGCCGTTTTCTTTGTGAAGTGTCCCGGTGAGGATAGCGATATGCAGCGATCGTTCACTAAGCGCTTGGGCTATCTCAGTGTGTTCGTTCATGTAGAGGGGAAATGCCGATTCGGGCAATACGATGAGATCGTATCCTTTATCGATTGCCTGATCGATTGCAGAGAAGTTGTCTTGGATCGTTTGGGGCAATTGTTCGCTCTGCCATTTGAAATCTTGTGATATATCGGTAGAGACGAGTTTGATTTTAAGATCCGGAATCGACGGCGGGGTATAGGATGTTTGTACGGCACCGATCAATAAAAGAAGCGGAAAGAATTTTTTGAAACCGCTGATATAGCCGGTCAGTGAGAG
Organism: Sulfuricurvum sp. PD_MW2; assembly: GCF_002633015.1. GTDB lineage: Bacteria > Campylobacterota > Campylobacteria > Campylobacterales > Sulfurimonadaceae > Sulfuricurvum. The sequence goes on along the minus strand of NZ_NSIU01000001.1, from coordinate 132,687 downwards.
TGAAAAGAGGATAAGCGCAAATTGCCATTTCGAAAATCCAAGATAGCTCTCTACAAAGATAAGCTCGGGCTGCATCCAGTTGAAATCCATCGGCCACACAAAGGTGAGACCAAACAAGATGAGAGCGCGCAACAGTGCATTGGCGGTGAGCGCCATCGTTCCGTAATAAAGAACATAAACGAAGCCAAAGCCTAAAGCGACGAGCCATGTCGCCCACCCCAGACCGTAATACTGAAAGCTAAATCCGATCCAATAGCACCAGAGCCATCCGATCCAAAATCCGCTAATGAGAACGACACGTTTCGGAGCATGTAAGAGGGCATAAAGCGCTAATACACCCGAGATGGTATTGAGTGCTTTTGAGGTGAGGGCAAAATGTTCCCAATAGATAAACGCGGAGAATAACAAGGCGATAACCAAAGGGGCTACAACAATTTCAATAAGGGGGGATGATCGATATTTCATGGGGGAATTATATCGTTGTTAGCCACATTTGAGTATAATGCCCCAATTTCACATTACCCAAGGATATTCATGGAAATTCTTCAACAAATTCTCCCTTTCGTCTTTTTGATCGCTATTATGTACTTTGTGATCATCCGTCCCCAAAACCAACAGGCTAAAAGACATGAAGAGATGCTTAATGCCCTTACTAAAGGGGATAAAATCGTTACCAGCGGCGGATTGATCGTCGAAATCAAAAAAGTCGAAGAGAGCTATTTTTTGATCAAATTAAATAACGAAACCGAAGCACGCCTTGATAAAAAAGCCGTTGCGAGAAAGTACGAGGATGAAGCTTAATTTTCGCGTAGTATTACTCATCGCCGCAGCTGTTTTCGGGATACTTTTCTCGATACCCTCATTGACCCAAAGCCAGCATGGGGCAAAAGTCACCCTCGGGCTTGATTTGCAGGGGGGGTTACATCTCCTTTTGGGGGTTAAAACGGAAGAAGCTGTCAATTCACAGTTAAAGTCGGTTGCATCCGGAATCAAGAACTTCACTGAAAAAAATGATATTTTGATTGACGGTTTGAGTGTCGAAGAGGGTACCGTTGTCTTTAGTGCTCTCGATGCCGAAGATAAGGCAAAAATCGATGAGCACCTCAAAACGATTCACGGTGCTGCGGTAAAAACTTCGGGCGAATCATACAGTGTCTCTTTTAAACCCGAAGAGGTTGAAAAACTCAAAACCCAATCGGTTGATCAGGCTATTGAGACGATCCGTAACCGGCTTGACCAGTTTGGTTTGGCGGAACCGGTTGTTGCACGTCAGGGTGTCGATAAAATCTTAGTGGAACTGCCGGGAATCAAAACACAGCAAGAGGAGCAACGGGCGCGTGAATTGATCTCTCGTGCGGCAAAGCTTGAGCTGATGGCGGTCGATGAAGATCGTTCTATGCGGGTGAATGATTTAAGCGATGCGGAAGCGGCAACGTATGGGGATAAAATTCTCGAAGATGCACTTCAGCCTAAGATCAAACATCTCGTGAATGAGATTCCGATTTTGGATGGAACGATGCTGACCGATGCACATGTCGGCTATGATCAAAACAACCGTCCGGTGATCAACTTTTCTTTGAACTCTGCAGGTGCGCAGATTTTCGGAGATTTTACCGGTAAAAGTGTCGGTAAACGGCTAGCAATCGTGTTGGACGGCAAAGTCTATTCGGCTCCGGTCATTAATGAACGTATCGGTGGAGGAAGCGGACAGATAAGCGGTAACTACAGTGTTGCCGAAGCAAACGATTTGGCGATTGCTCTTCGTTCCGGTGCACTTTTGGCACCGATCTATATGCTCGAAAAACGCTCTGTCGGACCGAGTTTGGGAGCAGATAGTATCAAAGCCTCTTCTTTGGCATTGGTGAGCGGTTTTGTACTGGTTCTCATTTTCATGGTGATGTATTACGGTTTGGCGGGAGTCATTGCGAATCTTGCCGTTGTGATCAACATTTTTATCATTTTGGCGATGATGGCACTTTTGGGTGCAACACTCACATTGCCAGGTATGGCTGGGATCGTGCTGCATATCGGTTTGGCAGTCGATGCGAACATTATCATCAATGAGCGTGTACGTGAACAGATCCGTTTGGGTATCGGGTTGAAACGGGCATTGCAAGAGGGATACAGCAAAGCGATGCGGGCGATTTTAGATTCGAACATTACCCAAATCATCGCATGTACGATCCTCTATGTCTATGGGACGGGAGCGATCAAAGGGTTCGCTGTCACCCTCAGTATGGGGATTTTGGCATCCATGCTCACAGCGATTGTCGGAACGTATGGAATTTTCCAACTTTTCACCAATCGTATCGAAAAATCGAAAAACTACAAACTGTGGTTTGGTATGACGAGAAAGGTTAACTAATCATGGAATTGTTTAAAGAAGATAAGGTCTATAACTTCCTTGGAAAAGGGAAAATCTTTTTTGTCGCTTCGTTCATCCTCTTTTTCGCGGCGATCGGGCTTATCGCAACAAAAGGGTTCTCATTCGGTATCGATTTCACCGGAGGAACGGTTGTTCAAGTCAAATACCAAGGACCGGCTCCAATCAATAAAGTGCGTGAAGCACTCGAAAAAGATGAGCTGTTCAAACATGCGGCAGTCAGCGAATTCGGCTCACCCGAAGAGATCGTCATCAAAACGGCAGCATCAACGGACGGTTTGAGCAAAGATATCGGGGATGTTACTCGTGATGTTCTCAAAGGGACGGGAGAGTTCGAAATCCGTCGTGTTGATATGGTCGGACCGAAAGTCGGTGATGAACTTCGTGTCAAAGGTTTGACGGCGTTTTTATTGACGCTTGGTGCGATTATGGCGATGGTAACCTTTCGCTACGAATGGCGCTTTGCTTTGGCAGCGATCATCGCGATCGTCCATGACATCGTCATTACATTCGGGTTTGTTTCATATTTCGAGATCGATTTCAATATCGAGAGCGTTGCGGCATTGCTCATGATTTTGGGGTATTCGATCCACGATACGATTATCGTATATGATCGTATCCGCGAACATATCCAAGAGTCAAAAAACAGCGATTTCGTCATGATCGTGAATGAAGCGGTTTCACGTACGCAATCACGAACGACACTGACATCATTGACCGTGTTTTTCGTTGTCTTGACCCTGTTCTTGTTCGGTGGCGACATTATGCTCGGCTTTAGTTTCCCGATGCTCGTTGGGGTTATTATCGGAACCTATAGCTCTATTTTCGTTGCGGCTCAGTTAGTTGTTTGGACCGGATTTAGCGTTGCACGCTATCGTGAAAAAATGGCTGAAAAGCAAAAAATGCAAGCGGAAAAAGAGAAAATGCGTGCGCAATTTGAACAAGGTATTGTTTAATTATTAAGAGAATTTAGGAGTTTTTTTTGAATTACACCCCTGCATCGATAGAAGCTAAATGGCAAAATACGTGGAGTGCGACAAAAGCGTATGAGCCGTCAAATGATTTTACTAAACCGAAAAAATATGTCCTCAGTATGTTCCCTTACCCATCGGGACGCATTCACATGGGGCACGTTCGTAACTACACCATCGGGGATGCGTTTGCCCGCTACTACCGCCAACAAGGGTTCAATGTTCTTCATCCAATAGGCTGGGATAGTTTTGGTATGCCGGCTGAGAATGCGGCGATCAAACATGGCGTCCATCCGAAAAAATGGACGTATGAAAACATCGCTACAATGCGCGGTGAATTGGCGGGATTGGGACTCTCTTTTTCCGAAGAGCGTGAATTTGCAACGTCGAATCCTGAATACACTGCGTTTGAGCAGGGCTTTATCATCGATATGTTTAACAAAGGGTTACTCTATCGTAAGCAAGGGTTTTTGAACTGGTGTCCGCACGATTTGACCGTTTTAGCCAATGAACAGGTAGTGGATGGCGGATGTTGGAGATGCGGAACCCCGATTGTACAAAAAGAGATGTATCAGTATTATCTCAAAATCAGCGATTATGCCGAAGAACTTCTCGAATCGCTGAAAACGCTTGAGGGGAAATGGCCGAAGCAGGTTTTGACGATGCAGGAGAACTGGATCGGTAAATCGTACGGACTCGAATTCAAATTCAAATTTGATGATGAGAGCGAAGCGCGTCTGGGTGCAGTGTACGAAGGGTTTGATGTTTTCACAACCCGTCCCGATACGATTTACGGGGTGAGTTATGCGGCATTGGCACCGGAACATGAGATTGTACGCCACATGCTCTCTTTTGGATTGCTTGATGAGGCAACCGCTAATGCAATTAAAGCGATGCAACGCGTCAGTGCGCGTGATCGTGCAACGAGCCCGAAAGAGGGGGTAGCGTTGGGGATCAATGTCATCCACCCGCTTACGGGTGCCAAAGTGCCGGTATGGGTGGCGAATTTCGTTCTCACCGATTACGGCTCCGGTGCAGTTATGGCAGTGCCCGCGCACGATGATCGTGACTATGAGTTCGCAACCAAATACGATCTTCCGATCAAAGCGGTAATTTTTCCGCAAGAGGGTGAATTGCCATCAGGATGTGCGTATACCGAAGCGGGAACACTCCATGAGAGCGGAGAATTCACAGGTCTCGATAACGTCACGGCGAAAGCCTCCATCATGGATTATTTCGAATCAAACAAACTCGGAAAAAAAGTGATCAATTTCCGCCTCAAAGATTGGGGGATCAGCCGTCAGCGTTACTGGGGCGCGCCGATTCCATTGATCCACTGCGAGAGCTGTGGTATTGTCCCTGAGGATAAAGTTAACCTCCCGGTTGCACTACCCGAAGATGTCGTGATCAACGGTGAGGGGAACCCGCTTGAACACCACCCGTCGTGGAAACACTGCGCGTGTCCGAAATGCGGCAAAGCGGCAATCCGTGAGACCGATACGATGGATACATTTATTCAATCCTCATGGTATTTTCTCCGCTATACGGTTAAAAACGATTTTAAAGAGGCGTTGGATAAGCAAGCCCTCGATTACTGGATGGGAGTCGATCACTACATCGGCGGGATTGAACATGCAATTTTACATCTCCTCTATGCCCGATTTTTTACCAAAATGCTGCGGGATTTGGGGTACGTTAGCTCCGATGAGCCGTTTGAACACCTTCTGACACAGGGGATGGTTCTCAAAGACGGTGCGAAGATGTCAAAATCCAAAGGCAATACTGTAGACCCGGGCGCATTGGTCGAAAAATACGGTGCCGATACGGCGCGTCTGTTTATCCTTTTTGCCGCACCTCCGACCCAAGAGTTGGAGTGGAACGACAGTGCAGTTGAGGGGGCATTTCGATTCCTCAAACGTTTTGCCGATCGTGCTTCGAATGTGAATGTTACCGAAACGTTACCAGCCATCAATCATGCTTCTTTGAGCAAAGAGGAGAAAGCGGCACGCAAAAAAGTATACGAAGCACTTAAACGCGCTCAAGAGGTCTATGGTGAGCGTCATACGTTCAATACGATGATTGCCGGTGTAATGGAAGCGATGAACGCTCTCAACGAACAAAACAACCGTGATGTGTGGACGGAAGGGTATTGGATTTTGACTTCCGTTATGGAGCCGATCGTTCCACATATCTGTTGGGAACTCTCGGAAGCACTTTTCCATGGGAAAAACTTCGGCGTCCAGATCGTTCGCGAAGAGGTATTTGAGGTGGAAGCCCTTACACTTGGTGTTTCAATCAATGGAAAAAATCGCGCATCAATCGAAGTAGGGGTCTCTGAATCCGAAGAATCAATCATCGCTATTGCAAAAGCGCATGTCGAAAAATGGATTGAGGGAAAAGAGATCGTGAAAGCGATTGTCATTCCGGGAAAATTAGTCAATCTAGTGATTAAAGGGTAAGTGATGAGATTTTTGACACTGGGATTCTTGATCTTTTTAGCCGGTTGCGGTTATCAGCCTGCAAGCCATTACACTAAAAATATTTTAGGAGACAGTGTTAGTACCGAAGTGGTCATCTCTATGGAAGATCCGCAAAATACGGTTATTATCAAAGATGCCGTTGATACGGCCGTTCTTACGAGATTTAGAACGGCACTTGTCGCTAAAAATGAATCGAAAACCCATCTCAAAATCGGAATCGGTTCGGTAGGATTCTCTCCGTTGCGTTATGATACAAAAGGGTACGTTATCACGTATCGGACAACGGTCAATATGTCGATTGCTAGAACTACAGATGGAAATACCACAAGCTATTCAACCCACGGTACATACGATTTTGATATTGAACCGAATGCGATTATCTCGGATCAGGCCCGTTTTGAAGCTATCCGTCAAGGTGCGCAAAAAGGGATTGATGCATTTGTCGCACAAATCGCTGCATTGGGTGTAAACTCAAAATAAGGGGCCAAGATGACTATCAATCAAATCGTTCGCAATACGGTTGAGCGATTAAAAGCCGAAGGGAAAGTATGGACTCCGGATGCCTATACCGAAACATTTTGCTCCGAAGCGAAAAAAGCGGGCTTTTCGGTTGAAGATTGCAGCGGGATTGATCGGTATCTCAATTCAATGGATAAAAAGACCCTTGAAGAGGTAAAACAGTATCGAGTTCGAACCACAGCGGAACTGATCCGCTTTTTGATTTCGAGGCTGGCACGGATGAATCCGAGTGAAGCATCGATTTTGGTTGAATCTCTCAGCAACTTGGCAAAAAAGATGGCTGAGAGTATCGATGTTTTACACAATCCGGATGCATCGGCACTGGCTAAAAAAACACTTGCCCTTCTTGAAGAGCGGGGTGGACCGACACAGATTGAGCTCCTCAAACAGGCTTGGATCAATTTCCTCGGTATTTATGACGATTCGTTTTTGATGAAACTCTCCCATTTCGGTTCAGTAGATACCTCTAATTTGCGTAGTACGATCGAGAGTTTAAAACTACAAGGAACTGCGGTCGCCGAAGCCGATTATTCTAAAATAATCCAGTTGATTGTCTCTTCCTTGGTCCCCTCTATTTCTCCGAAAATGGACGATGCGACGATGGTTTTATCGCAAAAACTGCATGAGAATCCGGCATACATCAATACGGAAGCGTGTGAGAAAGAGCTTAAAACGGCTATTGCGATGAGAATTGCATTGGATAAGCAAAGCGTTGAGGAGATGGTCAGTGTTCTGGATGCGTTGTTGGAGAAACTCTCTTCGCAATTGATCGAATTGATCGAGAGAAGCGAAAACTCAAGCAGCGAGATCCGAGAAGTAAAACGTGATTTAGAAGCGCTTGAGAACAATAAGCCGACCGATTTTAAAACAGCGCATAAACGACTCTATACGATTGCGAGTACATTGGAAGAGAAAGTTGCCGTGTTGAGCCAAGATTTGAAAGCACACAATGAAAAAGTGACCGATATGGGGAAAAAGATTGCCGCTTTGGAATCGGAGTTGGCGGTTGCTACGCAAGCTTCGCGGGAAGATTTTTTAACGAAGCTATTTAATAAGCGGGCGATCGAAGAATATCTGAACCTCAAAGAAGCAGAGTATGAGCGTCACGCTCACTCGTTTTGTATTGCGATGCTCGATTTGGACCACTTTAAATCGGTGAATGACACCTATGGACATGAAGCGGGTGATGCCGTATTGATCGCATTTGCGAAAATTCTAAAATTAGAGGCTCGGACAAGCGATATTGTCGGGCGTTTCGGTGGAGAAGAATTTTTGGCGATATTGGGTGATACCGATTTGGCGGGTGCGAAGGTGTTTTGTGAAAAAGTGCGTGCTCATGTCGAACAGGCTCACTTTATGTATCAGGGGCAGCGGATTGCCGTGAGTGTGAGTATCGGGGTAGCTGAACGAGAGGGATACCCATCGCTAAAAGCATTGATAAACGGAGCCGATGAACGCCTTTATGATGCAAAGCGAAAAGGTCGAAATCGTGTTGAGCCGGCATGACTTTAACTGAATTTCTAGCGCAAAAGCCGCTGTATTACGACAAAATCGATCTTGAGCGTTTTCCTAAGGCGTACGCTTTAGTGCAACATCGTCTCCCGAAAAACAAAATCATCCATCTCGTCGGGACGAACGGCAAAGGCTCTACCGGGCGTTTCTTGGCGACAGCACTGCATCGCTCAGGTAAACGGGTGGGGCATTATACTTCTCCGCATATTCTTCGTTTCAATGAACGGATATGGATAAACGGTGCTGATGCAGACGATGAAACTTTGGAAGCGGCTCACCTAAAACTTCTCGCTCTTTTGTCTGGGACGGTTGCAGATGAACTGAGTTATTTCGAGTATACGACACTCCTTGCAATGATCGTCTATGAAGCGTGTGATTACGTCGTCTGCGAAGCAGGTTTGGGGGGAGAGTTTGATGCGACGGCGGTATTTCCCAAAGAACTTAGTATTTTTACTCCGATCGATTTTGATCATGCGGCCTTTTTGGGGAACACGATTGATTCTATCGCCTCAACCAAACTTCGAAGCATGCAGCATGTTGGATTGATAGGGAAACAAAAACATCCCGCAGTGGAGCAAATCGCTCAAAAAATCGCTCATGAGAAAGAGTGCAAGCTCTATAAGGTACTTGAGTGCATAACACCGGATATTGAAATGATGGCATTGCATCTTGCCATGAAAAATAATCTCAGTGAGTATTTGCGCGATAATCTGATGTTGGCGATGGCCGCGTATGAACGTTTAGGGTATAAAGCCTCAGAAGAGCTGTTTGATCAACGTGCCCTGTTCGGTCGACTCACCCGTATCGCTTCCAATATCACTCTCGATGTTGGACACAACCCGATGGCGGCGCGTGAAATAGCGCGTGCTTATGAGGGGAAAAAGGTCGTTTTGATCTACAACACCTATGGGGATAAAGAGTATCGCGATATATTGAATATTCTGCATCCGATCATTGCTTCTGTGGAAATTATCGATGTAGATGAAGCGCGGATTGTTCCGCGAGGTGAACTGGAGAATGCGCTGAGCGAATTACAAATAGAGTATCGATCATTGGATGCAATCGATAACAATAAAGAGTATTTAGTTTTCGGCTCCTTCAGTGTAGCTGAGACGTTTTTAAAGAGGATGAATGTCACAAGCACGATGGTATGAATACGTCAAAAACAACCCGAAAAAACTCCCCGATATTCTTCTGTGCGAAGACGCGAAAGAGGCTTCCGAACTAAGTGACGTATCGACGTTTTTGGAGATACCTCACATCGTATTGCCCGATTTTCGCGCTGCGTATATGGACGATTTACGCCCTTTTAGCGAAGAGCTTTTTGCCCTTTTTGCCGCACTGCGAACCTATTATACCGCGTCCAAAAAACCGCTTATTATCTCACCGCTCAAAACCCTCCTTTTCCCGATGCCGAGTGAAGAATTACTTCAAAGCGAAACCATTGAGTTTGCTTCTCGGATCGATTTGAGCGGACTTAAAGAAAAACTGATCCATTGGGGATATACGTTTGTCGATATGGTGGAAATGGAAGGGGAAGTTTCTCACCGTGGCGATATTCTTGATATCTATGTTCCCAATCAAAGCAACCCATACCGCATCAGTCTTTTTGATGATGAGGTTGAAGAGATCAAGGCATTTGATGTCGAAACCCAGCGTACGGATAAAGAAGAGTTGGCCTCTATTGAGATAACCAGTGCATTTTTCTCCCTTGATAGCGCACAATATAGCTATTTTGAAAAAGCGGTTGTATCTTCTCAAAGTGACAGTTTTGTCAAAGATATTGCATCACTCGGATTTTGGGTTTTAGGAGAACACGGTAGAGATTTGTGTGAGGGTAAAAACGTTGCGCGCATCCGTGAGATGAAAAGCGTTCTTGACGAAGCGTACGGTCTGAACCAACCTGTTTTGCCGCGTGAGCGGCTCGAAGTCGAGATTCTTCCTGAATCACAGCGTTATACACCGTTGGGTGGAGGTAACTTTGAGACCCTTCGCAGTGTACACAAAAACAAAAAATTCACTCTGATTGCGGCCAGCGACACACAACTCAAAGCTGCGGGGATCTTTGATCTAAAAGAGATTACACTAAAAACATCCGGTATCGTCCTGAACCTCATTAGCAGTGATGAAATCATTTTTTCTCTCAATCGTCATGAGAAAAAACGGCGTCGCCGCCGCACCTCGATTCTCCTCGATGACTTGAAAGTGGGAGATTACGTCGTCCATGAAGAGTACGGGGTAGGGATATTTGTCGGGATAGAGCAGGCAGAAATCCTCGGCGGGGTCAAAGATCTCGTCGTGATCAAATACATGGGTGATGATAAGCTTCTTCTCCCGGTTGAGAATCTCGATACGATTGACCGCTATATCGCCACCGGTTCTCTACCGGTACTGGATCGTTTGGGCAAAGGGAGTTTTGGAAAACTCAAAGAGACCGTCAAGGCACGATTGTTTGAGATCGCTTCCGAGATTGTAGGGATAGCGGCGAGCCGCGCACTGATCAAGGCTTCCGTGATGAGCGTCGATGCGGGTGAACTCCGAGCATTCCAAGCGGCTGCGGGATTTGAGTACACGGCAGATCAAGCGAGCGCGATTCAAGCCATCGTGCGTGATCTCGCCTCAGGACAAATCATGGATCGGCTCCTCAGCGGGGATGTCGGCTTTGGAAAAACCGAAGTGGCGATGAATGCGATTTTCACCGCGGTAAAGGGCGGTTTTCAGTCCCTTCTTGTCGTACCGACGACATTGCTCAGCTCACAGCATTTTCAATCCCTCAAAGCCAGACTCTCACCGTTTGGAATACGGGTAGCAAAGTTGGATCGTTTTGTCAGCACCAAAGAGAAAAATGCAACGTTACGGGCGTTAGAAGCCGGTGAACTCGATTGTGTTGTCGGAACACACGCCCTCTTTGGGGTAAGCTGTGCCAAACTCGGACTGGTCATTATCGATGAGGAACATAAATTCGGTGTAAAACAAAAAGAGAAACTCAAATCGCTCTATGAAAATGTCCATTTGCTCAGTATGAGTGCGACACCGATCCCTCGAAGTCTTAATCAAGCCCTTAGCTCGATTAAAACGATGTCTGAGCTTCTCACTCCGCCGTCCGAGCGACTCGGAGTACGGACGTTTGTCAAAAACTATGATGAGAAGCTGATCAAAGAGGTGATCTTGCGTGAACTTCGACGCGGCGGTCAGGTATTCTATGTCCATAACTCGATCGACTCGATGGTGATCAAAGCCGGTGAACTCAAAGCGATTCTCCCCGATTTACGTATTTTGATCCTTCACTCCCAAATCAGTGCGACCCAAACGGAAGAAGAACTGGCTAAATTTGCCGCTAGGGAGTATGATGTATTGTTGGCGACTTCGATTATCGAATCGGGAATCCATATGCCGACAGTCAATACAATGATTATCGACGGTGCAGATCGGTTTGGTATGGCAGATCTGCATCAGCTTCGCGGTCGAGTCGGACGGGGGCATATCGAGGGGTATGCCTACTTCATCGTCGATGACAAAGATCATCTCACCGAAGAGGCGAAAAAACGTCTTGTGGCACTTGAATCCAATTCATTCCTCGGCAGCGGATCGATGCTGGCGTATCACGATCTCGAAATCCGTGGTGGAGGAAACCTCGTGGGCGATGCCCAAAGCGGTCATATCAAAAATATCGGCTATGCCCTTTACTTACGGATGTTGGAAGATGCGATCAAACTTCTCACCAACCAGACAACGGCCGTTCGAGCGAAAGTGGATATCAAACTGACCGTCAGTGCATTTATCAGCGATGAGATCGTGAGTGAAGATCGTCTCCGTCTCGAACTCTATCGCAGACTCAGCCAGTGTGAGTCGCCAAACGAGATTTATGAGATCGAAGAGGAGGTTGGAGACCGTTTTGGAAAACCGGATACTCCGACAAAACAGTTTTTTGAGATCATGGTGATCAAGCTGCTCTGTATCGAGAAAAACATCAAAATGGTGAGCAACTACAACCAAAATATCACCATTGAATACCAAAGCGGAATCAAAGAGACGCTGCAGAGTAAAAGTAAAGATGATGATGATTTAATTGGAGCCGTTTTACACTATTTACGCACCGTAAAACCGAAACTCTGAGTCAATGTTGAAAAAAGTACAATTATAACTTTTTGTGTTATATTTATGACGTTTCACAGGTATAATATGGCTATCACATCAAAGGTGGACTACTATGGATAAAACTGTCACTTTGCAATCATTGAGCGATGCGAAAAAAGCACATGTAAAATGGGTTCAACGTGCTAAACTTCTAATTGAGGGATTGCCGATCGATGAGAATGCAATTCCGCTGAGTTATACGGATTGCAAATTCGGTGAATGGTTTTATAGCGATGGTCAAAAACTCAATGCTTTAGGTAATATGACGTGCTTGGGTGAAATTGAGAAAGCGCATGTAACGTTACACGATGAGTATATGCACATCTTTAAAATCTATTTTGCCAATGTCGATCGATCTTTTTTCTCGAAACTGTTCAATATGAAAAAAAAGATCACCGATGCAGAACGCGAGATTGCCAAAGCGCATTTCGTCAAACTCCAAGCTGCTTCAGAAGAGATATTGGAGCATATCGGGCGACTTGAGAGACGGTTGTATGCAATACCGCAAAGTTCGTTTGATGCTAGCATAACAGGGATATAAATAAAGGAATTATGAGTTTTTGTTCTTATTTTGATGCAAATTTTTGTCACTCGTGCGGATGGATCGATTACCACTACGCCGAGCAGTTAAAACTAAAAAATGATCACCTCCACACACTTCTAGACAGCTATAAACCCAAAGAGTGGCTCAAGCCGGCTACATCACAGCTCAAGGGATTTCGTAACAAAGCCAAAATGGTAGCTTCCCCATCATGGGATGGGGTTGTTCTGGGGATTGCCGAAGAGGTTAGTCTGATCGAATGCCCGCTTTACAGTACGAGCATGCAAAAAGCACTTCATACGATCCAAGAGTGGCTTAGAGAATTAGGGGTCAAAGGATATGATGTGCGATTGCGAAAAGGAGAGCTCAAATATGTTCTTCTTACCCGAAGCCAAAGTAGCGGAGGGATGATGCTCCGCTTCGTTCTCCGTTCTCACGGCATTATCGGACGGCTCAAAAACGCTTTGGACGATTTGATGGAAAAGCTTCCTGACCTGCAGGTGGTATCGGTCAATATCCAGCCTGTACACATGGCGATTTTGGAAGGAGAAGAGGAGATTTTTCTGACCGAGCAGCAGCGTCTTGAAGAGCGACTGAACAATGTTCCTCTCTTTATTCGACCGAAAAGCTTTTTTCAAACCAATCCAGAGGTTGCTGAAAAGCTTTACCGTATAGCGAGTGAATGGGCAAATGAGAGCAGCCCGAAAATTTTATGGGATCTTTTTTGCGGAGTGGGAGGATTTGCCCTGCACTGCGCGGCACCTGATCGTCGTATTGTGGGAATCGAGATAGAGAGTGAAGCGATAGAGTGTGCGCGTGCTTCGGCTTCACAGCTGAAGATAGAGAACATCACGTTTGAATCGCTCGATGCCGCAACTTTTAGCGCAACCGCGGGAGAAAACCCCGATTTGATTATCGTGAATCCGCCGCGTCGAGGGTTGGGGGAGCAGATTTGTAAATGGTTGGGACGGATCGGTGCGGATAGAGTCCTCTATTCGAGCTGCAATGCGGTGAGTTTAGTCAAAGATCTTGAGATGTTGAGCGGTTATTGTATCAACAGAGTCCAGCTCTTTGATATGTTCCCACATACGTCTCATTATGAAGTGCTAGTGGAATTGGTGCGAGAATAAAGCTCCCCGAAACGATCAATATAGGTGAGGTAGAGTCGTACCTCGAACTCGAGCTGGTGGTATTGCGGCTCAATGTGGGTACAGAGTTTATAAAACGCCTTGTTATGCTCTTTCTCTTTGAGATGGGCGAGTTCATGGGTGACGATCATCCGCAAAAACGGCTCGGGAACTTTTTTGAAGAGATGAGAGATCCGAATCTCATTTTTGGCTTTGAGTTTTCCCCCTTGAATCCGCGTGACAAAGGTGTGTGTCCCCAGTGCCGAGTGTAGATCCCGTATCTTGGTATCGTAGAGCACTTTTGAGATGGGTGCGGAGCTTCGAAAATGGGTGTTTTTGATCTCCATTACATAATCATAGAGAGCTTTGTCTGTTGTCCAACTATGGGTAGAGGGATATTTCGCTAAAAGACGCTCTCCCAATCGATCGGTATCGATGAGCTCTTGAACCTGTTGACGTATCTCTTGGCTGTAATGGGCTAAGTATTTAAGTGATTGCATACGTAATTGTAGTATAGTTTTACACTTTATCCAAAGGCTCACGATGGAACATTACAAGATTGACGAGCTTGTCGCCAAAATCAAAGCGCTCGAATCGGAGTTGGAAACAGAACTTCATCAGGAATACGAAAAATTTACCTGCGAGATTGTCAAAAAACGCGAAGAGATTTTAGCGTCGTACCGACAGGATCGACAAGGGCTTGTGAACTATTTTGCAACAACGCCGATTTTGCATCTTTTGAGTGCGCCGGTGATTTGGGTGGTACTGATTCCGGCATTTTTATTGGATATCTTTGTGTCGTTTTATCAATGGGTCTGTTTCCCGATCTATAAAATCACCAAGGTCAAACGGAGCGATTACATCGTGTATGATCGCCATCAGCTCGGATACCTCAATGCGATTGAAAAGCTTAACTGTCTGTATTGCAGTTATTTCAACGGGTTGATGGGGTACATTTCTGAGATTGCCGCCCGTACCGAGCAGTACTGGTGTCCGATCCGCCATGCCCGACGGATTCGATCGATTCATTCGCGGTATCAGCGATTTTTTGAATACGGCGACAGCAGTCGATTTCGGCAAGAAGCCGCCTTATTGCGAAAAGAACTCACAGAGGAGAACGAGTGAAAATAGCCTTTATCGGAGATATTGTCGGCCGTCCGGGACGGGTGATGATCAAAGAGCATCTTATGAAGCTCCGCCGTGAACACGGTATCGATTTTGTCATCGCAAATTACGAGAATGCCTCGCACGGATTCGGTGTGACGATGAAAAATGCGAATGAACTATTGGGGATGGGAATCGACTGCATGAGCGGCGGAAACCATACGTGGGATAAAAAAGAGATCGAACCGCTTCTCGAAGCGTTCCCTCTTTTACGTCCTCATAACTATCCCGAGGGGGTTAAAGGGACGGGATGTCGTGTGTTTGAGGTGGGAGGGGAGAAACTCGCCGTCCTCAATATCATGGGGCATTACGGAATGCCTTACGTTGATAATGCTTTTCGATGCGCTCGCGATACAGTCGCACAGTTGCGAGACGAGGGGATTAAGCACATTTTCCTCGATTTCCATGCTGAAGCGACGAGTGAAAAGCGTGCTATGCTGATGCTTCTCTCAGGGGATGTAAGCGGGATCATCGGAACCCATACCCATGTGGGGAGCGATGATTTTCAGATTGTGCACGGGACGGCATATATGAGTGATATCGGTCTCAGCGGATGCCGAGATAACGTCATCGGTATGGATGCCAAAGTACCGTTGGAGCGGTTTATTACCGGAGTATCGGGGCGCTTTGAAGTCCCTGAAAAATGCCGTAAAATCCTCCAGATTGCGGTGATGAATTTGGAAGAGGGAAAATGCAGCGAAGCCTTCAAACTCAAAATCTTCGATGATGGGCGTATGATCCGAACGGACGCATGGATCGAGGAGTGATCAGTGGAACTCTCCAATTCGTTTGAACTCTTTAGTACACTCGAAAAACTGAAACTTTTGGAGAATTCTCCACCGTTGTGGTGGCCTGCCTATGGCACATTTGAAGTCGTCGTCGGATCGATTCTGACCCAGAATACCCAGTGGGAGAGGGTGCAACTCTCTCTCGATAATCTTCGAAACGCCGATATTTTAGCCCCTGATCTCCTCGCACAAACCCATTCCGAAACCCTCATGGAATTGATCCGTCCGAGCGGATTGTTCAAAGCCAAAGCGTCCAATCTCATCCGCCTTTCACGCAATATGATCGACGAGTTCGGCGATTTCGAGACTTTTGCTCTCTCGGTTGATCGGGAGTGGCTGTTGAGTCAAAAAGGGATTGGTCCTGAGACGGCCGATTCTATCCTCTGCTACGCCTGCGCCCGTCCCGCGATGGTCGTCGATGCCTATACTGCACGGCTCTTAAATGCATTCGGGTATGAGTTTGAGAGTTATGATGAGCTGCAGGAGTGGTGCGAAGCGGGAGTGAGAGGCTATTTTGACAGTGTTCAGCTCCCCGCCGCGTTTGCACGGTTTCATGGGATGATAGTGGAGTATGTGAAAAGGAATAGTAAGGGGAAAATAGTCAAATTAGAGAGTTTAGGTTGAATAGAGCAAAAGTATCATTCTTTGCATCTTTTGGAGCGATCGAGTATCTTGCCTTAACGCCACAACACATCGAAATCATCGAGAGCTTTTGGGACAAGCAGAATCACTTTATTGCTTTTTGTACCCTCTATGTCTTGCTAAGCTTGGCCTATAACCACTTTTCAACACACCTCAAAGCACTACTCTTGCTCTTGGTCGGATTTCAGATTGAGATCACGCAGTATTTTATTCCAAGCCGTTGTTTCTCACTTATGGACATCGTTGCAGACAGTATAGGGATTCTGATCGGGATTGGAATCTATAATGTGATCATCAAGATCAAAACACCTCTTTAACCCGTCCCACTTCTCCGCTCATAAGGCGTACTTTGATCCCGTGTGGATGATTGGGTGATTTGGTGAGGATGTCGCGGACGATCCCCTCTGTTAGCTTTCCTGTCCGTTGATCTTCTTTGAGGACAATGCTCACCCGTTTGCCTGACATAATATTTTTGCGTTCTTTGCCGTCCATAACTTTTCCTTTGTCTTGATGGTGCAATGATAGCGCAATAGTCGATAAACAAGTGTGAACGACAGACACGCTATAATTTCGGTATATTTAAGATGTAGGAGAAACTATGACCCGTTTGGTTCTGGCAAGTATGATAGCAATTTTGATGTTAAACGGATGTACGGCAAAAGAGTTCAATGACGGTGTCAGTGATGGGATTGATGATATCAAGCGCGTTGTACGTGGGACCAATAACTGATCCCGAAACGTTTTAGCACGCCAACACTTCGATAACGTCTACCCCTTTTGGGACGAGGCAGAGAAAACTGTACGCTTCCTCTCCAAGTGTTTCATAACTGTGGGGAACTCCTGCGGGGATGAGCAGTACATCTCCCGCACCCGCTTCAATCGTTTTATCTCCGATCACGACCTGTGCACGCCCACTGAGGACGTATTGTTCATGTTCTACCGTATTGGTATGCAGAGGCATATGTCCACCCGCTTCGATGATAAAGTTACGCATCGCAAAATTGGGCGATTCATCAGGTGAGAGGAGCATTTTCATGCTTACGCCGCGACCCGCTTTTTGGGGAGCTGCTTCGATGGTATCAAGGTGTTTGTGCAAATACATACGTGCCTCGCAAGGTAAGATGCGTTAGAGTAACACAGAAAAAATATAGGGGAGTTAAAAGGGAAACTCAGTCGCGGAGATTGAGCCATGAAGGAGGATTATCGAAACATAACTCACTTTCGTGCCAGTCGGTTTTTTCATTGCTGCGTGCGTGGAGTTGTCCTGCGATCAGTGTATATTGTAATCCTGTGACGTTACTGGTAAGTTTTTTACCCTCTTTGAGAGCCTTTAAAACAGCTTCTTTGCTTTCCATGGTGTATTCCTTTTAAATCGATTCGGAAAAACACCCAATAGTGTCTTAGTAAAATGATTTTGGGAGAATAGGCAGAAAAATCTGCCTAAGAGGAAGTTATAGAGCGGTAACGTTTTCGGCTTGTGGACCTTTTTCGCCTTGACCGACTTCGTAAGTCACTTTTTGACCCTCTTCAAGGTTAACACGGCCGTAACCTGAACGGTTTACTTGGCGAAAGTGTACGAATACATCTTTACCGCCGTTATCTTGTTGGATAAATCCAAACCCTTTTTCGCTGTTGAACCATTTAACAGTTCCGTTTAGTACTTCTGCCATAATATGAGCCTTTTGGTGGTATACACTCCGAAATCGGAGTGGTCGAAAATATAAAGTGGAGCGTTCTTATGGCAGGTCGTACTGATAACTAAAAGGTCTTCAATAAAAAGCAAACCAAAGATGAGACTCTAAATCATCTTTCTATGGAAGATATTGTAGCTGAATAAAAACTTAATAGCAAGCGGAGGCTCAAACTTTCGACTGTACCGTGATTTTCGTGGCCTCAAAAAGGGTTGCCGCTTTTTCAATCATCGGCTCTTTTAGGATATCGCTTCCGTCAAACTCTTTGTTACTGCTCTCATCGCATTGGCTGACACAGCTTCCGATACCGATTTCCACCTCTTCGATCATGGAATCTGCAGGGATCTCTTCGATAGGATCTATCATGGAAGATTCTTCGGATTCGGATACACTAAACGGTTCTTCCGGAACACGTAGTGCAGGCTCTTCGGCTACTTTCGTACATCCGTTCGATTTGATCTGTGTTGTGAGCCCGTAAATTTCACGGACAAATTGACGGATGATACCGAAACTGTTTTTGAGCAGTTCTTTATCCTCCCCCTCCGCACAGCTCTCCCATGTGAGAGTGTCATTCTCATACGCGATAAAGGTAACGTTGTTTTTAAAACATTCTCCCAATTCGGCACTGCGGTCGCTGATTCGCTCACACAACTGCTCAAACGGTGATTTGACTACAGGTGCAGTAGGGGTGACGTGGATTGTCGGAATTTCTGGCTCTGATACATTCCGAGTTGGTGCCGGCGTTGATGGGTGAAGCGTAACGCGGGATTCGAGCGATTCGATCATATCATCGATCTCTTTGATTTTGAGGGCTTCGATCATTTTAAACAGCGCAAGGCTTACGACAAAACCGCCATCGGCATTGATTGCAAATAGGGTTTTCGCATCGCTGAGTATTCGGAAAAAACGCTCGATTACCAGTGGACTGAAACGATGATCCCCCTCATATAAACGCTCTTTGAGATAGGCGATCAGTTCATCGATCACCATCTCTGACTCATAAGATTCGAGTTCTTGGAGCATTGCGGTCAGTGCATTTCGATCTTTCGCGAAAATGGAATCGAATAGACGACTGATATAATCCGGATCAAGGAGCCCCAACATGTCGGCAACGGTTTTGACATCGACGAACCCTTTCGAGTAGATGATTGCTTGATCGAGGAGAGTGAGGGTGTCACGTAGACTTCCCGAACCGCTGCGCGCCAAAATATCGAGTGCCTCGTTTTGGTACTCGATATTCTCCAAATGGAGAATATGGCTGAGGTGATGGACGATGTTGGGATGGCTAATACGTTTGAAACGAAAGTGCTGGGTACGGCTCAAAATCGTCGGAGGAAGTTTGAGCGGATCGGTAGTCGCGAGGATGAACTTAACGTATTCCGGCGGCTCTTCGAGGGTTTTAAGCAGGGCATTGTGCGCCTCTTTGGTGAGCATGTGGACTTCATCGATGATGAAGATTTTGATGTTGGCACTGGCAGGGCGGTATTTGGTATGTTCGATTAGATCTCGGATATCGTCAATTTTGCGGCTGGATGCGGCGTCCATCTCAATGATATCGATATGGCGACCTTCATTCGCCATGACGCAGTGGCTGCATACGTCACACGGTGCGGAGGTGGGTCCGTTTTCGCAAATGAGCGATTTGGCGAAAATACGTGCGGTAGAGGTTTTCCCCGATCCTCGAAGTCCGGAAAAGAGGTACGCATGAGAGAGACGTTTAGAGTCGAGTGCAAGGGAAAGCGTCTGAGAAATACTCTCCTGACCGATCAGCTCTTCGAAACGTCTCGGACGGTATTTCAGTGCTAAAACTTCGGATGTGCTCATAAAACCTCTTCGCGTTTTTAATTTAAAGAGTTTATCACGGATACCCTAAAATTTTCGCCTAAAATCGTCTCGACCATTGTGGTATCAATCGGACCGGTAGAGAAGAGGTGCAGAGAGGTTTTACCGTGGAATTCATGCCCTTTTTCGCTTAGCAGATAGATCAGTCGTTTGGTCACCCCTTCGGCACTGTCGATGAAGGTGATCGAGCGACGCATTACTCTTTGAATACTCTCTTTGACCAGCGGATAGTGGGTACATCCCAAAACAATGGTATCGACGTTATGATCGCGCATCGGGGATAGCCATGTTTCGAGCATTGAGAGGGTTTTATCGCTCGTTGTTTCTCCCGATTCAATCTGTTGCACAAGACCGGGGCAGGGCTGCTCAAACACCTCTACGTGGTAGTGATTGCTCAGCATCGCGACAAGTGCTTTGTATTTTTCACCCTCGAGTGTTGCTGGGGTGGCTAAAACTCCCACTTTTTTCGTCTCGGAGTGGGAAATGGCCGGTTTAAGACCCGGTTCGGTTCCCACAATAATAAGGTTGCTATAGCGTTCGCGCAGTTCGATAATAGCAGCGGAGGTGGCGGTATTGCATGCGACGACGAGGGCATCGATGTGGTGGTGTTCAACCAGATAGTCTGTGATGTGTATGGAATAGTTTAAAATTTGTTCTTTGGTTTTTTCACCATAGGGGGCATTTGCAGTATCGGCGATGTAGATAATGTTCGCTCCCGGTAATTGAGAGCGCATAGTAGCAACGATCGTGAGACCTCCGAGTCCCGAATCGAATACCCCAATGGTCATGGTATTAATTTATCTCCGGCAGACGTGCCGGTAGCTTCAGGGGGTTGCAAGGGACAAACTTGTCCCTGCTGCTAAAATGGGCTTTGCTCATTTTAGTATTTCCATTATTTGGATTCGGCGTTCATGCTTTCAAGAAATTCGATATTGGATTTGCTTTTGAGCATTGTATTATAGAGGAAGCGGAGCGCTTCAACTTCGTCTTCTTGCTTATGAAGCATAGAACGAAGAACGAATACTTTTTGCAAGATTTCAGGGCCGATGAGAAGCTCTTCTTTACGTGTTCCCGATTTGAGAATATCGATTGCAGGGAAGATACGGCGGTCGGAGATTTTACGGCTGAGGACAATCTCGGAGTTACCGGTCCCTTTGAACTCTTCGAAAATAACTTCATCCATTCGGCTTCCCGTTTCAACAAGCGCAGTCGCAATAATTGTTAAACTCCCGCCGTTTTCGATGTTACGGGCAGCACCGAAGAATCGTTTTGGTTTGTGCAATGCATTGGCATCCACCCCACCCGAGAGGACTTTTCCGCTCGATGGTGTGACGGTATTGTACGCACGGGCAAGACGGGTGATTGAGTCGAGGAGGATCACAACATCTTTACCAAGCTCGACGCGGCGTTTTGCCCGCTCGATCACCATTTCAGCGACTTTGACATGGTTTTTTGCCGGTTCATCAAACGTTGAACTGTACACTTCTCCTTTGACGGAGCGCTCCATATCGGTTACCTCTTCCGGACGCTCATCAACAAGAAGAACCATCAACTCGATTTCAGGATGGTTATTGGTGATACCGTGTGCAATCTCTTTCATAAGTTCAGTTTTCCCTGAACGCGGAGGTGCGACGATCAATCCGCGCTGCCCTTTACCGATCGGAGCGAAAAGATCCATCATACGGCCGGTGAGTTTGGTTGGTTGATACTCGAGTTTGATTTGCTCCAATGCATAGAGTGGTGTGAGGTTTTCAAAGAGTGGACGTTTTTTAGACTCTTCGGGCGGGAGATAGTTGATCGCTTCGACTTTGAGGAGAGCGTAATAACGCTCTTGGTCTTTCGGTGCGCGCACTTGTCCTGTAACAATATCCCCGTTACGAAGAGCAAAGCGGCGGATTTGGGTACTGGATACGTACGCATCGTGCATCGAGTCACTGAAAGATTGATCGACGGCGCGCAAGAAACCATACCCGTCTTGCATGATTTCCAAAATACCGGTAAAGAGGATGAATCCCCCTTGTTGAACCTGTGTTTTGAGAATTTCAAAAATCAAATCTTGGCGTTTTAGTTCATTGGGGTCTTCGATGTTGAGTGACGCAGCAATTTCGAGGAGATCTTCAAGCTTTTTGGTACGGAGTGCTTCAATTGTGAATCCGTCAACTGGTATGTGGGTACGATTTTTCGAGTTATTACGGGGAGTTTTTGAGTTTTCGCTCATGCGGTGAATGCCTTACTATAGAGTGTGGATTAAATCGGCGAGTTTTGGGTGAGATGTCATTGACAGGTCATTTTTTAATAACGACATTATAAACTATCCCTAAGCAGGTTGTCAAGAAAAAGGCAATTTCAGAAAGAATTTAGTAATTATTGGGGAGTATGTAGCCAAGAATATTCTAAGAAGAAAAACTTATATAAAAAGGGTGGCAGTATATGGGCTGGTTGTATCAGATCTCGATTCGTACGATGTTGAAAATTATTTTGGGGATTATCGCTTTTTTCCTCGTTCTAAGCAGTGTGAATATGTATATGAACGCGTCAGAAATGGGCAAAAAACTGGAAGTACAGAGCAAAGAGACGATTCCCCAGGCAATGAACTATATCACTTTGAAAATCGATGTTATCCAGATACAGCAGTGGTTGACCGATATTTCGGCAACACGGGGAGCCAAAGGGTATGATGATGGGTTTAAAGAAGCTGAGAGTTATTATCAAAGCGCAAATGCTCTTTTGGATCAAATGATTGCAGCCGAAAAAAATGACGGTGCCAAAAAAAGGGAGTTGGAGCAGTTCAAACGAGATCTAGCGGAATATTACGTCATCGGGAAAAAAATGGCGGATGCGTATATTGCCGGAGGGCCTGATGCAGGTAATGCATGGATGGGAAAAGTGGATCCGTATGCCGAAAAACTAAGTACCCAATTAAACAGCTGGAGTGATGCACACATCAAAGACGTTGAAAACGGATCGGTTCAACTCTCAAATAATGCCGATTCGGCAAAGAATTCGAATTTTTTATTTTCTTTCTTGGTTTTAGCGGTGGTTGTCGTCGGATTTGGGTTGATCGCTTTGGTATTGGATGAAGTAACTCCGCTTTTGTCTCAAATCAGTCACATTGCAGCACTGAATTTGAGTGAGCCGTTTAAGGCCAAAGGGAATAACGAACTCTCTCGTATTACGGTTCAGATAGAAGATCTCCGGTTAAAACTTAGAAAGTTTATCGGGGAAGCTAAAAATACATCGAATGAAAACGCCTCTGTTGCATTTCAGCTATCATCCTCATCGACTCAAGTCGGAAAAACGGTTGAACAGACGGTTGGTGTCATCAATCAAGTTGCAAATGAGATCGGTGAAATAAACAAAGACACTCAGCATATTATTGAACAAGCCGATCGCAATAAAGGGGAGATCGTTGCCGTCGGCAGCGCTCTGAGCAAAACAGCTTCTAAGATAACCGCGTTGACGACACAGGTAGAAAAAAATTCTCAAACAGAAAATGAGATGGCTGATCGCATCCATCAGCTCAGCAACGACACTAAGCAAGTCAAAGAGATTCTCGAAATCATTTCCGATATCGCCGAGCAGACGAATCTCCTCGCCCTAAACGCAGCGATTGAAGCAGCCCGTGCCGGTGAACATGGTCGAGGCTTTGCGGTAGTTGCCGATGAGGTGCGTAAACTCGCGGAACGAACGCAAAAAAGTTTGGTCGAGATCCAATCCACGATTAATGTCATTGTCCAAGCGATCATTGAAACCAGCGAAGAGATGAATCTAAGCTCTAAAAACATGAACGAACTCGCAAAAATATCGAATGAAGTAGAAGATGAGATTTCACGAGCGTCATCAACAATGATTGTGGCAACCAAAACAACGGAAGAGACAGTTTCGATTCTCGCACATACAGCAGAGATGATTGATGTGATCAACAGTGAAATACATCAGATCAATAAACTAAGCGGTTCCAACGCCCGCAGTGTAGAAGAGATCGCGTCTGCGGCTGAACACTTGAGTGCTATGACCGAAAATCTCAATACCCATATGAATCAGTTTAAAGAGTGAAAATAATAGGTTTGAAATAAGATGTGAACGATTTTTGCTATAAGGTTAGATAGTAAGATAAATAAACATGTTTCAAAAGGTTCATCTTGTTCGATTTTTTAAAAAAGAAAAATGAAGCAGCTTCATCTGCAGAGGCGGTAGAGACTCCCAGAGACTTTACCAATTCGATCGGAATGGAGTTTCTTTATATCGATGCCGGTGAGTTTATCATGGGACGAAATCCCCGCTATAATGAAGGCGGCGATGTTGAGTCTCCTGAACACCCGGTAAAACTGAATGGATTTTGGATTTCGAAATATCCTGTAACGCAGGAGCAGTATTTTAAACTAACCCGCGTCAACCCTTCATTTTTTAAAAACGATAAAGTAGAAGAAGAGAATTCCCGCCGTCATCCGGTAGAGCAGGTGAGCTGGTTTGATGCTAAAGCGTATGTTGAATTGATCAACCGCTATGAGGGTAAGACACGTTTTTATGCTCTCCCTACCGAAGCACAATGGGAATACGTCGCCAAAGCGGGGGGAAATACCCGTTTTACGTTTGGAGATTCCGAAGCACAGCTGGATGATTATGCGATCTATGAATATACCGCAAATATGCGAACGGCAGCGGTCGGGTCGAGACAACCTAACCGTTTAGGTATTTATGATCTGCTCGGAAACGTTTGGGAATGGTGCGAAGACGACTTTTTTGCCAACTATAACGGAGCCCCCAATGATGGCAGTCCCCGTATCGGGGGGGCAGAGGCCGAGTCGTTTAAAGTACGACGAGGCGGGAGCTATAAAACGGGATATATGTGTCTGCGCAGCTCATTTCGGGGATATTCGCGACCCGATTACGCTTCCAATGAAACGGGGTTGCGTCTGGTCATCAACGGGGATCCGTTTAAATAATTTAGCTAAAAAAACCGCTTTCGTAAAGCCATTTATTCTCAGGTTTTAAAAAGCGGCTTTTCTCTTTCAAAATACCGTGATCCAATATCGCTTCAAACGTTACAAACGCTTCGCTATCCCCATCAATAAACTCAATAATCTTCAAGTCGATGAATCGTGTCTGTTTGGAGAAATCAAGGATACTTTCTCTCCAAGCCTCACGTGCATCCGTGTAATCGGGATTATTCGGATGGGTTGTGCTCATAATATACTCTGCCAATCCCAAAGCAAAAGCGCTGTAGCGTGAACGCATGAGCTTTTGAGCATTTGCGGGGTATATCCCTTTATGATAGGGTTGGCAACATTTTTTGTATTTTTCGCCGCTGTGACACGGGCAGGGAGCATTTGCAGATACTTTCATACGTATATCTTACAGAATGCCAACTTTTTTACCTCTTAGCTCTCATGGGTTATAATCACCCTATGATATACGAAATAGCAACAACACTAGGCTTTATCGCCGCCGGAACATTCGGATGGATGTGGAATCAATCCCGTCAAAACTATGCCCTTCTTGAAGCACGTGCATTGCAGCTGCAAGAATACTGCACGCAAGAGCAAACACTCAGATCAAAGATTCAAGCGGATTTAGAGAATGCGCAAAAAGAGTATCATGCACTTGAGCGCGATTATGCGGTACTCCATACCCGTCACGAAGAGTCGTCTCGGGGATTTGAAGAAAAAATCCGTCTTTTGGACGAAGCCAAAGTGCAGATGAAAATGCAGTTTGAACAACTTGCTGCACAGATTTTCGAGCAAAAAGCGAAAACATTCGATGAAGCGCACACCAAAGGATTGGATCTGCTGCTCAAACCGTTTCGTGAGCAGATCGCCCAATTCGCAACCCAAAGCAAAGAGCAATTTATCCACGATGCCAAAGAACGCCAAAGTATCAAAGATGAAATAGTGCGTCTAAAAACCCTCAACGAACGTCTCAGCCAAGATGCGATCAATCTCACCCAAGCGCTCAAGGGGGAGAATAAAACCCAAGGAAACTGGGGAGAAATCGTACTGGAACGTATCCTTGAAGAATCTGGATTGCGTGAGGGGCATGAATATGAGATCCAAAGTACGCTGAGTGATGAAGAGGGGAAAAAATTTCGTCCCGATGTGATTGTTCATCTCCCGCAAAACAAAGACATCATTATCGATTCCAAAGTCTCATTGATTGCTTATGATGCGTTTATCCGTGCCGAGAGTGATGAGGAACGAGCTCATGCGCTCAAACAGCACCTTCTCTCGATCCACAGCCATATCAAAGGGTTGAGCAACAAACGTTACGAGCAGCTTAGCGGTGTACGAACTCTCGATTTTGTATTACTGTTTATGCCGATAGAGGGGGCATTTTTATTGGCATTGGAGCAAGATAATACGTTTTTCAAAACGGCATATGAGCAAAATATCGTTGTGGTTTCTCCCTCTACTTTACTCGTAACGCTCCGTACCATCGAGCATATCTGGCGAAGCGAATATCAAGAGCGTAACGCCAAAGCGATAGCTGAATCGGCTGAAGCGTTGTATGAGAAACTGGTGGCGTTTGTCGAGGATATGGAGAAGATCGGCGAACAGATCGCCCGTACTCAGAAAAGTTATGAGGGGGCGATGAATAAGCTCAGTAGCGGAAAAGGCAATCTCATCCGCCGTGTAGAATCAATGCGAAAGCTGGGATTGAAGCCTAAAAAACTTTTACCATCATCGTTGATCGACGATGGTGAAGAACTTGAGAGTTAAAGGTGAGGAATTTTCACTTTTGAATTGAGCAGTGCGCCGATGAGTATCATCAGCACCAAAACTCCTATCCATCCGATAAATCCTGACCCCAACCATACAAGCCAGAGCAAAATAGCCCCTAGCGGGGTTGGAACACCGACAAAATATTTTGCTACCTCTCCTGCATCTGCATTGATATTGAATTGAATAAGACGGCGTAAACCGCTGATGACATAATAAATGGACGCTATCGATGCGATGATGAGAGGGATTCCCGAAAGATCTGTGTAGACCCCTTGGAAAATGAAAAACGTCGGTACGAGGACAAAGCTGAGAAAATCGGCGAATGAATCAAGCTGAATGCCGAATTCATTTGAAAGACCGTATTTACGAGCCACTTTACCGTCAAAAATGTCAAATGCCCCTCCCATCCATGCGAGGACGACGGCAATGACGAATTTATCTTGGGTAATGAAGTAGGTAGCAAGAAGTCCGCAGGTGATGTTGGCCATCGTGATGAGATTGGCAAGGTTGAAATGACTGGTAGAACGCCAGAGAAATTGCATAAAAGTCCTAGTGGTGTATTATTTGATTTGAAATTATAGCTAAAGCAGAGAAAATGGTCTAATTGAAAAGAGTTATCATTATTAAGGATGGTATAAGTTGATAACGAATATCATTCTGCAGTAACTCAAGGGAAAGACCATGAAAAAAGCAATAGGTATAAGTATCATAGCGCTCAGCGTATTGAGTGGAGCAAGTATCGAAGATGCATTGAGTGCAGGGAAGGTAAGCGGAGAACTTCGTGCAGCCTACATCGGACAAAACAATGCAGTCGATACCGATACGTACGGAACATCATTGGGCGGTCAGTTGAAATATGAGACAGGAAGCTGGAACGATCTCAAAGTAGGGGCGGCACTCTATATTAGTCAAAAGATTGCTTTTGCCACGGGTGATGTGAGTGAGGGTAAAGCAAATAACGATTTGTTTGCGAATAATGCTGGGTCGTATGCGTATTTGGGTGAAGCCTATATCGATTATAGTGCGAATGATTTTAGTGTACGCATCGGGCGTCAGCAAATCGATACACCGCTTGCCGATACGGATGATGTCCGAATGCACCCTAATACGTTTGAAGCCCTCATGGCAACCTATACGGGATTTGAAAAAAATACTCTCATCGGCGGATACGTGAAACGGTTTGCAGGATACGATTCAGGCAATGACATCTCCGAATTTAAACGCCTTGATGGTGTGGATAGCCATGGAACGGCACTCTTTGGCGTCGTGAACGAAAGCGTTGAGAACCTGGCGGTTCAAGCGTGGTATTATAAAATTGATAATATTACAAATGCGATTTATGCAGACGGCGTCTATACGGCCGCGATCGATAAAACACTCCAAATCGAGTTTTCGACACAGTTTTGCTATTTTAGTGAAGAGCAAAACAGCAATATTGAGGGGAACGTATACGGCATCGGTGCAAAAACGACCCTTGGACTGTTGAGTATCGGAGTCGCATACAATATGACAACGAACCCTAATGGGAAAAAAGTGATCAACGGTTTTGGCGGAGGCCCTTATTTTACATCCATGGAAGAGATGACCATCGATAGTATGGAAGATGCCCGCGCATATCAGCTCAATGCGCAGATCGACATGAGTGAGATGGGTATCGAAGGCCTAACACTGGGTGCGATGTATGGAAATTTTAAAAGTACTCCGATGAACTGGAATGTCAAAGAGAGCGATTTTATTGTCGCGTATCAGATCAATGATGCACTCTCAGCGCAGATGAGTTATGCTATGATCAATGATAATAATAAAAATACATTAAACAATGGCTCAAGCGATTACGACGGTGGATATGATCGTCTTTTCTTGCGTCTAAGTTACAACTTTTAAGGATAGTAGATGAAAACGATGACACTCCTCAGTGCTTGTACCAAAGGGGGAAGGGCGACTGTAGCGAAAATCAATGCGGCCGGTGCGCTCAAACAGCGTCTGATTTCATTCGGATTGATGAAAGGAGCAGAGATTATGATGCTCGAGTGCGGTCTTACCAAAAGTACGTTTGAAATAAAAATCGGCAGTGTCAATATCGCATTGCGCAGAGAAGAAGCTGAATTAATAGAGGTAACAAATGTCCACTAAAAAAATAACGGTTGCACTGGTCGGGCAGCCAAACGTCGGGAAGAGCATGCTGATCAATTCGATCGGCAATGCGCGTCTTCATGTTGGAAACTTTACAGGGGTGACGGTTGAAAAAACGGTTGTTACCTTTGATCATGAGGGATATGAATTCAGTGTCGTTGATTTACCCGGAACCTATGCGTTTACAGACTATTCTATCGAAGAGAGAGTTACGCACGATTATTTGTGCAATGAAACGTACGATTTGATTATCAATGTCCTCGATTCCACTAATATGGAGAAAAATCTTCAGTTAACGGCTGAATTGATGACGATGAGCAAAAAAATGGTGATTGCTCTGAACATGTCGGATGAGGCCGATAAAGAGGGGATAGAGATTAACGCACCCTATCTCACTCAGCTTTTAGGCATTCCGTGTGTTCGTGTTTCTGCAGCTGCAAAAACGGGATTGAATGAACTGATGAAATCGGTGATTGAGGCACATGAGACACCGTTGCAAGAGCAAAAACTGGTATTTAGCGAAGCGGTAGAAGAAGAGCTGAAACAAATCGCCGAATATTTGGATCGGCATAAATTCAAAGCATCGATCAGTAACCGTAATATTGCAATCAATTTGTTGCAAAAAGAGAAAAAAACGTATCGCACGTTGCATGACAATCCGATTTGGACAGAGCTGCAGCCGATGTTGATAGAGGCGGATCGTCATGTCTTGCTTCATCACGATACCGATGACATGAAAGAGGCATTGGCGGAGGAGTATCTTTCTTACAATCGCGGAATTATCGCAGAAGCGGTTAAAGTGAAGCCGAAAATACGGCAAGTGAAGACAACGACTGAAAAGATTGACAGTGTTTTGATCCACCCGATTGCGGGGATCCCTATCTTTTTGTTCTTTATGTGGGGGTTGTTTCAGTTAACCTTTGAAATTGGATCGATTCCGATGGATTGGATCGATGCGTTTTTCGGATGGTTCGGTACGTTGGTCGGTTCAACGATTGCGAATGAAGAGATCCGCTCTCTTGTCGTAGATGGTGTCATCAGCGGTGTCGGTGCGGTTGTCCTTTTTGTTCCGAACATTGTGATTTTGTTTGTGGGGATCGCATTGCTCGAGTCAACGGGATATATGTCACGGGTTGCTTTTCTCCTCGATGGATTCTTCCATAAATTTGGGCTTCACGGTCAATCGTTTATTCCATTGGTCTCAGGTTTCGGGTGTTCAATCCCCGCGTATATGTCGGCACGGATCCTGAAAAATGACCGTGATCGCCTTTTGACCTTGTTTGTTATCGGATTTATGAGCTGCGGTGCGCGTTTGCCGGTTTATGTCCTCTTTACCGGGGCATTTTTTGGTCCGGAGATGGCGGGGAACGTATTGTTCGGTATCTATATCTTGGGTGCGATGATCGGTCTGGTAGCGGCAAAAGTACTTAAAATGACGGCGTTCAAAGGTTCGGATGAGCCATTTGTTATGGAGATGCCGAAATATCGCCTCCCATCCGTCAAATTGATTTGGCATACCGTTGTAACGAAGACGATGATGTACCTCAAAAAAGCGGGAACATTCATTGCGGCCGCGTCACTGTTGATCTGGTTTTTGAGTACCTACCCGAAAAATCCGGCTTTGGATGAGGTGTATGCATCAAAAATAGAAGCCGCAGTATCCGAAGAAGAGAAAAAAAGTCTTGAAAATCAGTTGGCAGAAGAACAGTTGTCTCAAAGCTTTTTGGGGAATGTAGGGCATGCGATCGAACCGGTATTCGCACCTTTGGGATTTGATTGGAAAATGGCGGTAGCATTGCAAACCGGATTGGCTGCGAAAGAGGTTGTTGTATCCACGATGGGAGTATTGTATTCTCTTGGAAGCGACGCTACGGAAGAAGATCGCTCCCTAATCAGCACGATCAGCTCGCAAATTCCGTTTGCTTCGGCGGTGGCGTTTGTGATGGTAATTATGACCTACTTGCCGTGTCTGGCCGCATCGGTTGTCTTTACCCGTGAAGCGGGAGGGATCAAATATTTCGCGTATTTATTTGTCTTTACCTCTATCGTAGCGTATACGTTGGCATTTGTCGCCTATCATGCAGTGCTGTGGATGAGTTAGGAAATCATTAACTACACTTCGTTACAATGATGCCATGAATAAAATATTAATGATTGAAGATGATCTAGAGCTTGCCGAGATCCTCACCGAATTTTTAGAACAGTACGAATTTAAAGTGACGACGGAAGACGATCCGTTCAAAGCACTCAGTATCCTCAAATTGGAACCGTTTGATGCGGTCATTTTGGATCTGACATTGCCGGGGATGGATGGGCTGGAGGTATGCGAAGCGATTCGTGCACGTCAAAACATCCCCATCATTATCTCTTCAGCCAGATCGGATGTCACCGATAAAATCAATGCGCTCGAACTCGGAGCCGATGATTACCTCCCTAAACCTTATGATCCGCGAGAGCTCGTATCACGGATCCATTCGGTGCTTCGTCGATACGATGCGGCGTCAGCTGCCGCTTCCGAGAGTGCCTGTGATTTTAAACTCAATGAATCGGCGATGCAAATCAGCTATAAAAATCGCCCTTTAGAGCTAACGAACGCTGAATACGGCATTTTGGCCCATATGATCAAAAAACAGGGGATGGTCGTTTCGCGCGAAGATCTGATTCACAATGTTGCCGCGATCAATGAAGATTCATCTAACAAAAGTATCGATGTCATGATGGGACGGATTCGTAATAAACTCGGCGATAAAGCGCTGATCGAATCGATCCGAGGCATCGGGTATAAATTGCTCAAATAAATGGTAAAGAATAACGCCGTTTTAGCAACCGTCATGTTTGCACTTGTCGTGTCGGTGGCAAGTGTAAGTTTTACGTTCTATCAGCTCTATGAAAACAATCGTGCAAAACATATCGACAGCATTTTTTCCAAACATGCACTTATCAGTCAGATTTATCACTCCTACATCAATAAACAGATTTCTCAACCTATTTTTGAGGCAAATTTGGCGTTTTATGATCTCGAAGAGATCAATCATGAAGCTTCATATACAGCGATCATCCGACAAGGGAAAGTGTTAAAAAGCGATGCGAGTGCGGAAGAGGTAGCCGGGCAATATTCGCTCTCCGACGCATCGTTTGAGATGCATCCTCAGCAACAGATTGTTACCTCAATGATTGAATACCAAGATAACATTTACTTTTGGGTTGAATCGTCACGTCATAATGTTCTTTTGATTGATCGGGCGCTTGCTCCGTACCATCCGGTTAATTTGATGTCGGCATACATAACGCTGATCAGTGTATTGAGCATTGCATTTGTATTGATCATTTACCGGTTGCACCCGCTCCGCCGGCTCCGTAAACAGATCGCCCGTTTCGGGGAAGGGGACATGGGGGTACGATTTGGGATTGACGGCAGTGATGAGATTGCTTTGATAGCTAATGAATTGGAGTCGACGCAAAATAAAATCCGTTCCTTGATTGAATCGCGCACCCTCTTTTTACGCAACATTATGCATGAGCTTAAAACGCCCATCGCCAAAGGGCGTATTGTCGCTACGATGCTGAGTGATGAAAAACAACGCGGACGATTTGAGGGGATTTTCGAGAGATTGGAGTCACTGATCGGTGAATTTGCACTAATCGAAGAGATCACCTCCGGAAATCAATACCACGAAAAAAAAGAGTATCGACTGATTGATATCATCGACGGTGCAATCGATATGGCTATGGTCGAATACGATGCGGTAGAACGTTCTATCGATCCGACGATTAAAATCGAAGTCGATTATCGTTTGTTTGTTACTGCTATCAAAAATTTGATCGACAATGCGATTAAATATTCTCCTGAAAAAAAGATGGAAATTTTGATGGAAGAGGGGGAAATCATCTTTGCCAATGAGGGTGAAGCATTGAAAGAACCATTAAGCTACTATATCGAACCTTTTACCAAAGAGCATCCGACCAAAGACAGTTTTGGGTTGGGACTTTACATTGTCGATGCAATTTTAAAAGAGCATGATTATGTATTGGCATATGAGCGCAGAGAGAGTAAAAATTGTTTTATCTGTGTACCAGTAAAAACCAAAAGGAAATAGATGAAAAAAATTTTGATTACCAATGATGACGGATACGAATCGGCTGGACTTTTGGCACTGGTCGAAGCGCTGGAAGGGCTGGGACAGATTACCG
Organism: Sulfuricurvum sp. PD_MW2; assembly: GCF_002633015.1. GTDB lineage: Bacteria > Campylobacterota > Campylobacteria > Campylobacterales > Sulfurimonadaceae > Sulfuricurvum. The sequence continues at coordinate 99,847 of NZ_NSIU01000001.1, read as the reverse complement.
TGGTAGCCCCATCGACTGAAAAATCGGCATGCGGGCATTCCTTGACATTGACGCGACCGCTCAGTTTTATCGGAGTCGGAGATGATTTTTATAAACTTGATGACGGGACGCCAAGCGATTGTGTCTATTTGGCGCTTCATTCGATGTTTGAGGAATCTAAACCCGATTTGCTGATCAGCGGGATCAATAAAGGCTCCAATATGGGAGAAGATATTACCTATTCGGGAACTGCGGCGGCGGCGATGGAAGCGGTACTGCATGACGTTCCCGCTATTGCTATCTCGCAGGTGATGGATTTTACACAGCCCGTCGGTGATTTTGCTTTGGCAAAACGTGCCATCCGCCAACTTGCAGAGAAAATTTTAAGCGGATCTTTTCCGTTGAACGAACGGGAGTTTTTAAATGTCAATGTCCCTTATGAGGTTGATGACCTAGAATTTGAGGTTACGTATGCCGGGCATCGTTATTATGCCAATGATGCCCATCTTCATCGTAACCCTCGCGGAATGGAGTATTACTGGTTAGGGCTTCATCCGCTGGAATACAAACCCAGAGAAAATCGAAAATCGCGATGTGATTTTGAGGCGATTGAGGCGGGAAAAGTCTCTCTTACCCCGATCAAACTCGATATGAGCGCCTATAAATCGATGCAGAAATTGAGAGAATGGCTGTGAGACACGTTCGTACAAAACTCGTTTTTGGAGAAGAGGCGTTTGATAGACTTCAAAATGCAAAAATTTTGCTTTTGGGTGTCGGCGGGGTAGGAAGCTTTTGTTTGGATTGTCTCTATCGCAGCGGTGTCCGTCATATTACGATTGTCGATTTTGATCGCTATGATTCGAGCAACCAAAATCGGCAAATGCATTCCGAACAGCACGAAGGGGAGCTGAAGGTTGAAGCCCTCAAAACCCATTATCCCGAAGTAATCGCCATAGCGGATAAAATCACCCCTGAATGGGTTGAAGAATTTGATTTCGAGCCCTATGATCTGATTCTCGATGCGATTGATGATATGCGTGCCAAACTCGCTTTGATCCAAAAATGTTATCCCAAACTTATTGCTTCGGTCGGTTCGGCCAAACGCCTCGATCCGACCAAAATTGAAGTTCGTTCGATCTGGAAAACTGAGGGAGATCCGTTTGCGTCAAAAATCCGTAATGAACTCCGTAAACGAAAATTCAAAGGCGATTTTAGCTGTATCTGCTCTTCCGAACTTCCGCGCATCAAAGAAAAAGGGAGCTTCGTCGCTGTGACCGGATCGTTCGGTTTGGCAATGTGTTCACTCGCATTACGTCGTATAGGTCTGTAACCTTTTTGTGATGAGGGAGTTTTATACTCTCTTTCATGGAACCTTTGCACCCCCTGTATTATCACTACCTTACTATCTTGGATATCGCGTTTCAGCCGATTGTAGATATCCACTCCGGAAAAATATTTGGTGTCGAAGCACTGTTGCGCGGTACTGAAACTCTCGGTTTTGAATCAATTGCAGCTTTTTTCGATCGGTTGTATGAGGAGAATATCCTCTACACGTTTGATATTCGGCTTCGCGAAAAAGTGCTTGAGAAGTTTTGTACGATCCAAGGATATAAAAATCTCAAACTTTTTTACAACCTCGATAACCGAGTGTTGGAGATGACCGATTTTTCAAAAGGGAATACCTATCGGCTTCTCAACCGTTTTGATCTTGACCCAAAATCGATCGTCTTTGAACTCTCAGAACATAACGAGATTCTCAATATTGATCATTTTACACGCTTGATGCACCACTATAGTGATGAGGGATTTTGTATTGCGATTGATGATTTCGGAATCGGTCAATCGGGATACAAGCTGCTCTATCACTGCACCCCGAATATCCTCAAAATAGATCGGTTCTTTTTGAACGCCATCGATACCGATCCGAAAAAAAAACTGCTGGCGCGCAATATGGTACAGTTGGCAACATTGATGGGATGCCGTGTCGTCGCCGAGGGAGTTGAGAGTGAGCGGGAGCTAGCTGTATGCAAAGAGATCGGGTCACATCTGGTTCAAGGCTATTTTGTTCAGCGGCCGACTACGGATTGCACCCTTATTGCGGAGCATTATCTTGTCCAAACATTGCCATTCAAAGAAGAGAGACGTTCTCCGACCAATCAAAAGATTATTTTGAAACGGCTTGAATCGCTCAAATCGATCATGTTGGGTGATTCGATAGAGACATTGCTGGATATCTTGAATGAAAAAGAGAGTTATCTCGTTCCCGTCGTGGACAATGCGATGCATCCAGTAGGTATTATCCATGAACACAATCTCAAAGCGATTGCATGCTCGCCGTATGGTCGTTCATTGGCGCAAAACCGCTCGTCCAATCTCTCTGCATTGGAGACCTATATCGAGCCGATACCGGTTGTTGATTTGACGATGCCGCTTGAGACGATGATCGAGCTCTTTTCGCTGTCGGAAAATGCTCCTGGGGTATTGATTGTTGAATCTTCCCGTTATATCGGATATTTGAGTGCCAGAGAGATGATCGAAGTGGTACATGAGCGCAATCTCATCCGTGCACGGGATGAAAATCCTCTTACAAGATTACCGGGGAATTTTAGAATCAACGAGTACATCGCGAATGTGATAGCATGTCAAAGCGATGCCGCAGTGATCTATTTTGATTTTGACCATTTCAAACCCTACAACGATTGTTACGGCTTTCGCAACGGTGATCGGGTGATCTTGCTGTTTGCGGAGCTGATGCACAAAGTGTTGTCTCCGGAGTATTTCAAAGGGCACATCGGGGGTGATGATTTTTTTGTCGGAGCCGTTGTGGATGAAAAACATCCGTTTGAAAAAATATGCGAAGAGATTGAGAATCTGATTGTGACATTCAGCGATGCGGTACAGGCATTTTATGAGCTCTCTGATCGTGAGCGCGGATGCATTGTCTCAGAAGATCGAGAGGGAAATATCCGTGAATTTAAACTTCTCGGTGTGAGTGCGGTGGTGATTAAACTGGGGAAAGATTCAACGATAGAATCGGGCGAACATTTACAACGAACGTTTGCGATGGAGAAAAAAACCGCTAAAAAATCGCCCAACCATATGAGCATCATCGGCAATTGAGACGTTAGCTTTGGTATAATGCTCTATTAATACTATATTTCGGAGCAAACAGTGGAACAAAAAGAACCGATGACCAAATACGGGTTTCAAAAATTATCGGACGAATTGAATACCCTAAAAACTATCGATCTTCCGGCCGTAAACGTCGAAATAGACCGTGCCAAAGAGTACGGAGACCTCAAAGAGAACTCAGAATATCATGCAGCCCGTGAAAAACAGGCATTTATCGGAACTCGTATCGCAGAACTCGGGGATATGATTTCGCGTGCACAAATCGTTGATCCGAGTGAACTTGAACATGCCCGTATCAGTTTCGGTTCAACCGTCGTATTGTGCGATTTGGAAAGTGATAAAGAGGTTACCTACACGATTGTCGGAGGGTGTGAGAGCAATCCGGATCGGGGTTTGATTTCGTTTAATTCCCCTTTGGCAAAACAGCTTCTTGGACGGGAAGAGGGGGATGAATTCAGCGCAAAACTCCCCGGCGGAGCGAAAAACTTTGAGGTTATCGAAGTGAAATATCAGGAGATCGTCTTTGAATCGCATTAATGTCGGTATTATCGGTATCAGCGGCTATACGGGGTTAGAGCTGGCAAAAATGCTCATCTCCCATCCGGTTTTTACCCTAACGTATTGCGCCAATACGGAGGGAGAAACAACTCTTGGAGAGTTGCATCCTTCTTTGGTCGGTGTTAGCGATTTGCGAGTGGATAAAGTCGATTTGGATCGCGCTAAAGCGTTATGCGACTTGGTATTTTTGGCACTTCCGCATAAAACAGCAATGCAAACGGCCAAAGGGTTGTTGGAAAGAGGGATTAAAGTCGTTGATCTCTCAGCCGATTATCGCCTCAATCAAGAAAACTATGAAGCGTTTTATTGTGAACATGAGGATTTGGATAATCTCTCTCATGCGGTCTATTCGATTCCCGAACTTCATGGTGATGTGGCCAAAGATGCCAGACTTATCGCAAATCCGGGGTGTCATGTGACGGCATCCTTGATGGCATTGGCTCCCTTTTTAGAGTATATAGATACCACTCATCCGATTTTCATTGATTCAAAAACGGGTGTTTCGGGGGCAGGCAAATCCCCGAGCGCAACGGTGCACTATGTGAGTGTGAATGACAACATCAATTGCTACAACATTATCAAACATCGTCATGCGACCGAGATAGAGCAGCACGCTTCGGCGTTATGTTCTGAGAATGTCAAGGTGACGTTTGTCCCCTCGCTTGTTCCGATGACACGGGGGATGCTCGCGTGTGTCTATGCGACGCTCAAAAATGATTGTGATCCTTTGGATGTCATGAACGCTTTTTATCAAAATAAGCCGTTCGTTCGTGTCCGTAATGCTCCTCCTCATACGAAAATGACATCAGGAACAAACTTTGCGGACGTTTATGCCGCAAAACATGGAAACGCTTTGGTCGCTATGTGTGCGATCGATAATCTGATGCGCGGAGCGAGCTCTCAGGCGTTGGCAAATGCCAATATCATGATGGGGCTGGATGAAACCCTCGGAATCCCTAAAATTTCCTATGTCCCATAATACTCTCAAACCCGGAGCGATTCTCATCGCCGACGCGCACTGTGCACCATGGCGGCGAGATTTTATCGATTTTCTATACGCCCTTGAATCCGGTACTATCGTTACTCCCCAGCTCATCTTGATGGGTGATGTTTTTGATATGCTCTACGGTCCGATACCGCGAACCTATGAGTATAATACCGAAGGACTCGATCTTCTCAATCGCCTTTCCGAGAAAATCCAAATCATCTACTTAGAGGGAAATCATGACTTTTTATTGGGTAGATTATTGCCCAATATTGAGGTTATAGCGCGTGAACATCAACCTCTCATTTTAGATTATCAGGGGAAGAATGTAGCGTTATCTCATGGGGATCAAATCATGGGGATGGGATATGAAATTTATACGGCATTGATTCGAAGCCCCTTTATTTTGGGGATACTTCGTATGATCGATACGATTGGAAACGGTTTTATTGTTTCAAGACTTGAGCGGATGATGAAACGAAAAAAACATTGTCGCCCCATCGAGCATTTTGAAACGCTGATTGAGAACCGTTTGAATGATCTAAAAACAGAGGGTTTTGACGTATTGATTGAAGGTCATTTTCACCAAAATCGCTTTTTTGAAAGCGCCGATTTGCACTACATTAACCTTGCCGCTTTTGCTTGCAATGAAAGATACTTTACTGTACAATCAACCTACAATATGCCATTAGTGTACGAGTCAGTTTTTCGCAAGGAGCCCCTATGAAGGGACAAGGAGAGATATTAAAAGTCGGTAGCAACGAGATGGAGTTGGTCGATTTTCGTATATTCAAACGTGAAAACGGTGAGATATACGAAGGGATATACGGGATTAATGTCGCTAAAGTACGCGAGATTATCCGATTCCCAAAATTGACCGAATTACCGGGCACCCCTCCGTTTATTGAGGGGATTTTCGATTTGCGTGGTGTTGTTATTCCTGTCGTCAATTTGGCTAAATGGATGGGTGTTGATACTCCGGATGAGGTAAGTAATGAATCTCGGGTCATTATTACTGAGTTCAACAATATTCTGATCGGCTTTGTCGTACACGAAGCAAAGCGTATACGCCGAATCAACTGGAAAGATATTGAACCGGCATCCTTCGTTTCGGGTGAGGGCGGTATGGATAGCTCGAAAATCACCGGTGTTACCCGAATTGAAGATGATGCGGTACTATTGATTTTGGATCTTGAGAGCGTTGTTCAAGAGTTGGGATTGTATCAGCCATCAAGCGGAAAAATCGAAGACGGGAAATACCATTTTAGCGGATATGTTTTATTGTTGGATGACAGTTCAACCGCCCGTCGCATTATCAAAGAAGCATTGGAGCAAATGGGATTTGATGTCATCGAAGCGACTGACGGTCAAAAAGGGCTTCAAGTCTTAGAAGATTTATACGCTAAATACGGCGACGATATCGGCTCCAAACTTCGTCTCATCGCATCAGATATCGAAATGCCGTTGATGGACGGATTTCACTTTGCAGCAAACGTCAAAGCTGATCCGCGCTTTAAAATGGTTCCGATTGTCTTTAACTCGTCTATTAGTGACCATTTCAGCGAGATTCGCGGAAAAGAAGCGGGTGGAGAGGCGTATTTGGTTAAATTCGATTCCAATTTATTTTACGATCAAGTAGCACGTGTCGTGCGTGCTCATATTCAATAGGGGTTAAGCTATGGATGAATTTCAAGAGATATTACAGGACTTTTTGGTTGAATCATTCGAACTGATTGAACAGCTTGACCAAGACCTTGTTGAGCTCGAATCACGACCGGATGATTTGGATTTGCTCAATCGTATTTTCCGTGTTGCGCATACCATTAAAGGGGCGAGTTCGTTTTTAAACTTTGACGTTTTGACCCATTTGACTCACCATATGGAAAACTTGCTTAATATGGCGCGTCACGGTGATTTAGTCATCGATGCGGACGTTATGGACGTTATTCTCGAATCGATCGATTTGATGAAAGCACTTTTGGGAAGAATCCGTGATTGTGGTGAAGACAGCGGTCTTGAGGTTGAACCGTGTGTTCTTCGTCTTGACGCCGTAGCCAATGGTACTGCAATCCCTTCATCAGCTCCGGCCGTGGCACCTGCACCGGAACCTGTTCCTGAGCCTGTAGTACAGAATGTTTCTGAAGAAGAAGCGGACTATTCAGGGATGAGTGAAGAGGAAGTTGAAGCGGAAATTGAACGACTGATTGCCGTTCGTCAGGCTGAAGACGCAGCAAAACGGGCGAATAAGGCTCCAAGTGCTTCTTCTGAAGAAGAACCGGATTATTCAGGGATGAGCGAAGAAGAAGTTGAAGCAGAGATTGAGCGTCTGATTGCTATACGACAAGCTGAAGATGCTGCCAAACGTTCGAATAAGGCAGCTACAAACGAGAGCGAAGAGAAAAAACCTGAACCGGTTGCATCTGCTCCGGTTCCTGTCAGTGCTCCTGTTGTTGTGGCAAAACCTGAGCCGATTGCACCAAAAGCAGCGCCGGCTCCGCGAAAAGTTGAGTCAAAAGATGAGGGTGAAGGGCGTGGCGGTGCTTCGGCAGTAGAACAAACAATCCGTGTTGACGTTAAACGTCTTGATCACTTGATGAACTTGATCGGGGAATTGGTTCTCGGTAAAAACCGTTTGATCAAAATTAATGATGATGTTGAAGAGCGCTATGAGGGTGAGGCGTTTTTGGAAGAACTCAACCAAGTTGTTTCTATCGTCTCATTGGTAACGACCGATTTGCAAATCGCCGTTATGAAAACACGTATGCTTCCAATCGGAAAAGTATTCAACAAATTCCCGCGTATGATTCGGGATTTATCGCGTGAATTGAACAAAAAAATCGAACTTGAAATTACCGGTGAAGAGACGGAACTCGATAAATCGATTGTTGAAGAGATCGGTGACCCGTTAGTACACATTATCCGTAACTCGTGTGACCATGGTATCGAAACACCGGAAATCCGTCTCGCAGCAGGCAAAGAAGAGATGGGAACCATCCAGCTCAAAGCGTATCATGAAGGTAACCACATCGTCATTCAAATCATCGATGACGGTAAAGGGCTTGATGCGGAAATGCTGAAACTCAAATCGATTGAAAAAGGGATCATTACCGAAAAAGAAGCTGATACGATGTCTGAGAAAGAGGCATTCGGGCTTATTTTCCGACCGGGATTCTCAACTGCTGCACAAGTAACCAGCGTTTCAGGACGCGGTGTCGGTATGGACGTTGTTAAAACCAATATTGAAAAACTCAACGGCATGATCGATATCGACTCCGAAGTGGGACGCGGAACATCGATGAAATTGAAAATCCCGCTTACGTTGGCGATTATTCAAGCATTGCTTGTCGGTGTTCAAGAAGAGTACTACGCGATTCCTCTTGCATCGGTTCTTGAGACTGTTCGTATCAGCAAAGACGAGATATATACGGTTGAAAACCGCTCCGTTATGCGTTTGCGTGATGAAGTTCTTTCCCTTGTCCATATCGGTGATATTTTTGAAGTCGAACGTGTATTCGACAATAGCGAACATGCATACGTTGTTGTACTCGGTCTTGCTGAGAGCAAAATCGGGCTTATCGTTGATTCATTGGTCGGACAAGAGGAGATCGTTATTAAATCGCTTGGGGAATACCTCAAAGGGATTGACGGAATCGCTGGAGCAACCATTCGCGGTGATGGCGGCGTAACTTTGATTGTTGATGTCGCAGCATTGATGCAGATGGCAAAATCGGTCAAATCGACTGTTGGGCAGGAGAGTGCCGAGAGTAAAAATCGTTCGGGTGCTAAAAATTCCGCAAGCGATTATTGTGTCATGATCGTCGATGACTCAAAAACCGATCGTACGATTATGCGCAAATCGATCGAGCCGATGGGGATCACGATCGTTGAAGCTACAGACGGTGTCGAAGCATTGAATATTTTGAAACAGGGTGATCATAACTTTGATGGAATGCTGATCGATATTGAGATGCCGAGAATGGACGGATATACGCTTGCAGCAGAGATCAAAAAATACAACAAGTATAAAAATCTTGCTTTGATAGCGGTAACATCGCGTACTGGAAAAGCAGACCGAATGCGCGGCGTCGAATCAGGAATGGTTGAATACATCACCAAACCGTACTCTCCTGAGTATCTGATGAGCGTTGTCAAACGTAATATTAAGTTTAACGAGGGGCTATAACCATGAGTGAAAAACTGCAGCAAATTATCAACAAACAGCATAAAACCCTCTCGGGAGATGATGTAAAAATCGATGAAGTGATCCAACTGGTCGGCTTCATCGTGGGTGATGAAGAGTTCTCGGTACCCATTTTGAGCATCCAAGAGATCATTAAGCCGATCTCTTGGACACGTGTACCGCAAACGCCTAATTATATTTTGGGTGTATTCAATCTGCGTGGTGCCGTTATTCCGTTGATCGATTTACGTTCCCGTTTTGGATTGGAGACGATCAAACATACCGAAGAAACCCGTTTTATCGTTATGAAAAACGGAGATGACGTTGCAGGATTTGTAATCGATCGTTTGACTGAAGCGATACGTTTGCCGAAAAAAGATGTTGGACCTGCACCGGATACGATCAATGAAGAAGACAGTATGATTGACGGTGTCGGTAAACAATCGGATCGTATCATTACGATTCTCAAGGTCGATAAACTTTTGGAGAGAAATTTCTAATTTAGCTCCATTTATGGCACAATATCGCCATGATAGAAACACACTTTGCCCACCGCCGGACCCAACTCCTTGATATGATGGAGGAGGGGGTAGCGATTATTACCTCTGCTCCTACTCAAACCCGATCAAACGATACTGAATACCCTTATCGTCAAAACAGCGATTTTTATTATCTTTGCGGATTTAACGAAGATAATGCAATTTTAGTATTGATCAAAACTGCTGAATCAACCAAGTCGATCCTTTTTGTCGAAGCCTATAATGCGGAGCATGCATTATGGAACGGTGATCGCTTGGGAGTTGAGGGCTCACGGGAGCGATTTAACGTTGATGAAGTGTATGATGTGGCTACATACACGGATATGGTCCAAGAGCTTTTGCGAGAACATATCAATCTTTATATTGATCTCTACAGTGAAGACTCCCGATTGAATGAGGCTAAAAGGTCCGCACAATCGCTTCACTCCACACGAGGTATTAAACGTCATATCCGTGCTATTCGTGATGTCACTTTTCTTATCCGAAAATTACGTCTGATAAAATCACCTGAAGAGATCGAGACGATTAAAAAAGCGATTGCACTCACTGCTGAAGCACATCATCAAGCAATGCGAGTATGCAAAAGCGGTATGAAAGAGTACCAGCTTCAAGCTGCAATGAACTATGTGTTTTTACATAGTGGTGCATCTGCTGAAGCATACGGCTCTATCGTAGCAGGAGGCAATAACGCCAATACTTTGCACTACATCGATAACCGCGATGAACTCACGGATGGAGAGTTGGTACTTATCGATGCGGCGTGCGAGTGGGAACTCTATGCCAGCGATATAACCCGTACCTTTCCGGTCAATGGAAAGTTCACTGACACTCAGTGTGAAGTCTATAATGCGGTTTTGGATGTGCAGCTTCGGGTGATCGATGCGATCAAACCGGGAGTAAAACGTGATTGGCTGCAGCATTACAGTGAAGAACTTTTGTGTGATGCGTTAATAAATTTGGGAATTTTGAGCGGTGAGCGTGAAGCTCTTATGGATGCCAAAGAACACAAAAAATACGCTCCGCATGGTATCGGGCATTGGATGGGGCTGGATGTTCACGACCCATGCCCCTATGTCGATGAAGCAGGTGAATCATTAGCATTCGTACCTGGGATGGTGATGACGATTGAACCGGGATTGTACTTTAGAGCTGATGATGAGTCGGTACCAGAATGCTATCGTGGGATCGGTATCCGTATCGAGGATGATATTCTGATTATCGAAGAGGGGTGCGAAAATCTCTCTTCTATAATCGCCAAGAGTGTGGAAGAGATAGAGCGCTGCTGCAATCAGTTGTAGCTATAACTCCATCCGCTTAACCCTTCTTTCGCCTCTTTAAACTCTTCCGAATCCCCTAAAAAGTCAATAATATGAAGCAATACCCATGGGATAGTGTTGGCTTCAGTATCATCGATGATGTGTTTTGGCATAGGGGTTTCTTGTGTCGTATGTGCAAAAGCAATTCGTTCACGATTACTTAATACATGGCTCGTTTGTGTAATCTTATACTCACGGCAAAATTTTTCTAAAATGAGCGGTTTGATCTCTTCTGGAATAGTTTCTGATGTATTTAAAACAATGGTGAAATGGAGTGGGAGCCCTTTGGAGATCAAAGAAGGGGATGCCATTATAATATATTCGACTCCTTCAAGATGCGTTGCGATTTCACTTTGAGAAAGATAGCTGTGAACTTTTAACGGTTGCATTTCTTGCATTAGATTTTTCCTTCGAGGATTTTTGTGATCAGTGACGTCATACCGATATGGAGGTTGTAATTCGTTTTGGGAAAATCGACCATTTCATTTTCGAGATTGACGTTGTAACTGCTTAGATATTTTCCCAATATCTCCAAATCGATCGGTTTATAGGCATCGGTGCTAATTTTGGTACGCACAAGTGTTCCAAGATCGTTGCTTTTAGCTAACGTAAAAGCAAGAATTTTGAGGCTGTAAAGATCACACCAGCGTAAAAAAAGCTCAGAGGTAAGTTTTAGATAGGGATTTCCCTCCGGATCAAAAAGGAGATTTTGCTCTCGTAAAGGGATCAAGACACTTAAAATAGCTTCGCACAGCGGAAGACTTTTTTGCCGCCAAAACGGTGCCTCATCGCTTCGTTCCAATCCCGCAGCTATAGCAGCTAATATCGCGGGTTGATCACCCGATTTGAGGAGTGTATCCATAGAGTGTAAAATCATCTAGTCCCCCTTTTTTTGGATGTAACTTTAACCTTTTTTGTATAATACGCGTATTAACAATAGGAGTCGAATAGATGGATAAAGGATGGTTGACCAATTACGTATCGTTAGGAGTCGTCGCAGCATCTTATACACTGGACGGGACAGTCGGCTCGGTTTTGCGAAGTGCAGGGCTGTTTGCTTTATCGGGTGCTATTACCAATCAGCTTGCGATCCATATGCTTTTTGAAAAAGTCCCTTTTTTGTACGGATCGGGGATCATTTTGGATCGCTTTGAATCGATACGAGAAGCATTAAAAGTACTTATTATGGAGCAATTTTTTACTCCCGAAAAAATAGAAAATTTTGTCCAAATGCAGGAGAAGAGTATAGATCTTTCCCCCATTATCGAACAAACCGATTTTACACCGGCATATGAAGCGTTGGTAAAAAGCGTTATGGAATCACCCATGGGAGGGATGATAGGGATGTTCGGCGGTGAAGCGATCATCGGTAAGCTAAAAGAACCTTTTTTAGAAAAAATCAAAATTTCTACCGTTGAAATAGCACAGAGCGAATCGTTTAACAATGCGCTGAATGAACGTCTTCATCAAGGAAGCGGAGATTTGGTATCGACGATTGAGAGTATCGTAGAGAGCCGATTGGCTGAGCTTACACCGGTTATGGTCAAAGAGATGTTGCATAGCCTGATGAAAGAGCATTTAGGTTGGCTTGTTGTCTGGGGCGGTGTATTTGGAGGCTTAATCGGATTGCTGGGAGCTTTTCTAATCTAAGCAATCTGATTTAAAAGACTTGACATTAACCGACTCAAAGTATTATAATTCTTGTAACTCAATTTAGGAGAATTTTATGTCAGCAAATATTTTTGAAAAACTTACCCACCAAATGACAGAGATGATCGAATCTTCGATCTCTTTAGCGTTACATAACAACAACAGCGAAGTAGAATCTATCCATTTTTTATGGGCGTTGCTTGCGAATAGCAACTCAGCGTTGAATCAGGCTCTGGTAAAAATGGGCGTAGACAAAACGGCTATCGAACTAGACGTTAAAAGTGCTGCAAAAAAACTTTCAAGCGCTTCTAATGTTACCAAAGAAACGATTCGTCTTTCACGAAATTTTCTTCATGCGCTTGAACGCAGTTCGGCTGAAATGGCAGTCAATGGAGATCAGTTTATTGCCATTGATACTTTTTTAATGGGAAATTTGAATCACTCTCCGTTCAAAGAGATTTTAGAAAAATACATTAATGTTTTTGAACTTCGCAAAACGTTTGAAGCAATGCGTGCCGGACAAAAAATTGAATCACAAACCGCCGATGAGACATTGGAATCGCTTTCAAAATACGGAATCGATTTAACCAAAGAAGCAGCGGAAGGGAAACTCTCTCCGGTCATCGGTCGTGATGAAGAGATTGGGCGAATGATGCAAATTCTGATCCGAAAAACGAAAAATAATCCGATTTTGCTGGGGGAACCCGGGGTAGGTAAAACGGCTTTGGTTGAGGGCCTGGCACAACGGATTTATAACAAAGAGGTACCGCTTAGCCTCCAAAACAAACGGGTTATTGCGTTGGACATGAGTGCGTTGATTGCAGGGGCAAAATATCGCGGTGAGTTTGAAGATCGACTTAAAGCGGTCATCGATGAGGTGAAAAAGTCCGCAAATGTTATCCTCTTTATTGATGAGATTCATACGATTGTCGGTGCGGGTGCATCGGAAGGATCTATGGATGCGGCCAATATCCTTAAACCGGCTCTTGCTCGTGGAGAGTTGCATACCATTGGAGCGACGACACTCAAAGAGTACCGTAAGTATTTTGAAAAAGATGCAGCTCTTCAACGCCGTTTTCAACCGGTCAATGTGGATGAACCGAGTGTCAATCAATCATTACAGATTTTGCGCGGGTTAAAAGAGCGTTTGGAAGCGCATCACAATGTGACAATTATCGATTCGGCACTTGTTGCGGCGGCCAAACTCTCCGATCGTTATATCAATGATCGCTTTTTACCCGATAAAGCGATCGACTTGATCGATGAAGCAGCGGCAGAACTCAAAATGCAGATTGAATCGGAGCCGAATGCACTGGCGAGCGTGAAACGTCGTCTTACTCAGCTTCAAGTCGAAAAAGAGGCGTTGAAAATGGAAGAGTCGGTAGCCAACACCAAACGGCTCGAAGAGATTGAACGTGAATTGGCAGATGCGAATGAAGAACGTCGCACTTTGGAATCGCAATTTGCCCATGAAAAAGAGGTTTTTGAACGAGTCGCAAAGATCAAAGCTGAAATAGAAGCCAAACGCCGTGAAGCCGAAAGTGCAAAACAATCTGCTGATTTTAACAAAGCGGCAGAGATCGAATACGGTCAGATTCCAAAGCTTTTCGAAGAAGAAAAAGCGCTCCAAGAGAAATGGAAAGAGATGGTTGCGGTTGGCACCTTGCTCAAAAACAATGTTGATGAAGCCTCGATTGCGGGGATTGTAAGCCGTTGGACAAAAATCCCGGTGAATAAAATGCTCCAAAGCGAAAAAGAGAAAATTCTCCATATCGAAGAGGAACTTAACCGCGATGTTGTAGGACAAGACCGTGCAACACATGCCGTAGCGCGTGCGATCAAACGAAATAAAGCGGGGCTCTCCGATAAAAGCCGTCCGATAGGATCATTTTTGTTCCTCGGGCCTACCGGTGTCGGTAAAACGCAAACGGCAAAAACGCTTGCAAAATTTCTCTTTGACAGCAGTGAATCGATGATTCGTATCGATATGTCCGAATATATGGAAAAACACGCGGTGTCACGTTTAGTCGGTGCTCCTCCGGGATATGTCGGGTTTGATGAGGGGGGACAACTCACTGAAGCGGTGCGCCGTAAACCTTACAGCGTTATTTTATTCGATGAGGTCGAAAAAGCGCATCCCGATGTGTTTAATGTCCTCTTACAGGTACTCGATGATGGTCGTTTGACCGATAACAAAGGGGTGGTAGTCGATTTTACTAATACGATCATTATCTTGACCTCGAATATCGCAAGTGACAAGATTATGGCGCATCACGGCGATCCTCAACTCGAGGAGATGGTACTCGGTGAGTTGAAACAGCACTTCAAACCTGAGTTTTTGAATCGTTTGGATGATGTTGTGGTCTTTAATCCACTGGGTGAAGCTCAAATTCTTAGTATTGTCGATCTCTTCTTTAGAGACATTGCAGCAAAAGTGGAAGAGCGAGACATTACCCTCAGCCTCACAGATGCAGCAAAACGTTATATTGCTCAAGCGGGCTTTGATCCGGTGTATGGAGCGCGTCCATTGAAACGGGCGCTATATGAGATCGTTGAAGACCGTCTTGCCGATTTGATCCTCGGCGGAGAAGTTGATGAGGGTTCATCCGTGACATTTGATGCATCAGGTGAAGAGATTAACGTAACTGTGGCATAATCCGTTTTATGAAAACGATCATAGTATTTTTTATCTTTTTATTGCCGTTGTGGGGATGTACGGGTGATTGTATGACCTGTCATCCTTCTTTATTGAAAAATATTGATGCGGATAAACGGCATAAACCGATGACCATGTGTATCAAATGTCACAGTGCTGATCCGGCTAAAATGGCAGATTGCGGAAGCGATTGTTTTGCATGCCATCCGGTGGCTAAGATCGAAGGGATACGGGTGGCTGAGCATGCGGTAATCCGCGAGTGCCGTGATTGCCACATGAAGCTCAAAGTGAATTTGGATTTACAAAGTGCCCCGAAAGGGCAATCGGTGATGCCGACGTTGCGGGATTTTTTAAAGCCTTAGGCGTAGAGAGGTTCGAATTTTTTATCGAACGCGTCCAGTATTTTTTTTAGAAGCTTTTGGGCTTCATCGATCATTTTTTCGGTTGTCTTGACCTCTTTTGCCGCATTATCGAATAGATGCACAATCCCCTTTTTAGTATCATTTTTGACATTTTCATCACCGTTTTTGAGATTTCCGATCAGTTTTGTCACATCTGAAGCGATTTTATTAACAGGTGTTGTCTGATTTTGATCTTCCAACTCTTTCATAAATTTGTCAATATAGGGTTGCGCTTTTTTCATGAAAGCATTAATCTCTTGTTGATCCTGTTCCGAGATACCGTTACTTTCCATTTTAAAAGAAAATGCTTGCATGGATGAGAAAGAGAACGCTTGTTCTTTTGAATTTGCGGTTGTTTTTTCATCCAATGAAAGGGATTGTTCATTTTGAAAATTTAATGACAAAGTATCACCGCTGCTGGTTTTCATTTGAATGGATAATTCATGAGAACGGTACGCATCGAGTGAAGCAGAGGAGATCATGATAAAGCCTTTTATTACTATTGAATCTTAGTGACAATATCGGACAAGGTTGGAAAAACTTTAACAAGCTTTTATTTAGCTTAACCCTTCTTTAAGTAAGATTTGTCTATTATTGCGTGCTAAAAATTTCTAAAGGGAATGGCTATGAAAAGAACATACCAACCGCATAATACGCCACGTAAACGTACACATGGTTTCCGTGCACGTATGGCGACTAAAAACGGCCGCCGTGTATTGAATGCACGTCGTGCTAAGGGTAGAAAACGATTGGCTGTCTAAATAGCTTTTCGATGTTGAAGCTTCACAGTGAGTTTCAGCGTGTTTATCAGCGCGGCAAGAATGCCCATAGTACTTCTATCGCGTTGTTCTATCTCCCGCTAAAGGGAGAAAAAAAAGTTGGATATACGGCCAGTAAAAAAGTCGGAAATGCAGTAGTGAGAAATCGATGTAAAAGACGCTTGCGAGCGCTTTTCGATGAACTTTCTCCTAATGTACAAGACGGATGGTACGTTTTTGTCGCCAAAAAAGGGTTGTTTGACAACCCTTTTGAAAATGTGCGACGCGACTGCAAATATGTTTTAAAACGGACGGGTGCTATGGCAGGAGCAGGTGATGATAAGAATCTTCTTTCTTAAACTCCTCTGGCTTTATCGGCACTCATTCTCTTTGGTGACGCGAGGTTCGTGTCGTCATTACCCCTCATGTTCAGAATATGCGCTATGGCAGTTTGAACGAAATACACTTCTCCGAGCATTTACTTCCACATTTTTACGTATTTTACGATGTAATCAACTGTTTCCTGGCGGAATAGATTATCCGATAATCAGCAAACCGATATTAAAACCCTCCGAACTCTCGATAAATACGATAAAATACTGGTTCGTTCCATATCAACAGAATTATTTTCTGATAAAAAATTTTAAGTTTAAAGGGTCACAGTGTTAGAAAAGTTTACTCCAAATCAGCGACTTCTCGTTGCAGTCGCTTTATCTTTCGTCTTTTTTATAGGTTATACGACGATTTTTCCTCCAACCGCAGCGACAAAAAGTGAAACAAATAGTACAAAAGTTAATCAAGCCAAAACGACAGAAGTACAGCCGACAGCTTCAAATGCAGTAACAGATGGTAATGCTTCAACTGCTTCTGTTGTGAAGACGGTTTCAACCGATACGCTAACAACAATCACGGCAAAAGAGTTTACACTCAAAATCGATACACTAGGGCGAATCTCTTCGGTTATTCTCAGTAACACCAAACACAATGGAAAAGACGGAAAATTAGCTGAACTGGTTTCATCTGCAGGTGCGAAACCGCTTCAAATCCGTTTCACCGATGCAGCGTTGAATGAAATTGCTGCTAAAACACCGTTTACAAGCGATATGTCAAATATCACTTTGGGTGAAAATGGTAAAGCGACTGTGGTATTGACACAAAATCTTCCACAATTGACACTCACGAAGACCTTGACGTTTTATGCGGACGGTCATTACGATGCAAAAGTTGCTTTGTCTAATGAAAAACGCTATTCACTCTACCTGGGACAACACCCTCAAATCATTGAACAAATGATGACCGTTGTTGGTAATATGGTTTATTCGGGTGATAAACTTACCACAATTTTTCAAGATAAAGATGTAGAAGGGCGTTCACTATTTACCGATGTCCATTTTGTATCGGCATTTGACCAATACTATGCATCAATTATTTATGGATTTGACAAATCGACTCAAGTAACGGTTGAACGCGATACAAACAGTAATCCTGTAACGTATTTGGAAGGGTCTCAAAACTTTACCTTTAACGGATATATCGGACCAAAAGAGCATAAGGCTCTCGAAGCGATCAATCCGGTGTTGGTCAACGCGATTGAGTACGGCTGGTTTACATTTGTAGCGGCACCGATTTTCAAAATTTTGATGTGGCTCCACGGTGCATTAGGAAACTGGGGATGGGCTATTATTGCTTTGACCGTTATTATCCGTATTTTCCTCTACCCTTTGACACACAAAGGGATGGTTTCTATGCAAAAAATCAAAGAGATCGCACCGCGTATCAAAGAGGTTCAAGAGAAATATAAAGGTGACCCTGCACGCATGAATGCGGCAGTGATGGAGATGTATAAAAAACACGGTGCTAACCCGCTTGGCGGATGTTTGCCGTTGTTGCTTCAAATTCCTGTTTTCTTTGCAATTTATCGTGTTCTTTTGAATGCGGTTGAGTTACAAGGTGCACCGTGGATTATGTGGGTACAGGATCTTTCACGTATGGACCCGTATTACATCCTCCCTATTTTGATGGGTGCGACGATGTATTATCAACAAAAAATTACACCGAGCAATTTTACCGATCCGTTGCAGGAAAAAATCTTTAAATTTTTACCGGTTATTTTCACGTTCTTCTTCTTTACATTCCCGGCAGGGCTTGTGTTGTACTGGTTCGTGAACAACTTATTCTCGATCGCACAGCAATACATGGTAAACAAACAGTTCGAAGCAGCCCGTGCGGCACGCCATGAAGCTCATCTCGCGGAAAAGCATCATGAAAAAGATTGAAGCTCCGACATTAGAACAGGCATACGCGCAAGCAGCACGCGAGTTTGAGTGTTCCGTAACAGCGCTTCAGGTAGAAATCGTTCAATTTCCTTCAAAAGGGGTACTTGGACTTTTCAAAAAATCGGCGATTATTATTGCTAATTTACCGCAAAGTGCTGCTCCGGTAACGGAAGTAGAACCTTCATCTTCTGTAAAAGAGGATGGAATCTCTGAACCTGTATCGTATGAGCCAGAAGAGTTGGTTTTGGGCGATGAGTTTTATGAGCAGGCAGACGATTTTGAAGAAGAGAGAGAGTTGGATGATGATATGTATCAACTCTCAGCGCAAGAGTGTGCAGATGAAGTAAAAGAACAAATCAATATTCTCTTTAAAGATATTTGTTTTGATATCAATGAAATCGACGTTAGCGTTTATGATGACAATACGCTTCTCGTTGAGTTTACGGGTCCTGATGCCGCATTGATGATCGGCAAAGAGGGGTATCGCTACAAAGCGTTATCCTATATGCTATTTAACTGGATCAATGCCGTGTATGGAATGCAGTTGCGTTTGGAAATTGCTGAATTTTTGAAAAATCAAGAAGAGTCGATTTCCCGTTATCTGATCAATGTGTGTGAGATTATTGACCAAGAGGGACGTGCACAAACCAAAGTATTGGATGGTGTTTTGGTTCAAATTGCCCTTAAACAGCTTCGTGATCGTTATCCTGATCGATATGTAGCTATCCGCTCTACCCGTGATGGCGGTAAGTTTATCATCATCAACAGTTACCACGAATATTGATGAATGAGACTATCGCTGCCATTGCCACCGCAAATGGTATTGGCTCTATCTCCATTCTCCGCCTTAGCGGAGAATACTCATACGATATTGCATTAAAACTCACCCAAAAATCTCAGCTTCAGCCCCGTTACGCAACCCTTACCTCTTTGCATCATCAGGATGGAACATTGATCGATGAGGCGATCGTCATCTATTTCCAAGCACCACGCAGTTTTACCGGAGAAGAGGTTGTTGAATTTCAATGTCATGGCGGCTATGTCGTTGCCGAGTCAGTATTGCGTGCCGTTCTGAGCGAAGGGGCACGTTTGGCTGAACCGGGAGAGTTTAGCAAGCGTGCATTTTTAAATGGACGGCTAGACCTTACCCAAGCCGAAGCAACTGCTGCGCTTATCGAAGCCAAAAGTGATGATGCCGCTCGGATACTCGCACGGCAGATGAAGGGAGAATTGCGCGGATACGTCGAAGGCATCCGTGATGCTTTGCTCGAAATATTGGCATACTCCGAAGTGGTTATAGATTATGCAGAAGAGGATCTGCCGCAAGATGTTGTGGAACAGATAGAAGTTAAATTAGAAAAGATCAAAGCAACACTTTCCAAGACACTTGAGTCAAGCCGCCGCCGCAGCGGGTTGATGCAAGGGTTCCGAGTCGCTATCATCGGTAAACCAAATGTCGGAAAGAGTTCGCTTCTTAATGCGTTGCTCGATTATGAACGTGCTATCGTTAGCGATATTGCAGGGACGACCCGTGACACGATCGAAGAGCAGGTGCGTATAGGTACCCATCTCATCCGTTTAGTCGATACGGCGGGAATACGCAACGCTCACGATGAGATTGAGAGGATCGGGATTGAGCGCTCCATCGCTGCGATTGAAAATGCCGATGTTGTAATCGCTTTGTTTGACTCTAGCCGAGTGATTGACGATGAGGATCGTTCTATAATCAATTTGATAGAGCGTTATCGTGAGGAAAAACCGTTTATCTGTATCTTGAATAAATCGGATTTGCCTCAGTCATTTGATTCGACAATGATAGAACGCTATACTCCGATTCGTCTGAGCTGCAAACAAGACACCCAATTGCTTGTTGAGACACTGAGTACGTTGATGGATCAGGAAAATGACGGCGAAGAGATGATGCTCATATCAGCGCGTCAGATCAGTGCGACTGAAAAAGCTGTCTATGCTATCAACGAAGCATACGAACCGCTCCATGATGGAGAATTGGAATTCTTTTCATTTCATATCAATAGTGCAATTCGTGCCGTCGCTTCTATCAGCCGACCGTATGAACTTGATGAGATGTTTGATAAAATGTTCGGACAATTTTGTCTGGGGAAATGATGGGCGCAATAATTGCAATCGATTTGGGGCTAAAGCGGATCGGATTAGCGCTCAGTTACGGAAACGGTCTCGTAACGCCGCTCCCGGCCATAGAACGTAAAAACCGCAACCAAGCGGCCAATGACGTCAAAAAAGTATTGAGCGAATATGAGGTGAGTGTAGTGGTTGTCGGTATTCCGATGGGAAGCACCACCGAAGATGAGATGCGCCGTCGTGTAGCTCACTTTATGAATCTCGTCGAATTTAGCGGAGAGATCGCTTATCAAGATGAATCGCACAGTTCTCAAGAAGCCGAAGAGCTGATGCGAGGCGAAATTCGTTACAAGCGTGATGGGCGGATCGACTCCCTCTCAGCAAAAATTATTTTGGAGCGCTATCTCACTCAGCTCAAAAAATAATTTTTAGCTTCCTCTTCATCATCGGTGAGGGTCGTATAGTCCTCATCGTTTTCTAGTTTGTCTTGAATCACACGAACACAGTATTCAAATGCAACTTTACGTGCATGATCAAGATCAAAAAGGAATCCAAGTCCGCTAAATTGGTAAGGTTCATCTTTTTCGATGCAGATCAAAATCCCCTCGCACCGCTCTTCAAAGTGTTCAACGATTTCACGATAACGGATATTGAACTCTGTCGCATTCCATCCGATGTCTTCGAGTATTTTATCGGCGAATTCAGCAATACCATCGCCCGATGTATCATCATACATCGCACGTTTTTGGTTGTATCCGATAATGCTTTGCCATGCACCGAAAGCTTTGATCAGCAATCGATCATCATCCTCCACAATACGGTACGTATTGCCAAGCATTGTACTAATCGGACGGGATCGGTCGGTGCTCAATGGGGAGATCGGAGGGATTGAACCTTCAAAGATACTGATGAGTGAGTCATCGAAAGGTGCATAAACGATTTCGCCGGTATAAGCTATCGCAAACGGTTTCGCCGAATTGGCTGCACGTAAAAAATCATTTTTGTCTACAACGATAATTTCGTTAAAAAGGTTAAACTTTTTCATCCGAACCATCCTAATTTTTGGGTGAATTGTAACACGCGATCGATTATGCACCCTTAGAAGTCGATTTAGGAGAACGATCTAAGGGTGCGCTAATAAATTTTTATGCAAAAGTGGAGTATAATTCGCCAAATTTTAAGCCTATGAGCTTACTCTAAGGACACCTTTATGGCATTGAACGTTTACTACGATAGAGATTGTAATATCGAAATTATCAAAAGCAAAAAAGTGGCAATGATCGGTTTTGGATCACAAGGTCACGCACACGCAGAAAACCTACGCGACAGCGGTGTTGAGGTTGTTATCGGTCTTCGTAAAGAAGGTAGCTCATGGGCTAAAGCAGAAGCAAAAGGCTTCAAAGTAATGACGGTTGCAGAAGCATCTGCATACGCTGATGTAGTTATGATCCTTCTTCCGGATGAAAACCAAGCTGAAATCTATAAAAATGAGATTGAACCGAATTTGAAACAAGGTGCAACCATCGCATTCGGTCACGGGTTCAACATCCATTACGGGCGTATTCATCCGCGTGCAGATATTAACGTAACGATGATCGCTCCAAAAGCTCCGGGTCACACGGTTCGGTCAGAATTCGTTCGTGGCGGAGGAATTCCGGATTTGATCGCTGTTGGACAAAATCCGAGCGGTACAACTAAAGAGTTGGCGCTTTCATACGCTTCAGCTATCGGTGGCGGACGTACGGCAATCATCGAAACAACATTTAAAGATGAAACTGAAACTGACCTTTTCGGAGAACAAGCGGTTCTTTGCGGCGGTGCTGCATCACTTGTACAAGCAGGGTTTGAAACATTGACAGAAGCTGGATATGCTCCGGAATTGGCGTATTTCGAATGTTTGCATGAGTTGAAATTGATCGTTGATTTGATGTTCGAGGGTGGAATCGCTGATATGCGTTATTCTATCTCTAACACCGCTGAGTACGGTGACTACGTTTCTGGTAAACGTGTTATCAACGAGCAATCAAAAGCGGCGATGAAAGAGATCCTCAAAGAGATCCAAGATGGTCGTTTCGCAAAAGATTTCATCCTTGAAGGTCAAGCAGGATATCCACGTATGAACGCTGAGCGTGCAAATGCACGTGCATCATTGATCGAGCAAACGGGTGTTAAACTCCGTACTATGATGCCATGGATTGCAAAAAACAAAATCGTTGACCAATCTAAAAACTAAAACTCTCCAGATTCAGAGCTTAGAGCTCTGAATATATCTATCCTCAAGAGGTTTTTTTTCATCATGCATAAACAGCCTCTTTTCCAAAAATACTTCACTTTAAGACGTTTAGCGATCGGACTGATCAGCGTATTGATATTTTTGCTTGCGATATTTATCGGGTATTTTTTCGGATTTCGACAAGCCGAAAAAGAGCTTGCTGCCGAACGCAATCAAACCCAAAAATTAGTCCAACAGATCAAATCACTGAGCAGTATCGATGAGAATAAAACACACGTAAAATCGGAACAAACTCCACACGACAAAGAAATACGACGGATTAAAAAAGAGCTTGATGATATGCTTGAGCGCGAACGAATATCAGAAGAGGTTAAAGCGCATCATGAGTATGCACCGGATAATAAAAAAGCGCCTCCGCCTCCCCCGCCGGCACGTGAAATTCGTCCCAACGGTGCAGAAGCGAAACTGGTCATTATCATGGATGATGTGTCATATGCTCGTGATGTCAAAGCGATACAATCCACTGGATTGCCGATTGTGCTGTCTTTTCTTCCACCTAGCTCGCGGCATCCTGATTCGGCAGCTTTAGCAAAGCAACAATCAAAATATATGGTTCACCTGCCGTTGGAAGCCATTGCCTTTCACGATGAAGAACCCAATACCATCCATATCGATAGCAGTGAAGAAGAGATTGAAAAACGGCTCGATGCGCTCAAACAGCTTTATCCCAACGTCCATTATATGAACAATCACACAGGATCGAAATTTACATCCGATTCAGAAGCGATGGACCGGTTGATTCGAGTCATGAAAAAAGAGGGGCTTCAGTTTGTCGACAGCCGTACAATCGGTACGAGCAAAGCACGTGAAGCTACGGGAAGATACGGAATGCGATATTTGACACGCGATGTTTTTCTGGATGATCAAGACGGTGTAGCGAATGTGAAAAGACAGATAAAAGAGGCGGTTGTTAAAGCTAAACGATACGGAACTGCAATCGCTATCGGTCATCCCCGTGTGGATACGATCAGAGCTCTCAAAGAATCAAAAGAGCTTTTGAACGGAGTGCAACTCGTCGGTATCGATCAAATCTGACAATTTGTCAGATTTTCATCCCTTTTTTTCTATTTGGATATTGTGTTACAACTTTTAGATTGAGTTGACTATGGACAATATAATTTCATTTTCTATTCCTGAACTTTCAACGATGAAGCGCTATCCTGAAAAACTCTATTATCGGGGTGATCTATCATTATTGCAACGCCCGAAAATATCTATCATAGGCACTAGACGACCAAATCAATATTCTCGTGCGATGACACTTGAACTCTCCAAAAAATTAGCACTCAGCGGTATGGTGATTGTCAGTGGTGCGGCTATGGGGATAGATTCCCTTGCCCATCAAGGAGCCGGAGCTGAAAATACCATAGCGATATTGCCCTGCGGAATTGATATCCGATATCCTGCATCAAATTTTGAGTTGATTAAATCCATAGAAGCAAACGGACTTACTCTAAGCCAGTTTGAATGCGGATTTGAAGCACGCGACTGGAGTTTCGTTGTTCGGAATGAGATCGTAGTTGCTTTGGGAGATGCACTGATCGTGATGGAAGCGGATAGTGGCAGCGGAAGTATGCGCAGCGTCGAATATGCATTGGAAATGGGGAAAGCTATTTATGTTTTACCGCATCGTATCAATGAAAGTGCTGCTACACGTCAGCTTGTAGCAGAGGGAAAAGCAACGGCAATCGATAATATTGATCGTTTTGTCGTAGAGATCACACAAAAAGGGAAAAATGCTTTAGTAGACTCTCCCTTAATCGCATATTGTCGTAGCAATCCGACGTATGAGGATGCACTGGCTCGATATCCCCATGAGATTTTCGAAGCGGAACTCAAAGGTTTGATAGAAGTGAGAAATGGAAGAGTATCGGTTCTTTGAGAATCAGGACTTAATGTCCTGATGGATTAGGCTGAGATTCGTATCCGTAGTGTTTCACAAGATAATTTACAATGATTTGTTGATCCTCTTTTCCGATAGGGGCTTTGAACTCATTGACCATTTTTTGTACTGTCCCTTTCCAGTATGGACGGCTTTTTTTCCCTTGATTGAGAACATAGCCGAATGAATGACAAATGAGACAGTACTGTTGTACGATTTCATCATGATCACCCGATTCGATCGGATACTCGACGTAGGGCATTTCAATCGGTTTAGAGACTTGTGCAAAAAGGGTAGAAACTGCCAGTAAACTAAATAGGAGTATTTTTTTCATTTTTGCACCTTATACGATTTTAACGTTGACGTTATCAACGGCATTGTATTGGTATCCACCGGCATTCCAGCCGATTTCATCCGGGAGAGGCTGAATGTTTCCGATTCTGTTGATTGCACGAGCCATAATCGTAAAGTCCCCTTTTGTTTTCGGTTCCCACTCAAAACTCCATGGACGGAATGCAAACTTGCCGTAATCTTGTCCGAGTTTTGCCGCACTCCAGCTTTTTCCCCCATCAAGAGAGATCATGACCTCTTTGATCCCTTTTCCCTGATCGAACGCTACTCCTGCAATTTTGACACGAGAGCCTTTTTTAATGAGAGTATCCGGTGATGGATATCCGATCACTGATTTGACTTTCATGGTGGCAATAGGTTTGCGTTTGTATTCAAAATCGCTTCCCGATACGACACATTCACAATCGTTGTCCGGTACCGTATAGGCTACATCCATAAAAAAGCTTTTACGGTAGGTGTCCATGACCATAATCTCACTGAGCATTTTCACCCAGCTGTCTGAGAAATGCCCTGGAATAACAAGACGGATTGGGAACCCGTTAAGGTATGGTAAATCTTCGCCATTCATTGCATAAGCGACAATGATTTGGTCCTGAAGGGTTTCTGCGATTTCCATTTCACGGAAAAAATCGGGAGTTTCGTCCATCGCAGGTTTTTCTAATCCATTCAGTCCGACCCATGTCGCAGACTCTTTTACGCCTGCACGGTTGAGGATGTCTTTGAGTTTGACCCCTTTCCAGATCGCACAGCCCATTGCGCCGTGATCCCATTGGACGCCGTGAGTTGCTTGTCCGGTTACCGCATAGTATTTACGGCTATTACCGCCACATTGCAATACGGCAGCTACTTCCGTCGGCTCGAATTTGGATTTTAGATCATCCACACTGAGTGAAAGAGGTGTATTAACAGATCCTTTTACCTCTAAGCGAAACTCATTGAGATCAATATGCGTTGGAATATCCGGAAGATGCCAACGGACAAAGAATTCATCATTCGGGGTAATGGCTTGGGTGAAAATTTCACGACCTTTGGCCGATTTGAGCAGCGGCGGACGATCAGAAATAGCTACCATCGGTTTCTTCTCAGGAAACGCTATGATAGGCGGAGTGTATTCTTGCGGAATAGCGATAGGTTTTGACGGTGTCTCTTTACCAAGGAGCGCGGATGCCCCCAGTAATAAGCCTGCACCTAAAAAATGTCTGCGGTTAAGATGTCTCATGATATCTGCCTTCGATTATGGTATCACTATTTTATCATAATTTGAGATAATTTAAAGAATAAGCATGGCATCACCGTAAGAGAAAAAGCGGTAATGTTCTTTTATGGCTTCATTATAGATTCGATGGGTCTCTTCTAGCCCCACAAATGAAGCGACGAGCATCAGCAGTGTCGATTGCGGCAAATGAAAATTGGTGAGGAGATGATTGATTCGCATCGGTGGATTTTTTGGATGCAAGAAGAGGTTCGCTTCGCCTCTCAATTTGTGGTTTCGTACATAATACTCTACGGTTCGTGTTGAAGTAGTCCCAATACTTAGAAGCGGAGTATCGCTTTGTATCAGGTTATGAGCATTAGGGCTAATATCAAAATATTCCGAGTGCATCGGATGATCGGTGATGACCTCGGACTCAACCGGTTTGAAGGTGCCGGAACCGACATGCAAGGTGACGAAAGCATGAGTATGATGGGAACATACTGCATTAAAGAGCTCATCGGTAAAATGAAGTGACGCGGTAGGGGCGGCAACGGCACCCTCATGGTGGGCAAAAACGCTTTGATATTCTCTTTCGTCTTCGGAGTTGTCTTCTCTTCCCAAATACGGAGGGAGGGGAATGTGTCCTACTTTGTCTAAAATAGGGAGGAGATCTTCAAAACGGATAAGATTTTCATGCAAATAAAAATGGACATCGCGTGAACCGTCATCGTGCAGAGCGATGACACGAGCACGCAGTGTTTGATCAAATATCAAAAGGGTGTCTATTTTAACGCGTCCTCGAATATAAACATTTATCGTATGGGCATTATGTGGGCGATTGATGAGCAGCTCAATTGCCCCTCCGCTCTCTTTGTGCCCATAAAGGCGAGCTTTTATAACTTTCGTATCATTAAAAATAATGCCGCATTGTGGAGGCAAAAAATCTTCCAGAGCATCGAATCGACTGTGGATGATACTTTTATCGATACGGTTGTAAACAAGAAGTCGAGCATGATCTCTGGGATGAATCGGATGGGTAGCTATAAGCTCTTCTGGGAGCTCATAGTGGTAGCTGGAGGTGAGGAGAGGGTCGAGATTAATCAATCGTCTCTTCTTCATCTTCTTCGATGTACGGCTCCTCTTTCGGTGCAGGGTTGACCACGCGTACGATCAAGATTGAAATCCCATACAGGAGGATCAACGGAACCGCCATCATGATTTGGCTCAAAACATCCGGTGGTGTCAGGATAGCGGCAATAATAAAGATCAATACGATGGCATAGCGGAAGAAATTGATCATCATCCGATCATCGATGAATCCCAGAAGGGCAAGAAAATAACAAAATACCGGCAATTCAAATGCCAAGCCGAATCCGAAAATGATTTTAGTAAAAAAGTCGACATATTCGCTGATATTGTACATAGGGACAAAAGAGGCACTACCGAATTCGATAAAAAACGCAAATCCGAGAGGGGTAACGAAATAGTACGCAAACGCCCCACCTGCAAGAAACATAACACTTCCGCCGATGACGATAGGGATGATCATCTTTTTCTCATTTGCGTACAGGCCCGGTGCGATAAAAAGCCAAATTTGAGCTAAAATCACAGGGATTGCCGCGATAAGACCGCCGAAGAAAGAGACTTTCATCGCCACAAAAAATGCTTCGGAGAGCTCTTTGGTTACCAACATCCCTTGTGCCGCTTTTGGAGAAATCTTACCGACAGAGGTGAGTGCGGTAATAAGCGGTTGGGTTATCCATCCAAGAATCGCATCATGAAAGTTCCACATGACGATAGCCATGATTATGACGGCGGCAACACTAATACCGAGTCGTTTACGCAGTTCAGCTAAGTGAGGTTTTAAATCTTCAAACATCCGTTTTCTCTTCTACAGGTTTAATCTCTTTTGGTTTAGGGGTGAATGTGATTACTTCAGGCTCTTTCGGTGCTGAGGGTGCCGAAGAAGCGACAGTGCTAAGATCCAAATCATTTTTGATTACGTTCAATTCTGATCCGATCTCGGTTACATTGGTCATTCGTTCCAACTCCGCACTTGCTTCTGTTAGCTCTTTTTTATAGTTCAGTGCGCTCTCTTTGAGCTCTGAGAACTTCATCTCTTCTTCAAGAGTCGCTTTGGCGGAATTAACCGTCCCTTTGACACTTCGGAAAAATTTAGCGATTTGAACCATCGTCTCCGGGAGCTTATCCGGTCCCAGAAACAAAACCGCAACTATCGCAATCAGAAAGATTTCACTTAAACCCATACCAAACATTGTGTTATCCAAAAATCAAATTTTAAAGTGATGGCAATTCTATCGAAAGAAAGTTAAAACCCCTCTACACTTAGAGCAATTTCATCCGCCAATAGAAAATCGGTATTAAAAAAACGGTTATTTTGATAGATCAGGAGCTTTTCATCACAGAGCATGATGGCTTTTTGTTTTTGTTTTGGGTCCAAAATAGTTTCATCGACTCCGATCGCACTACGAAAACCTAAAAAGAGTTTTTCACTGGTCAATGCATCGGACTCTATTATTTCAGTATAGATTTCAAGAGGATTGTAAATGTATGTTTCTACTGATGCAGAGGGGTAAAAACGACGATCTTTTAAAAAACCGACGGCTCCGGAACCTACTCCGATGTAATCTTTATGCTCCCAATAGCCTAAATTATGACGTGAACGATATTTACCGAAGTTGGAAATTTCATACTGTTCGAATCCCCGTTCTTTTATTTGTTGGAATAGCCATTGGGTAAGCTTCAACTCCTCTTGTGCCATCTGCGGTGTTTTCTCGAAGGCTGTTTTTTCTTCTATTGTTAGTGCGTAAAGGCTAATATGATCGATAGGAAGAGAGAATGCCTGTGCTATATCAGCCTGAAGGAGTGCTTTTGTGTCTCCCGCTACAGCGTAGATCAGATCAATGCTGAGGTGTTGATAACCGATTGTAGACGCACTTTGGATCGCTTGGATCGCATGCCCGGTATTGTGTGCTCGTCCGAGAGATTTTAATTTTTCATTATTAAAACTTTGGACACCGAAACTCAATCGATTCACTCCGAGTTTAAACATCCCCTCCAACCACGAAGATGTTGCACTGTTCGGATTTGCTTCGGAGGTGATTTCACACTCTTCACTCAAATAAGGCTCAATCAGCTCAAAAATCGGTCGATACATGTACGGATCAATGGTCGATGGGGTTCCTCCTCCGATAAATACCGTTTCGATCGGATTTTGAGGCGAAACGTTGAACCGTTGCAGTTCGTATGTGAGTTGATGCAGCATGGCATCCATATAGGCTTGACGCAGAGAGAATTTATCGACATACGAGTTGAAGGCGCAATAGGAACATTTACTGTCGCAAAAAGGGATATGAATATATAAAAGCATGAGCGGATTATAGTATTTTTAATAGCGAATAGTTTACAATACCTCTTTAAAAATAGACTAAAAGATGGTGAATGACCGAAAAAAAGTTCTACCGACCGAATGTGGCGGCGATTATTGTCTCTCCTGAGTATCCTGAGACAAAAGATGTTTTTATCGCCGAGCGGAGTGATTTGGAAGGGGTATGGCAGTTTCCTCAAGGGGGGATTGATGAGGGCGAATCGAGCGAAGAGGCACTATTCCGTGAACTTGGCGAGGAGATCGGTACTGCGAAAGTAGAGATCATTGCTGAGTATCCAGAGTGGATCGCATACGATTTTCCTTCCCATGTTGCCGCCAAAATGGCTCCGTATGCGGGACAAAAACAGCGCTATTATTTAGTACGTTTGAAAAAAGGGGCGAAGATCGATCTTGATACGAAGCATCCGGAATTTAAAACGTATAAATTTGTCAATATTGATGAACTGTTGAGTCATGTTGCCCATTTTAAAAAACCGGTGTATGAACGTGTGATTTCTCATTTTAGAACCAAGGGGTACCTGTAATGCTAATTGTCCAAAAATTCGGCGGCACCAGCGTCGGTGATTTGGAGCGAATCCAAAACGTCGCCAATCGTGTCTCACAAACGCTTCAAGAAGGGCATCAAGTTGTTGTTGTCGTATCAGCGATGAGCGGGGAAACCAACAAATTGATCGCTTTTGCGGAACACTATACCGCGACTCCGGAGCGCAGCGAAGTTGATATGCTTCTAAGCTCAGGAGAGCGCGTGACAGCGGCATTGTTGTCGATTGCACTTAATGCTATGGGACATAAAACGGTCTCTATGAGCGGACGCCGTGCGGGGATCGTAACCGATAGTATTCATACGAAAGCACGCATTGAGAGTATCGATCCGAGTGCAATGCATGCAGAACTCTCTGAAGGGAAAGTTATCGTTGTTGCAGGATTCCAAGGTGTAAGCGAGACCGGTCAAGTCACTACACTCGGGCGTGGAGGATCGGATCTCTCTGCCGTTGCGGTTGCCGGAGCGCTCAAAGCCGATTTATGTGAGATTTATACCGATGTTGACGGTATCTACACGACCGATCCTCGTATTGAACCAAAAGCGAAAAAAATGGATCGCATCAGCTACGATGAGATGCTTGAACTCGCATCATTGGGGGCAAAAGTCCTTCAAAACCGTTCAGTTGAACTTGCAAAAAAATTAAACGTTAATCTTGTTACCCGTTCCAGTTTTACAAATGCGGAAGGGACACTTATCACAAAGGAAGAGAATATTATGGAACAACCACTCGTTAGCGGTATCGCACTCGATAAAAATCAAGCACGTGTATCTTTGAGCGGCGTCATCGATCGTCCGGGAATCGCATCGGATATCTTTACCCGTTTGGCAGACAACAGTGTTAATATCGATATGATCATTCAAACATCAGGACATGACGGTAAAACGAATCTTGATTTTACCGTTCCTAAAACTGAATTGATCGATGCGAAAAAAGTGGTTGAAACCTTTATCGCCGAAGATGAAATTTCTGAGGCATCGTACGATGAAAATATCTGCAAAGTCTCTATCGTCGGAGTTGGGATGAAATCGCATACGGGTGTTGCGGCAAAAGCATTTCAAACAATGGCACGTGAAAACATCAACATCATGATGATCTCTACTTCTGAAATCAAAGTATCTATGGTAGTAGATGAAAAATACGCCGAGCTCGCGGTTCGTTCATTGCACAGCGCCTACGCATTGGATCAATAAGTGCGTCATTTTGATCAATGGACATTAGAATCGATTCGCTCCGAGGGGGCATCGATGAGCTGGTTCGAAGAGCAGCGTTTCGAATGGACACCGCCTCTTGCTAATGCCATGGATCAAATGATGGGGGGAAAAACGGTTGTTCTGATTACGGATCATGATCGAAAATGGTTCATTCACTATATTATGTCCTCCCTCAACAAACGGACGCAAGACCGTCCGATGATTCCAATTGTGTGTATTGACTCTTTATACCCCCATTACGATCACATAAGCGGCGGAGAGTCAATCGATATGATCAGCGATATGCTCGATATCGCCTACAAAGGGGATTATTTTTTTTGGTATATCGGTCGCGGTGATGATCGCAGAGCCGATATCGCCAAACGTAATGCGAACTCATTATTATGGATCATGGATGAGCGGTTTCAAAATGCTCTTGTTCTCCGATCGCATGATCCCCTCATTGACATAAAACTTTTGCAGCTTTATCGCCTGTTTAATAAAACTCTCAATGCCGTACTGTTCGGGGAGATCAATGTTCGAGAATGAACGGGGCGGTATTCTTATAACGCATGAAATGGAGGAGAGGGCTAAAGAGATCGAAGCCTCTCGTCACCCTCTGCGATGCGTAACCTTTATGCGTGATGATTTTAAAATCGAAGATGCCAAAGAGGTAATTGCCGAAGCGTATAAAAGTGAAGAGCGAATTAAAACATTGATTCTCGGAGCAAAAACTTTTACCGTTCCGGCGCAAAATGCTTTGCTCAAAATTCTCGAAGAACCTCCGCAAAATATTGTTTTTATCCTCATCGCACCGAATAAAAGTACTTTTCTTCCAACGGTTCGCTCTCGACTGAGCCTAAAACAAGAGCATACGGAACGTCACTATGAAGTATTGCCGATTACCCTTAAAAATCTTGATCTATCGGGATTGTTTGCCTTTGTCAAAGAGTATGATCGATTGAAAAAACATGAAGCAAAAGGGTTGGTAGAACAATTAATGTATCAGGCGATACATATTGAAAAACTATTGTTGACTTCTGTACAGCTCGAGGGGTTTGAAAAAGCACTTCGACTCATTGAACTCAACAGCAGATTCCAAAGTGTTTTGGTGATGGTATTGATGAACTTTTTACGTGAGGTCAAACGTGGTCGTTGAAAAACTCTCCAACAGCATTGATCTGCATCGTGAGCTTAAATCGTTAGGGGTGGATAGCGGCGGAATATCGATATTGGAAGATAAAGCCAGGCACCATGTAATCCGTATTCGTGATTTACATGTGGGTGCTGCCAATATTCTCAAACAAGATGCCCTCAGTATCGGTGCTGATGTCGCGGTTCCTCGCGGAACAGTGATAGCATCTATGCCCCGTGTGGATGTTCTTTTGATTGCAACAGAGCGACAGTTACAGACATTGGTGAAAAAGGAAAAAGCTCAGCCTTTCGGACTGAAACAATTGTCCCATGAACTGGATCGTTTTTGCCGATTACACTATCCGCAGAGCGTTTCCATTATGGGGATACTCAATGCCAATGAAGATAGCTTTTATCATGCAAGCCGGTTTCAGGGCAATAAGGCAATCGATCGGATAGAGACGATGATTGAGGAAGGTGCAGAGATTATTGATTTAGGCGGGGTTTCAAGCCGTCCCGGATCGATAGCGGTAAGCCCGGAAGAGGAACTTGCCCGTGTCTCTCCGATCATTGATGCTATTTATGCACAGCGCCTTTTTGAAAGAGCAGCTTTTAGTCTGGACAGCTATGAGCCCTCTGTCATCCATTACGCGCTTGAGAGAGGATTTAGCATTGTCAATGATATTACAGGTTTAGAGAACGATGAGGTGGCACGCCTATGCGGAACGTATAACGCCACCGCAATCATTATGCACATGCAGGGAACACCGCAAAATATGCAGGAAAATCCGTCGTATTCTTCTGTTATTAACGATGTCGAATCCTTTTTTCGCGAACGGATTGCCAAAGGGGAATCATTCGGGATCAAAGAGATCATCTTAGATTGCGGCATCGGATTTGGAAAACGTCTTGAGGATAATTTGGCATTGATTACCCACCAAAGTCATTTTCTTGGATTGGGGAAAAAACTTCTGGTCGGTGCGAGCCGCAAATCGATGATTGATGCGATTTCTCCTTCAACAAGCGATGAACGTTTGGCAGGAACGCTGGCAATCCATCTTAAAGCTCTGGATGAGGGTGCTTCAATAGTACGGGCACATGACGTCAAAGAGCATGCCCAGGCAACCAAAATCTGGAAAGCATTGAGAGGATAAAGATGGGCAATACGGTTGTTATCATTACACTCTCAATGTTGGTTCTCCTCTCACCGTTTTTATCCCGTGTCACCAAAGTCCCTGTAGTCGTTGTCGAGATATTATTGGGAAGTTTGGCGGCTTATTTTGGATTGCTGGTTGAAAATGATCTTTTTAAAATTATTGCAAAAGTCGGGTTTTTATATCTGATGTTTTTGGCAGGGATGGAGGTCAATCTCAAAGCGTTCGGATTTGAAAAATCCTCCTTGCTTCGTCGTACGGTACTGTATTTTGCGATGCTGTACGGGTGTTCGTTCACGTTGTATCTCTATTTTGATCTCAGTTCCGTCTATCTTGTCGCTTTTCCGATTTTTTCATTGGGAATGCTTATGGCACTTGTCAAAGAGTATGGTAAAAAGAAACCGTGGCTTGCGTTGGCTTTGAATATCGGGATTATTGGAGAATTAGTCAGTATTATGGCATTGACGATTCTCAGTGGAGGTCTTGAATACGGTTTTAACCGAGAGTTTGTGTTCGTTTTGGGAGGATTATTTCTCTTCTTGATCGGATTTATCCTATTCTTCCGAGGGATCCGAATTCTATTTTGGTGGTATCCCGGTCTAAAAACATTGATTATGCCTCATGAAGACAGTAAAGATCAGGATGTCCGTTTTTCAATGGCACTCATGTTTATTATGATCGCGATGATGCTCTATCTGAAAATCGATGTGGTTTTGGGAGCATTTTTAGCGGGGATGTTTATCGCGACATATTTTAAACACAAAACAGAGTTGCCAGAAAAACTTTCCTCTTTCGGTTTTGGATTTTTGGTTCCGATCTTTTTTATCCATGTCGGTTCTACACTTGCGCTTGACGCATTTACGGATGTTAAAATTCTTCAGTCGGCTTTGTTCATCGCCAGTGCTATTATCGGAATACGTCTTATCAGTTCCTTGGTTGCGTATGGGGGGTATTTGGGACTCAAAAATACGATATTGTTCTCATTGAGTGACTCTATGCCACTTACGTTTACGGTTGCGATTGCGACTTTGGGATACAGTGCGAATGCTATAACGCATGATGAATATTATTCTTTCATTGTTGCAAGTATGGGTAGCGGTATATTTTTGATGCTTTTGATTAAAATACTCTATGTTGCTTTTAACAAAAAATAAAAGCTCAGCACGGATTTTCAGTAAAAATAAGGTACAATCAAACCAATACCAAACGGCAAATTGCAAGGATGCAGCGTAATGAGCCAAAACGAGAAGGAGTCACGTGGATTTAACGGTTGTTTTAGGGATATTAGGGGCAATTACTACTATTTCTATCGGGGACTTGATGGAGGGTGGAAACCCTGTACACGTTGTTCATATTACATCTCTTATTATTATTATGCCGACGACTCTCTTGGCATCAATGGTTAGTACTGACGGTGAGCATATCAAAGGTGCCTTCAAAAGTCTTCCAATCATTTTTAAAAAATCTTCGGTTAATCTTCATGAACGCATTCATCAAATTATCGAATTATCAACAATGGCACGTCGTGATGGTCTTTTGTCTTTGGAAGCGAAAGTAGCACAACTGGATAATGAGTTTTTGAAACAAGGACTCAGTATGGCGGTTGATGGCAATGAAATCGAAACGATTGAAGAGACTCTTGAACTTGTTATCGAAGAGACGGAGCACTACTATCACGGGTGTGCCCACTATTGGATTCTTGCAGGGGAGACTTCTCCCGTTCTTGGGCTTGTCGGGGCTGTTTTGGGACTTATTCTTGCACTTCAAAAATTGGATAATCCAAAAGAGATGGCTGAAGGTATTGCAGGGGCATTTACTGCGACCGTAACGGGGATTTTTAGTGCGTACGTTCTCTTTGGGCCAATGGGGAATAAATTGAATAAAAAAGCGCATCATATTGTTAAAGAACAAAAATTAATGTTAGCGGGAATAATAGGAATCGTTCATGGAGATAATCCACGTACACTTGAAGCAAAATTACTGAATTACCTCTCACCGGCTGAAGAAAAACATAGTCAGTTTAATTAATAAAGAGTAGCTATGTCCAAGAAAAAATGTAAAAAGTGCCCTGAATGTCCCCCTGCAGAAAAATGGGCGGTTCCGACGGCAGACTTCTTTAGTCTTCTCCTAGCACTTTTTATTGCACTTTATGCAATTGCATCCGTTAATAAAGAGAAAGTTAGAGCATTAAAAGAAGAGTTTGTTAAAATTTACGATTATGCCCCTGTTCCTGACTCCATGACACCGGTTGTGAACATGGTCACAGAGACAAAACCGACACCGGATGCAACAGCCAACCCAAAAGGGGCTGTTCCAGTATCAGATGGAGGAGCGGTTTTGGTTGGTTCTCCGCCGACTCCAACGACAACAGCAGTTTCTGATGCGGTTAAAAAAATTCAACAAGATTTGAAAAATGTCTCAATGGGGGCAGGGCCTCTTGATCAGAGTATGGATGGAGTATTGTTAAAACTCCCTACATCTGTTCCGTTCCGCGGAGCAAATGCAACGATTGATAATGAAGAACTCCATCTGTTTTTGAGACGGGTAACGGATATTATCAATTCACTTCCTCCAAGCGTCAATATATCGGTTCGCGGTTATACCGACAATCAGCAGCTTCCTGCAGGTTCGCCGTACAAAGACAACATCGAACTCTCTGCAAAAAGAGCTGAAACGGTTATGCGAGAGTTGATTAAAAACGGTGTTGCACCTGAGCGTCTTTCAACCGCAGGATTCGGATCAGCGAAACCGGTAGCCGAAAACATCAGTGAAGAGAACCGTGCAAAAAATCGCCGTGTCGAGTTTTATATGTACGTCTCCAACGATACCCCGCTTGATCAAACGAAACAAAACAATATTTTGGATGCTCTTAGTAAATTGCAAAAATAATGAACCGAATCGATAATTACCGATTTTATGCTTCCGGTATTATCGAACACGGCTTTACGCCTCAAGGGCTCCATTGGCACTCTCAAGATTCCCAACAAATCCGATTTGATCAACTTCTTTCGTTATTGCCAAATAACGTCATATCCATTGTTGATGCCGGATGCGGATTTGGTGATTTGTATCATTATATAACCCAAAGAGGGGATAAATCAATAGAAAACTATATTGGTCTTGATTCGCTTGATATGATGGTACATGAAGCATCTATACGGACAGGACAAACCATCATGCAATGCGATATACTCTGCGATCCGTTGCCGGAAGCAGAGTATTATCTGTGTAGCGGGGCACTCAATATCCTGACTCGAGAGGGAGCTTTTTTATTTATTGAGCGTTGTCTTCATGCGTCGATGCAGGGAATGATTTTTAATTTTCTAGAAGGGGATAAGGAATCAAAAACCTATAATTACTTGAGAGAAGAGAGTATTAGGAATTTAGCGAGGAGATTAAAAGCGGAGGTCGTATTCCGCCGTAACTACTATCAAAGAGATTGTACGGCGGCTTTTTATAAAAAATAGAGGTATTAAGTCTTTATTTCGCAATAAAACTGAGGCAGTAATAAATTCCGGCACTCATCAATGCTGTAATCGGCAATGTAAAAATCCACGAAAGCAAAATGGTTTTAATCATCCCTTTTTGAACACCGCCGTCAGGTTCTGCTACCATTGAACCAGCAACCGAACTTGAAACGATATGGGTCGTACTAACAGGTGCATGGGCAAAGTTTGAGAGCAAAATAGTAATCATCGCGATCGCTTGTGAAATCGTCCCTTGCATATAATTGATAGGGTTCGTACCAATCTTTTCACCGATGGTATGTACGATTCTTTTATATCCGATCATTGTCCCGATACTGATAGCCAATGCAACGGCAATGATAACCCAATACGGTATATATTCTGAAGCGTTAACGAGTGTTTTACGCTGACTTGCAACATAATCGGATTTATCTTTATCGACAGATTTTTCAACTTGGCTGAAAAAATTGTCAGTACACAAAATAGCGGTGTGCACATTCCAACGATCTGTCGGAGAAAGTTCTGAATACGATTTCACACCGTCAAATTTTTCGGCAATGAGCGTGGTGGTTTGTTGAACTTGATTCACATCACATTCAGCAATCGTATTTTTAACCTTTAAAGCGCTAGTGAGATGTTTATCGGTTACCAATTGGTTTAATGTCGCATTGTTTTCAGAATAAAAATTCGAAAGATTTACCGCACTGTCATGTGTTTGTTTGATTTTATATTCATGAGAACTCATATCCAACGCATAGTAGGTAGGGAGAAGACCGATCAAAATGATCATGATCAAACCCATCCCTTTTTGTCCGTCATTCGAACCGTGCGCAAAACTGACACCGGCACCTGTAGCGATAATACCCATACGCATCCAAAAGTTTGGACGTCTGCGTTTTGTCTCATCTTCAGGTGATTTATAAAATTTAGGGTTTGTAATAAATTTTCGTGCCGCTTTCATCATCAAATAGGCAAATCCGAAACCTACAATCGGTGAGAGTGCCAGCGCCGTCAAAACTTTGTATACAGCAGACCAGTTAACACTTTGTGAAAAATCAAAGCCGTGCATCATACTAAATGCGATACTGACCCCGATAAGTGATCCGATAAGCGAATGTGAACTTGATACCGGAATACCGAAATACCATGTTCCGAAGTTCCAAATAACGGCTGAAATAAGCAATGAATAAATCATAACCAAGGTAGCGTGCTGATTTGAGGAAACAATGATATCCAAGGGAAGAAGATGGACGATGGTATAAGCAACACCGATCCCTCCGAGCATAACACCAAAAAAGTTCATGACCCCTGCCATCAAAACAGAGTGACCTGGTTTCAAAGAATTGGTATAAATGATCATAGATACGGCATTTGCAGTATCATGAAATCCGTTGATCATCTCATAAAATAGGGCAATCCCTAAAGAGAGTAGCAACAAACCGAGGGTAATTGCATCAATATTATTAAGTGCTTCCCAAAGTACAGACATGGCATTTCCTAAAGT
Source organism: Sulfuricurvum sp. PD_MW2 (assembly GCF_002633015.1). Lineage (GTDB taxonomy): Bacteria > Campylobacterota > Campylobacteria > Campylobacterales > Sulfurimonadaceae > Sulfuricurvum. The sequence goes on along the minus strand of NZ_NSIU01000001.1, from coordinate 61,193 downwards.
TAAAAATATGAAGTGGAATAATATTACGAAACCATTACAAAAAGGTTACGGAATTATTACATTATGCCCGTTTGTCTCTTTGAAGAGACTTTGACGGACAAAAGATAAGGGGCTTAGGGGAGAAGAGTCGCTTTGATGATTTTTTGTGTTTGAAGAGGTTTGTCTCCTCCGTATTGACCATTGGTCTGAACATTGTTAAGTTTGCTTAATACATCCATTCCGCCGACAACACGACCGAAGATTGTATGATATCCATTGAGCCAAGGGGTAGGTGCAGTTGTGATGAAGAATTGGCTTCCATTCGTTTTTGGTCCTGCATTTGCCATCGCTAAAATACCGGCTTTATCGAATACCACTCCGGATTTAAATTCATCTTTAAAAGGCTTTTTCCAGATAGATTCGCCACCTGCACCGGTACCGGTTGGATCACCGCCTTGAACCATAAAGTTTTTGATAATTCGATGAAAAGTTAAACCGTTGTAGTAGCCGTTTTTTACATGCCCTGTAAAGTTTTCTACCGCTAAAGGGGCTACGTCTTCATACAGCTCTAAAGTGATATCTCCCTGTGTCGTTTGAAGGAGAACTTTTGGGTGGGAAGCGGCAAAGGAAAGTGCTGCCGCAAACAAAAAGGTGATAATTAAACGCATTCAGACTCCTGTGTCTATGGTGTTCATGAGGAGTTATTCCTCTGAAAGATTTGAAAAAGAGATTATAGTCGCACTTTCTGATGCACGGCTTAGTGCATAGGTATAATTCTCCTCTTCTTCGGGTACAATCAAAAAAACATGAGGGAAATGCAAGCCGTAGGTGAACTCAGACATAGTTAAAAGGATTGTGTCCAAGCTTTGGTATTGCAAGCTGAAATCTTCTTTGATGATACGAGTATTTAATCCAAAATATTCATCAATACTCTCTTTGTATCTTTCTAGTTGGGAATAATCAGAGAGAATAATCATGATGTTGTCTTTAGCTGTGCTTGGCATAAGGGAACGGAGTTCAACGAGCAAAGTCATAAGGGTATTTTTGATCGTGGTAGTGACTTTTTTGACAGGTATGTTTTTTTGATAATGGTTATAGAGGATAAAGGATGAACCGCTGATCGGGACATAGTTGTTATACATGGAAAGAAGAAGCCAACGATCTTCTTTGTGTTGAATCAAAGAATCAACAGTATGTTTGCTGATCAAATGGGAATCGTCACATAAAATGGCGGTTGCCGCCTTAAAATACTCGGTTTCTTCAATTTTTTCAGCATCATTAGGGGTATAAAATCGTAATGAAGAGTGCTCGATTTTAAGTGCGCTGTATTCTAGGATGGATATGAGCTCATTGCGCAGGATTTCACCGCCGACGATTGTTGGGGTGATAATAAGGATGTTGTTTTCAGGATTTTGCAATAGAAGTAACAGTGCTTTACGAACGATTAGCGTGCTTTTTCCGCTGTTATGTTCACCAAAAAGGGTTGTAACGATATCGTTGAAATCCGATTCAAGGAAATTTTGTTGCTCTTCTGAGAGCAATTGTCCATAAGGGTATTCTTGTGAGGGGAGAATAAGGGTATGTGATTGAAGAGAACCAATGATTTTATGATATTCATAGCGAAGATCGGATAAAGGTGCCAAAGTATTTAATTTATAGAGAATCGATTCATCCGAAGAATCAGAGAAGATCAGTTTTTCTTTGGGGAGGAGTTCGTGAAATGACGGATCAAGTGAATCAAACTCTTCTTCTTTGAGTCTGTTGAACCAAAGAAATCGGTTGCATGGTGTGGCATCGAAAGAGAGAACATCTTCAAGTTTTTGTCGAATGGCAGATTCGATAGCGTTTAGATACGTTGTTGATGGGGTTTTACTTTGCTGGGTAAAGGGTTCAGCATGTGCTCCTTGAAGCATCTCAAAATCCCATTCCAATTTTTCGGCAAAATAAATTCCGCGGTCTTCTGAAAAGAAGAGAAGAGGAATAAGTATTTTTCGATCCCGATAATAAAGGGGAAAGTTGTCAAACAAGAATGCATTTTCAAGCGCTGCAATACGTTGTAACTGGTTGATTTGGTACTGAGAATCAAATGTACTGTTTGGTTTAGATAGAGAGGATTGACGTTTAAAGAGGTTTAAAAAAGAGGAAATCACGTTCATCCCTGAGTAAAGTGAAAATGTGTTATTGAAAATTATAACGAAATTTCATCCTAAGAGAGAAAACAAAATAAACTATGAAGAAATAGAGGAATAAGCCGAGGGGAATTCCTCGGCATATTAAGGGTATTTATTTACCAGCTTCTACGCTGTCTTTAAGACTTTTGCCTGGTTTGAATTTAGGAACCATTTTGTCTTGTGTGCTGTAAGTTTTGTTTGTACCTGGAACTTTACCGCTTTTCCCTTTTTGAAGAGAAGATGAAAAGCTTCCGAATCCTACCAATGACACTTCTTCTTTTTGTACAAGAGCTGCAGTTACCGCTTCAGTGAAAGCTTTGATAGCCGTTTCAGCTTCAACTTTAGTTTTGTAACTACCACTTTTTTGAACCAATTCTACGAATTGTGCTTTATTCATTTATTGCCCTTAATTTAGATATGCGAATAACACTCAGAATCTCCGCACTTATTGTGTATAGCGAAGTGAAATGTTTTAGCCGCGAATACTTTAATATCTCTTACCTTAAATTTTTCTTCTTTTTTTCGATTTTAGTGAATAGTTTGGTTATTTTGTGGTTTTTTAGACCGTTTTTTAGCCAATTCTTTGAATGACGTGAGAGCGGCGATAATGAAGATGTTTTTTTAGGTACTAAGGTTTTGCCCCATAACGACCATTTTTCAAAGAAACCTCGAGATGGAGATATGGATAAAAAAACTTCCTCTAAACCGATGCGCTCTTGTTCACTCAAACTGCTCATGATGTTTGTCCTAATTTATTAATTTTGCGTACGACGCGAATAATTTCATCATCTTCAAGCATCCCTAGCATTTCAAGAACCGCTTTTGCCGCTTGGGGTTTAGCATTGCCTAGCCGCCAGTCCTGATACGTTCGCATGGAGATACCCAGTTCTTGAGCCATATCTTTTTGGGATATCTTCTTCCCGTTGCGTTGTGCCTCCACCGCATTGTGAAGAAGATTAAAAAGATCACTCATTTCCATCGCTCCATTGTAATATCCTTTTCTTAAAATAAACATTAAAACGTATAAAATATACTTAAAAATATGTATAAATATCATATATGCGTATTGAATAAACACATTAATCGTCATAGCAAGAATTATTCCAACTATAAAACAAATTAAAATGTTTATAATATACAGAAAACCGTATTAAGATTTGTCTAGAAAATTTACGGAAATGGCTCAAATGAAGTGGGTGAAATGTAAAATATCAATAAGATGGGATTGAAAAAAAGAAATGTAACGAGGAGGATAAGATTGGAAAGAGGGGAAACCCCTCTTATGCGTTAGGAAAGAAAATCGGTGTAATCGTAGCGAGACAGATCGACGTAAAATTCCCCTTCTTTTTGAATAACACGGACATCGCTCCCGTAAGCGAGTTCAAAGCGTCGTTTGACGGCTTTACGTTCGTCTGAACCCATTCCGATAAATTTAAGGTAGCGTTTGAGTTCAATAACTCCTCCGCTAGAAGGTTGAGGTGCGGCGGTTATTGGGGTCGCTGAGATATCGACGTCGTGTACTTTATTCTCATGGGATAAGAGGAGTTTGGTATTAATCACTTCAAAGAAGTTTTTGAGCTGCTCGTCTTTGGCGGTATATATCTCTTCGATACGTTCGCGTTCGGCAATGAGCATTTGTTCTTTGTCGTTGACCAAACGATCGATTTTCGCTTCGAGCTCTTTGATTTTGAGTTTCAGCTGCTGATTCTCTTTTTGATAGAGGGCGATAATCATCCCGACCGTTGTTTTTTGAGGAGCCGGAGCAGAGAGTGAAGTTTTGGCGGTTTGAGTCAGTTCACGGTGTTTTTCTTCATCCAAAGAGCTTCGAGGAACGATGATATAGGTAACACCGCCTTCTATAATATAGTTAAGCCGTTTTGTCCGGAGTTTATTTTGGATCATCTCTTTGGACATTTTAAAAGTTTTAGCGTATTCATCAACCGTAAAACGCATACATCCTCCTTAAGGATAGTGTGGTTGTTATCTTATCTAAAAAAAGCTTTTCTGATTACGATTTTTTAGGAGGTGTGAGCCATGTCGGACGCGGTGGAGGGATGATTCCCCCTTTTCTCATCCAAATCAGATACCCGTGGTGGGTAATGTGATGTTTGTCTTCAAAAGAGTGGATGGAACTATGGCGAAACTCGCATTGAGCCAACAGTTGACGGTAATCACTATGTGCTTCTAGAAAGGTTTCCAAGGATGCGAAGGCTTTATCCGAAATAATCACCGTATTGTTATTGGCTAGATTTTTATTTTCAATGTAGCGGGCACATTCGTTCAAACCGTCTCCGATAAAGTTTTCATGTCCCAAAATATCTTCGAAACGGTGTACTTTTCCGGTATGGACTCCGACACGAATCCCCTTGAAATAAGGGTATTCTTTGGCAATAAAATCGGAAAAATGGAGAAATGATAGTCCAAGAATAGGTCCAAATCCACGTAATGATGGGTGCAATATGCAATAAAAACCATCTCCTGTCGGAATCATCCCTTGCACCATTTTCTCCATAGGTATACCGGAGGCTTTGAGCATTTTTTGGATCATCTTTTTATAGGTCAATGAGAGATAGGAGATGATTTCCAACTGCATATCCATCCCCAAACGGGAAAAATCGACGATATCAATAAGAACAATGTCAGTATGAATCGCTTTTTTGCTCATGAGCGAGTTGGACCCTTTTTTGATGAATAATTCTATTGTAGTCTAAAAAACCTAAGAGTGGTTAAAACTTCCCTGTTTGTGTGTTAATTATGAGATTAAAGTGTGTTACCATTTCCAAAATTTAAATATATGGGGATACGCAGTATGCAAAAACGGACTAAAATTTTAGCAACCGTCGGTCCTGCATCGGATAATGTGGAAACTCTTGCAAATTTGATTCAAGCAGGGGTGAATGTCTTTCGTCTCAATTTTTCTCACGGGACGCACGAATATCATTCGCAAGTCTTAGCCAATATCCGTGCGGCCATGCGTCAAACGGGATTGATCGTCGGTGTGATGCAAGATATCAGCGGTCCTAAAATCCGTGTGGGAAAACTCAACGAAGAGTTTAATCTCGAATATGGGGATTTGATCGATTTTTATTATGAGAGTTGTGTGGGCGAAAAGATCGGGGAAAATCATTATCGACTTTCGATCAATCAGCCTGAAATTTTACGGAAGTTAAATATTTCGGATTCAATTTATTTGTATGATGGATTGATTCGTGCGCGAATCGTTGATATGAATGTGCAGTATATTCGGGCGGTTATTGAGAATAAAGGGAAGCTCTCTTCAAACAAAGGGATTAATTTTCCTAATACCCGCTTAGATATTGAGATTTTAACGGAAAAAGACAAAGCCGATATGAAATGGGGCGTTGAAAACGGCATAGATTTTATGGCGATTTCATTTGTTCAAAATGCACAGGATATGATGCATGCACGTGAAGTGGTTCAATCGTACGGCGGCGATGTGCAATTGATAGCTAAAATTGAGAAGTTTGATGCAGTAGAAAATATTGATGAAATTTTGCGTCATTCGGACGGTTTAATGGTTGCGCGAGGTGATTTGGGAATTGAAGTCCCTTATTATCGCGTTCCTACGATTCAAAAAATGTTGATTGATAAAGCAAATTCCCATTCCAAACCGGTGATTACCGCGACGCAAATGCTGTTGTCTATGACCGAAAAGGAATCTGCCACGCGTGCAGAGATCAGCGATGTAGCAAATGCCGTATTGGATGGAACGGATGCCGTGATGCTCTCAGAAGAGAGTGCGATTGGGCATAATCCGGTATTGGTCGTAGAGACCATGGTAAATACGATTCGCTCTATCGAAGAGATATATCCGTATGAAAAATTCAACTTTGGATACGATGATGCTATGGATATGGTGAATGAATCTGCGGTACGTCTGGGAGATTCGCTTGATGCTGAGGGAATTATTGCCATGACGTCTTCTGGTCAATCTGCGAAAAAACTCTCTCGATACCGTCCGAAAATGACCATTTACGCTGCGACGCATGAAGAGAGAGTTGCACGGCTCCTTACTTTGGCGTGGGGCGTGGTACCGGCGTATCTGATCAAAAAAGGGCGTATTGAAGATATGCTCAGCGATATTATCCAAAGCGGATTGAAGCGCAATATTATCGACAAAAACAATACCTATATTTTCACGGCGGGATACCCTATCGGCACCCCCGGAACAACGAATATCATCCGTATTTTGAGAGAAAATGAGATTACGTTTTTCGGAGAGACAAAATCTCAGCCTGCAAAAGCAAAAAAAAGTGAAGAGAGTGCAATTCCCACCCTTTTTTAAGGAGTGGACTGAAAATTGCTTTTGATGCGGCTGAGGGATACCGCCATTTTGTTTCGTCATCAAAGGTGTCCCTCAAAACCTTTTCTCTTTACGCTACAATATCTTTTATGAAAACCGATACACTTTTTACGAAACCGATCTCCAAACAATTTGAATTTGATGCCGATGTGGCTGCCGTATTTGACGATATGCTGATTCGGTCTGTCCCTTTTTACAAAGAGTCGCAGTCGCTGACACGACGATTCGCACTCAATGCTTTAGAAAAGGGGGGGATCGTTTATGACCTTGGATGCTCTACGGCATCATTACTGCTGGAAATCGAACGATCGATTGATGAGAGATCGGCTATCCGTCTCATCGGAATCGATAACTCTGCTGCGATGATTGAACATGCCCGCAAAAAAATAGAGGCCTATGGATCGGGAATTGAACTGTACGAAGGGGATATTTTATCGTTTCCCTATGAAAAGGCGCAGGTGATTGTCAGCAATTATACGTTGCAGTTTATCCGTCCGATGCTCCGAGATACGTTAGTTCGAACGATTAGCGATGCGTTAGATGAGGGTGGTGTTTTTATTTTCAGCGAAAAAGTGGTCAGTGAAGATCCGAAACTCAATAAAGAGCTGATCGATTGCTATTATGATTTCAAAAAAGTGCAGGGATACAGCGAGTATGAGATCGTCCAAAAACGCGAAGCGCTTGAAAATGTATTGATCCCTTATACGATGAATGAAAACATTCTAATGGCAAAAAACAGCGGGTTCAAGACATGTGAAGTCCTTTTCCGCTGGGCTAATTTTGCGACATTCATCGCCATAAAATAAGGGCTTAGCGAACGCTGCCTCGGGTAGGGTTTTGATTGGACTCCAATGCGTTGGTAATATCTGCGTAGTCGAAAATATTTTTATCGCATTTTTTGTGATAATACCCTTGTACGTCATAGTACTCTTCACAATTATTGTAATATTTTAGACTTACCCCACGCTCATTAACACATCCCGTAAAAAAGATCGGCAGTAAAAGTAATAGTGAATATCGTTTCATTTGATTATTGTATCTTATCTGGGTTTAAACCCGTCCTTGCTTTTACAAAATTGAGATAAAAAACACTCTGTATCGCATTTGGGGTTTTTCGCGGTGCAGATATAGCGACCGAAGAGGACCATTCCCTGATGAAGTTGGTGAAGATCGGATTTGAATTTTTTGACCAATGTCTCTTCGGTTGCGATAGCGGTGAGATCATCGCTCAGACCTAATCGATGGCTTACCCGAAAGACGTGTGTATCGACGGCCATCAAATTGGCGCCGGTGTATTCGATCAAAACGACATGCGCTGTTTTTTGTCCTACCCCCGCTAAGGTAACAAGCTCTTTTTCATCAAGCGGTATCTCTCCTCCGTAAATTTCGACTACCCGTTTTGCCATAGCCAGGAGATTAATCGCTTTGTTGTTGAAAAATGAGCAGCTTTGGATCAGAGATTTTACATGTTCGATATTGGCCTTGGCAAGAGCGTAGGGTGTAGGGTACGCTTCAAACAAAGCGGGTGTGATAAGATTCACCCGTTTGTCGGTACATTGCGCAGAAAGGGCTACGGCTATAACGAGCTCATACACATTGCGGTAGTTCAATTCAGTAACGGCGTTATTATAATGGGTTAAAAAAGCACTTTTTATGGAGTCGATCTCTTTTTTCGTTGCTTTTTTAACCATTATGCATTCCGTTCGTTTTTGCGTATTGTAGCATTTAAAATGCTATCCGATAATTTTTGTGTTACAATAAGCCATTTCTGTATAAAATCGTTATTTTAAGGGGAAAAATTGGGAGTATTCGGATTTATAAGTTCCCTTTTTGGAAGCAATAAACACCATTTTTCAGTTGAAAATGATCAAACGATAAATAAAGAACTTTTTTACAAAGTCCTTGATACGGACGCCGATCCGATACTTTTTTTTACAAAAGATCACGGATGGATTGGTGCGAATAAAGCTTTTTTTGATCTTGTTCCTCTTCAAAATATCGAACAACTCCGACATAACTATGAAAGTATTCGTGAATTGTTCGATCATGAAGATGAGGAAGTTTTTACCGAATTTGATAAAAGCTGGTTAGATTATATCCGAACCCATTGCCCCGGCGGATACGGAATCGGGATTGTGGATGCATCGGGCAAAACGCATAGGATGATTGCAACCGCAACCCTATTGCAAGAGGGGGGAAAAGATCTCTATCTTCTTCGTCTGGAAGATCAAAGCAAATTGGTAGATTTAAAAGAAGAAGTGCTGAAGGTTGAGCAGCTTAAAAGTAAGTTTTTAGCCAATATAGGTCATGAATTCCGTACTCCGATGAACGGTATTTTAGGGTTTGTCGATTTACTTTCGAAAACCTCTCCCAATGAAACACAGCTTGAATATATCCATTCGGTACAAGGATCAGCCCGTAATCTGATGTCCAATATCGAAAATCTTCTCGACTTGGCGCAGATGCAAAACGGTAGATTGCATGTCAATAATAATGAATTCAATATTGTTGCCGAGATGGAGGAATTGGTATCCGAAATTCTCCCTATGGCACTGGATAAAGGGGTAAAAGTTCAGTTTTTTATCGATCCGAAACTCCCCACATACATCACCGGAGATGTCCGTAAAATCAAGCAAGTGATCAATAACCTATACAATAATGCTCTGAAATTTACCCCAAGCGGCGGACGTATTTATGTCGAGAGTAAACTTTTGAAGCGCAATACGTCGGGGACATGTACGATCGGATTTACCATCAAAGATACCGGCAAAGGGATCAGCAAATCAGAACTCATCAACATTACTCGCCCCTTTGTCTCCGGAGATCATGCGGATAATCGCTTGGGAATTGGACTGAGTCTTTCCCATGGCTTGATCTCTTTGATGGGAGGCGAACTCAAGATCACGAGTGAAGAGACCAAAGGATCGACATTTAGTTTCGCGATGAATCTTGAAGGTTCATCAGATCAAGCGATGAAAATGATTAATGCACACAGTGTGAAAGTGGTTTTAGTGGATGAGAAAAAATTGGACGATGCAAATCATTTGACCAATTACCTGCGTAGTTTCGGTGTCAATGTGACAAAAATGCAAACGATCGATGAAACTATTTTTAATGATACCGAAGCGGTTTATTTCATCGGTTCTCAGGATAAAAGTGATTGGACAATGACCCTCGCGAGCATAAAACGCAGTTGTAAAACTATCTTGCTGATGGATGAGCAAGAACGGCTTCAGGCAAAAATGCTTCATCTGATCGACTTTCCGCTCGCAAAACCTTTGCTCCCCAGCACGCTATTAAAACATTTAAGCGAAATCTTCAACTTGCCGCATGTTATTGTATCTACCGCACCGCAAATACAGCGAGGTGTAAATGCTTTGGTAGTAGAGGACAATCTGATCAACCAGCGGCTCATCAAATTATTGCTCAAAGAATACGGTATCTCTGTGGTGGCCGTTTCCAATGGGGATGAAGCGGTTGAAATGTGCCGAGAAAAAACATTTGATATCGTTTTTATGGATATCGATATGCCGATCAAAGATGGTATTTTAGCAACGCAAGAGATCAAATCCGAAGATCGTGCAACAAAACGGATGCCGATTATCGCATTAACGGCATTGGCGATGGAAGGAGATCGCGAATATATTTTGGAACGCGGTTTGGATGATTATCTCTCTAAACCTCTGACCCGTGAAAAGCTTGAGTATGTATTGCAAAAATATTTACATGTTCGGATATAAGGAGAAGGGATGATTTATAGAGAAAGTTTTATCGATGAACATGCTTCGCACATTGAACTGATGACATCGTGTGCCAATCTACACTCTGACCCTATGATTTATACCGATCTATCAGGTCATATTGTTGCTTGTAACGAACCATTGTTAGAGTTGTTAGATGTTGGAGTGCTCGAGGATATCGCGAGGGTTGAAGAGTGGTTTGATCCGCAAGGGGTCAATTTATCGTATCTTCTTTCAAAATCGGGACAATATCGGGGGAAAGTTCGTACCCACTCCCTTGAGTATGATGTCGCAGTTAAATCCGAAGTATTCGTATTAGATGAGGAACCGATTGTCGGAGTGGTTTTTCGGGATACTTCGGTGATTGAACGTGCTCGTGCCGCCGAACGCTATTTTGAAAATTTCAAAAACAAATTTTTAACCAATATCTCACATGAATTTCGGACGCCGATGAACGCTATTATCGGATTTAGTGATTTATTAAAAAGTTCCCCTTTGAGTTCGTGGCAGCAAGAATACGTTGAAATGAGCAGTCGAAGTGCCCACTCTATGATGCGCAATATTGAAAATCTCTTAGAGTTGATGCAAGTCGAGAGTGGAAGTGTTCATACGAATTTCGAGCTTTTTAATCCACTGGAAGTGTATGAAAATTTTTCAATGCAGTTTTGCGATTTCGCCCGCTCCAAAGATATCCGATTGATGTTTTTAATGGATCCGCATTTGCCAAAAACAATTATCGGAGATCAAGACAAAATTCTTGCCATCATGCGTAATCTCATACAAAACGCGCTCAAGTTTACCGAAGAGGGGGGAAGTGTTCTTGTCGAAATTCTAATCGTCAAGGAAGAGGGAAATTTTGTCGAAGTTGAATATGCGGTGAGCGATACGGGGATCGGAATCGAGCATGAACGGGTTAAAACGTTGCTTCGGCCGTTTGCCTCCGCATGGGAAAATCAGCGTAAAGGGAAAGACGGATTGGGAATCGGGTTGAGTCTGAGCCATAAATATGTTGATATGATGGATTCTCATTTGATGCTGGCATCCGAGAGTGGGAAAGGGTCTCGTTTTTCGTTTCGAATTACCCATCAAGTCAATGAAGAGGGCGTTTATGACTTTGTTGAAGGGACCCGTGCTGCAATCTACACATCGGAACATCAACTAACGACACAAGGTGCATTGCTCTATAAATATTTGGAACTTTTTCATGTAGATGGAAAAGTGATTCATGATCTGATCGGGAGTGCATTGCAGGAACGGGATGTTTTGTTTCTGGATGTTCCTCATTTGGCAAAAGCACAGGTCGAGGCATTAAAAATGACCTATCCGCATCTGCAGATTGTCCCTATCATGAAACAAAATTATGGGGACAAAGCGGATGCAATCATTACCTCCGTTGCATCCATTGTAACATTGCCGATTTTGCCGAGCTCGTTGCATAAAACATTGGCCGTTGTTTGGAATACGATGCCAAAAGAGTATATTTCACACTCTCCTGAAATACAGAGTATTCCTGCGACAGAGAATCTGAAAATTTTAATTGCGGAAGACAACCTGATCAATCTCAAACTCTTGGAAACCATATTGTTGCAAGAACATTTCCGAGTTGTAGCGGTGGATAACGGCCAAAAAGCGGTTGACGCGTATCTCAAAGAGAAATTTGATTTGGTATTGATGGATATCGATATGCCGGTGATGGACGGACTGATGGCAAATCGTTTGATCAAAGAGATTGACAAACGTGATTCACGAGGCTATGTCCCTGTAATCGCTCTTACTGCACATGCATTGATCGGAGACCGGGAGCGAATTGTTGCTGCGGGATTGGATGCCCATCTGGCCAAACCGATCGATAAACATTTCCTTTTGCAAACGATGCAGCGGTATTTAAAAATCGCACAACAGAAGCGGCAAGGAAATTTTGTTTAATATTGATTGTTTTTTGCATACTATACTCTCAAATGTATTATAATGCCGAGATCAAAATTCCCCTTGGAAAGAGGGGAAACACAAGGATAGCAATGAAGCGATATTATGCCGCTTGGATTTTAGGTTTATTGTTGAGTGCTACTAGCGCATCTGCAGCTGTTTTAGCAACGGTTAATGGTGATGAGATTACCTCGGATGAAGTTAATAAAGTATTGATGGAAGGGACGCAAGGACGTTTTGATACCCTTCCGGCCGATAAACAAAATGAATTGCGCCAACGAATTATCGAAGGGATGATCGCACAAGAACTTGTATACGATGATGCTCAACGAACCGGTGTTTTGGACACGAAAGAGTATAAGCAAGAACTTGAAGCACTTGTTAGTCGATTAAAAGTTCAACTTGCCGCAAAAGTGTGGGAACAGCAGCAGTTTGAAGCAATCAAAGTGGATGCTAAAGAGGTGAAAGCTTATTATGATGCCAATCCGGATGAGTTTGTTGATAAAGAGAAAATTCGTGCACGTCACATCTTGGTAAAAAGTGAAGCGGAAGCACAAGCGATTATCAAAGGTTTGAAAGGGCTTAGCGGAGATAAACTCAAAAATGAATTTATTGCACAAGCTAAATCAAAATCGACCGGACCGAGTGCTGCAAAAGGGGGCGACCTTGGCTATTTCCCTCGCGGACAAATGGTACCGTCATTTAATGATGCTGCATTTGCGATGAAAGAGGGGACAATCTCGTCGGCTCCGGTACAAAGTCAATTCGGATTCCATGTAATTTACATCGAAGATAAAAAAGCAGCAAAAAAACTTGGATTTGATGAGGTCAAAAATTTCATTGAACAACGTTTGAAAATGGATAAGTTCAAAGCAACGATGGAAAAAAAGATGTCCAATCTTCGTGAAAAAGCAAAAATTATTTACGCAAAATAATTCTCTCTATACGTATGATGTTCCCGATAATACGGGAATATCAATCTCCATAATTTAGAAAATCCCTTATCCTGTAATTTAGAAAACGTGCTTGGTTTAAATCCAAAAAATATAGCCAAAATATAATTATATATATAATAGTTATCATAATAACTATTTAAGCTCGCCTGCTCTACAATCCCGAAAATTTTACACAAGAATAACATGATGGATTTTCGAAACTTTTTGATTGCGTGCACTGCGTCGGTTCTTTTAGCAGGATGTGTACCCGTAATGCAAAAAGCGGCTCCTATGGACAATGCACTTGTGAACGCTGAATTTGACAAAATAACAGGGTTGGTAGAATACGGTAACTCTGCACTTGATCGTGAGTGGTGGCGAAGTCTGGGTGATACCCAATTGAACCGTATTGTGGAAGACGCATTGCTCAAATCACCTACACTACAGGCAATGCAAGCTCGTTACACTCAAGCCAATGCAATTATCGCTTCGATCGAATCACGTAATGTTCCTCATATCACTGCCGATGCGAGTGTTGTTCGGGAACGTTTCAGTGAAAATCATATTTTTCCTGCACCGTTGGGAGGGAGTACTAATAATCAGTATATGCCTCAACTGATCTTGGATTATGATTTTGATTTTTGGGATGCGAGACGTTCTCGTGCTTCTGCCGCATTGAATTCGGCTTTGGCTCAGCGTGCTTCTATTGAATCGGCAAAGCTCGCCTTAACGAGCGGGATCGTTGAACTCTACGTATCATGGGATTATGATGAAGAAAAACTTGATCGATTGAGTGAAATCGAAGAGATAATCTACCAAAAGCGTGCCATTATTGAACGGCAATACCATCTGGGATTGATTGACGGTATCGCAATCAATGATAACAAGAGTGCACTTTATCGGATTCAACAACGTAAGGAGGAACTCAAACGATCGATTGAAGGAAAAAAAGAGGCGTTATGTATTTTGGGAGGATTTCTCCCCTCTTATTGCGATGCTCTGAACCGGCCCAACATCACTTCAGTAGAATCATTGCCTGTTCCTAAAGAGGTGGTATTGAATCTTTTGGCACATCGTCCGGATATTACATTGGCTAAATATACGGTTTTGAGTAAAAATTTTACGATCGAAGAATCAAAAACGCACTATTATCCCAATATCAGCCTCTCCGGTGCATTCGGATTTACATCATTTAGTTTTTCCAAACTGATTGATCACTCCTCTTATACCCCATCGCTTGGAGTTGCTTTGTCGCTTCCGCTTTTTGATGGCGGGGAGAGAGATGCCCGACTTCAAAACAGTGTCAGCGATTATAATGCCTCTGTTTTTGAGTATAACAATGCACTCATCAAAGCAGCGAATGAAGTTGTGATGTTGTTGAAACAATCCAATTTGATAGATGAACAGCAGCGGTTTCATCAGCGTGAAGTGCAAGCAAAAGAATCAAATCAAGAGATAGAGAGAAAAAAACTCCTTCAAGGGTTAAGGCATAAACTTCCTTATCTTTCGGCACAAATGCTGGTCAAAGAAGCGGATATAGATGCTCTATCGATACGCGAAACCAAAACGCTTCTGCGTATCAATTTGATCAAAGCACTCGGTGGCGGATACCGTGAGGATAGCAATGCTACTCACTAGCCAAAATATGAACTTCATACGAACCCTCCCGTGGGCGCATACGTTCCATGAGTGGATCAGAATTGACGCGCCGGTATTGATCTACATGGTCAAAGTGATCATTGCGGCTCTTTTGGCGCTATGGATTTCGATGAAACTCAATTTGCCAGATCCACGGACAGCTATTTTTACCGTATTTATTGTTATGCAGCCTCAGAGCGGATTGGTATTTTCAAAAAGCTATTATCGTGTTTTGGGGACGATCGCCGGTATAGGGATGTCACTTGTTATTATAGGGATGTTTTCTCAAGATCCGATTTGGTTTATTGCTTTTTTTGCTCTTTGGATTGGTTTCACCACTGCTGCAGGATTCAAATACCGTAATTTTCAGTTTTATGGATTTGTACTGGCAGGATACACATTGTGCATAGTCGCTTTACCCGTCATTGAAACTCCCTTAGAGGTATTTGATATAGCGGTTTCGCGTTTTTCCGAAGTGGTTGTCGGTATTATGAGTGCGACGGTGATTAGCGATATCATTTTTCCTCGCCGTCTGTTGGACTCTTTGATTTCCAGCGAGCAGGAACGGTTTCATAACGTCCTCTCAA
Source organism: Sulfuricurvum sp. PD_MW2 (assembly GCF_002633015.1). Classification (GTDB taxonomy): domain Bacteria; phylum Campylobacterota; class Campylobacteria; order Campylobacterales; family Sulfurimonadaceae; genus Sulfuricurvum. The sequence continues at coordinate 45,893 of NZ_NSIU01000001.1, read as the reverse complement.
CTTTGGCGGATTCACGCGCAGTATTTGCTCCATTCGATGAGAGTAACCCTGCAGTATCCCGCTTTTCAAGCGGTGTAGTCGGTCTCAATGCCGTTCGGATCAATAGCAGTTTTGAGAGCGGAAGCGATCAAAAAGAGCGGCAGCATTACAGTCATTTAAATCATGAATATATGAATCTCTCTACAACTTATCATTCACTCAAAAGTATAGTTGCACCGATTGAGAAAACCGAGCTTATGGATGCATTGGAATATCTATATGCCCCAATTGTAACGGCATTAGAAACACGGCCTGAGGGTGCGGTCAATCCGGAGGATTTGAGTCGTATGATTGGAGAGCTTGGAAAAGCAAAACAGGAGGTTCAAAATCGCTTTGAATCAGAGCATAGTCATTATAAAGAAAATGATCTCTATATCTCGGCAGCGTATCTGATTATACGGCTTTTGAATGAGTTGCATAACCATTGTGCGACGTATCTTTCCTTGTTAAAACATCGCTTATCGGGGGCGGCGTCCAAAGAGTTGAGCCGATACGTCCGTTTTTCTACCCATACCGATAATGTTTTGGTCGCATTGGCAGCTCTTCGAGGAAGCGGAGTATTGCTTTTTACGATGATGTTTTGGATATGGACGGCATGGCCGTATGCGACACTCACGATTACGATGGCAGTTGTTATCGGATTGTTGCTGGGAACATTGCCAAGCCCGATTGACGGGGTCAAAGATTTTTTCAAAGGGTCTGTTCTAGCCCTCGTATTTGCGGCAGTGTATGATTTTTATGTTATCCCTGCCTATACATCAGACCTGTTGACATTGGGAATTGTCCTAGCCCCTACCTTGGGATTTGTCGGTTGGATGACAACTCGTCCGAAACTTCCCATTTTTTCTTTTGGATTTGTATTTATGTTTATGAGCCAATGTGCACTTGATCCGTATTACAAGATTGAACCGACCAAGTTTTTGGAAAGCTCTTTGGCCGCATTGATAGGGGTGATTTTTGGTGGGATGGCCTATTTGCTGGTCAATTTTTGGTCGTGTTCACTGACACAGCAACGGGTTTCAAAAATTCTTCGACAGCAAATTGTGAGTGCTTGTGATGGAGCATTAAACATTGAACGAAGCGCTTTGGAGAGTACAGGTCGAGATTTGGTCCAACAGTTTTCGACACAGGGACGGCTCAATATGCGTTCAAGCCGTTTGGTTTTTGAGTGGCTTTTGGCGACGCTTGAAATCGGACGTGCAATTTTAACCATCCGCCGAAGCCTCAAACGGCTTCAGGAAGATTTTCATTCGATTCATTTCACCATGGCTTTGGAATCGATAAAGCATTTTTTTGAATCACCATCCCAGATATACCGTGAAACGCTTTTGGAACGTTTGGATGCCGCGCTCATGGTGTTGCGTCGAGGTACATTTCCAGAGGAGAAAGGGCAGCGAAGACGCTATGAAACGCTCATCATCGAATTTGCTTTGATTCGGACGATTGTTTTTAACTCGACGACCTTTCCGCTTCTCAAGGAGGAGTCATGCCGTTAGATATTACACTTTTTGGTATTCAAATGCCGACATTACTCCCTATTTTTGTAATTGCTGCAGTTGTGCAGATATTGATTGATCGCCTGATGGCGGATGGAGGGCTTTATAACTATGTTTGGCATCCCGGATTGTTTCGTACGGCGATATTCGTTTGCTTGTTTACGATTCCATGTTTATTTATTTATCGCTAAGGAAGTCTTATGAATAAAAATATCAAATGGGTCAAACTTCTCCGTTTTGCGATTACGTTTGCGGTTGTTTCGTTAGCGGTTTTTTTTGGGTTGATGTTATGGGATAACTATATGAACAGCGCATGGACCCGAGATGGTCGTGTACGTGCTGATGTCGTAATGGTGGCACCTGATGTCGGTGGATTGGTGAGCCGTATTGCTGTTGTGGATAACCAGTTTGTTCATAAAGGGGAATTGCTCTATCAAATCGATGAAGAGCGTTTCCATCATGCTCTTACAGAAGCTCAAGCGATTGCCCAGACACGAAAAGCCGAATATGAGATGAAAAAACATCGATCCTCTCGCCGAAGCAGTGCTGATGCGGAAACGGTATCAAGTGAAGAACGTGATGATGCTCTCTATGATGCTCAAATTGCCCGTGCAAAATATGAGGAGGCTTTGGCACAGGTTGAGACCGCAAAACTCGATTTAGAACGCTCTGCCGTTCGTGCACCGAATGATGGATGGGTATCGAACTTACTCCTTCGTAAGGGTGATTATGTTCAAGCAGGTGAAAAGAGAATGGCACTTGTGACGGAAGGATCATTCTGGGTATATGGGTATTTTGAAGAGCATAAACTCTCTTTGATCCATATCGGAGATAAAGCTCAAATGAAGATGCTGGGAACAAAGTATGTTCTCAAAGGACATGTTGAAAGTATTGCTCGCGGAATCAGTGACCGTGACAACGTTACAGATGGAAGACTTCTGGCAAATGTCAATCCGATTTTTACTTGGGTTCGGTTGGCTCAGCGTATACCGGTGCGTATCCATATTGATGAGATTCCAGAAGGTTTTAATCTCAGTGCGGGGATGACATGCTCGGTAAGTATAGTACCGGCACATCCTATCAAAGGAGAGCCTTTGGGAAATCGTTAATCGGCATAACAACTTTTCATAAAACAGTAACAAAAAAAGGAAAAATCACATGAAAACAATAGTAGGATTAATCATTGCATCAACTGCAACGGTCTGTTTTGCGGATGCATTGAGTGATGGGAAAATGGCATTGGATCAAAAACGGTATTTAGACGCGGTGAGTGCATTTAACCTCTCGTGTGATCAAGGGAATGCAAAAGGGTGTTTGAATCTTGGTATGATGTATGAAAAAGGGGAGGGGATCGCTCAAAACAAATACAAAGCGTCTACCTTGTATGCCCAAGCATGCCGTGCAAAAGAGTCTCTGGGATGTGCCAATATGGCTCTTTCGTACGATACTCCATGATAAAAGAGGAGATCGATTTTCCCGCGAAAGCGGGAAAATAAAGATTAGTTTCTATCGATAGCGTTCAAATCTTCAAACGCTATTTTGACACGATTAACCAACGTTTTTTGTCCGTCACGGAGCCATTTACGCGGGTCATAGTATTTTTTATTCGGCTTTTCTTCCCCTTCTGGATTTCCGATTTGTCCTTGGAGATAATCTTTGTATTTTTCGTAGTAATCTTTTACCCCTTCCCATGTTGCCCATTGGGTATCGGTATCGATGTTCATTTTGATAACACCGTAGCTGATCGCTTCTCGGATCTCTTCATGGGTAGAACCAGAACCGCCGTGGAAAACGAAATTGACTGGTTTATCGGATGCGGTTGCAAAATTTTCTTTGATGTATTTTTGTGAGTTGTCCAAAATGATCGGAGTGAGGACGACGTTACCGGGTTTATAGACACCGTGAACGTTTCCGAATGATGCAGCAATTGTGAATCGATTGCTTACTGCGCTGAGTTTCTCAAACGCATACGCAACATCTTCGGGTTGAGTATAGAGGAGGGCGTTATCGATGTTGGAGTTATCAACACCGTCTTCTTCACCGCCGGTAACACCCAACTCAATCTCGAGGGTCATACCGATTTTATCCATCCGTTTCATGTACTCGACACACGTTTCAACGTTCTCTTCGAGTGATTCTTCAGACAAATCAAGCATGTGGGAACTAAAAAGCGGTTTTCCGTATTGCGCATAATGTTTTTCACCCGCATCAAGCAACGCATCGATCCATGGAAGAAGTTTGCGAGCAGCGTGGTCCGTATGCAAGATGACAGGAATACCGTACGCCTCCGCCATCATGTGAACATGCATCGCTCCGCTGATTGCACCGGCAATAGCTGCTTTTTCATCATCATTGCTAAGCCCTTTTCCGGCAAAATAGCTTGCCCCACCGTTAGAAAACTGAATAATTACCGGTGAATTGACCAGTTTAGCCGCTTCGAGGACACCATTGATGGAATCTGTGTTGACTACATTGACCGCAGGGAGTGCAAATCCCTCTTGTTTTGCAATTTCAAAGAGTTTTTGTACATCATCGCCGAAGAGGACTCCCGGCTTCATTACATCTAAGATTTTTACGGACATTGTTTACCCCACTGTTAAAATTGACGATATTATAACGTTAGAGGAATAATGATAGAATTAAATAAAAAGAGGTTCGGGTGAGACGTATTGGCATATTTGTTTTTGCGTCGTATGGGGTTTTATTTGCCGCTTCGAGTCCGCTTCTATACAATTCTCTTGCAGAACCGCTTCAAAAAAGTAGCGTTTCGATTGAAAAACTGAGCCAAAAACCGATCATGGAACCCAACAAACAGCTATTACGCAGTTTTTTGAACCGGATGGAAACAACATTGCTTATGGGAAAAGAACTCTCCGATTCCGAGCATGCGGATGACAAACGGATGAATGCATATCTGCAAGATTTGCGTGAATTGTCCCGGACAAAAGAGTCTATTGATCTGTTGTATCGCAAATCTCTGGATACTGCGATGGCCAAAGCGGATAAGAAAAGCTTTGAGGATTTGATCTCTGTGCCGCTGGATCCGCTCAAACACCCGCGAATCCGTTCTGAAGTGATCGCGTTTTATCAAAAAAACTATCCGCATCATTCGATTCGCAGTATCGATGCGTTATGCGATGAACAGGAATTGGAAGAAAAAAGTATCAAGATCGCCATCGAACAAGAACAAGCGTATGAAGAACATTTACGTATTCTAAAACGTTCTGAAGTTTCGAACATCAAAAAAACAGCTCAAACAGGCTCACGCAATAGCGTGATATTGAGCGCTGAAGCTACCGGATCCGGGGGATTTGAGTTTGAAGCGGAAAATTTAAATCCGTATACGGTGACGATGAGTATCGATTTTGAGTTGTTGAGCAATCTCAAATCCTCTGGCAAAATCCCCCTTTTTATTGAGATCCCCGGTCGGAGTAAAAAACGGGTTTTGGAACTCACCCGTATTGCGCCTGAGTTGCCGGTAAATTATCGATCTTCGTATGGATGGGCAAGAGGCTCTGCTTTTGCCGTACATCAGGATAGCTATATCTATAAGCTCCCTTTTAGCTCCGGATCGGTTGTCAATGTTTCGCAAGGTTACAACGGGGAATCAACACACAAAGGGTTCTCTGCGTATGCGGTCGATTTTCCGGTTCCGGTCGGAACTCCCATATATGCAGCTCGGGAGGGGATAGTCGTTGGCTCAGAAGGGAGTAGCAATTTCGGCGGTGTAGGGGCTGAATATCGCCAATATGCCAATTACGTTATTATCGAACACCGTGATGGAACGATGGGAAATTACTATCATTTAAAACAAGGGGGAGCCCTTGTGGCGATTGGGAAAAAAATTGCAAAAGGGGAGTTGATCGGCTATTCAGGCAATACAGGAAACAGCAGTGGGCCACATCTTCATTTTAGTGTCAGCAAGGTGGATCCCGTATCAATGCGTCGGCCGATGAATTTGCCGGTAAAACTGCAAAGTTTAGAAGGAATCGTTACATTACCGCAAAAAGGTGACCGATATACGGTACAATAACATACACCGATAATAACAGTGGAGCTTTGGATGTTAAATACTGTCAAATCAAAAATTATATTCTCAACGTTGATGTTTAGTTTTATGGGGTTAGGGGCTATCTATTGGTATCTGACCACTACCTTTAACGAATTTTCGAACGATACGGCCAAACGATCATTGACGATGTTGAGCGAGTCAATTTTTCAAACGCTAACGGGCAGTATGCTTGCCGGTGATCCTGCTATCGTTGCCGATACGATTGCAAAAGCACAAAAAATTGATGGAATCGATGGGTTAAAAGTTGAAAAATCTCAAGCGGTTATCGATTTATTGGCACCTGAAGCCAAGTTCAGCGATGAACCGATGATTCAAGAAGTATTTAAAACAAAACAGCCTCAAGTTATTGAAAAAACAACGGACGGAAAACATACGATTCGTCTATTGCAACCGCTTATCGCAGAACAGCGTTGTCTTTCGTGTCATACCAACATTGAAGTAGGTCATGTTCTTGGGGTGATGGATTTAGTGATCTCTCTTGAGAAGAATGATGAAGAAATTGCTAAAACACAAACCGTATTGTTGATTGCGCTTAGTGTTGTTGTTATCGTATTTATTGCTGTCATGAACATTTTCTTTGGAAAAGAGGTTTTAAGTCCTCTGCAAGAATTGAGAAATCGCACAAGAGCCCTTGTAAGTGGTGACAAAGATTTGACAAAACGTCTTGAAGTGACCAAAAAAGATGAATTCTCAGATGCCGCAAGAGCAGTTAATAATTTCGTTTCGATGGTTCAAGAGACGGTCCGAAGTCAAAGATTTAGGGCGTCAAAACTCTACGATCGCGACAACCATCACGGAGGCAACTCATACGATTTCAGGCGGGGTAGAACAAGAGCGTCAAATTGTTGAATCGACAACGCAAAAAAGCCAATCGATCAAAGATATTCTCTCCGGTGCTATTGCGATTTCAGAACAAACACAGCGTAATGTTGCCAATGCAAATGAAGAACTGGTGACGGCAAAAGATGCCTTGTACCGTCTTGTTGAAGAGGTTGAAGGGTTTATTGAAACGGAACAAGAGATGTCTTCCCAACTTGTATCACTGCGTAATGATGCCGATCAGGTCAAAAATGTTCTCGGTGTTATCAAAGACATCGCGGATCAAACGAACCTTCTTGCCCTCAATGCGGCAATTGAAGCGGCCCGTGCGGGTGAGCACGGACGAGGGTTTGCCGTTGTCGCCGATGAGGTGCGCAAATTGGCAGAACGTACTCAAAAAAGTTTGACCGAAATTGAAATCAGTGTCGGAACCATTGTACAGTCGATTAATGACGTGAGCGATAAAATGGGTGAAAATGCGAAAAACATGAACGCTTTGACCGTTATTTCGAATGAAGTGGAAGAGAAAATTTCAGCGACATCTTCAGAGATGGAACGCTCTGTCAGTGTTGCGCAACGCTCTTATAACGATTCTGTTGAAGTCGTTGGACATATTGAATGGATTATTGAAAAAATATCACAAATCAATGTCGTATCTGAATCGAACAAAAAAAGTGTTGAGCAAATTCAAAACGATTCCGCGCAGTTGATGCAGGTCGCACAATCGCTTTCGGCCCGTATTAACGAATTTAAGAGCTAAAGATACCGATCCAAAGGGCATCTTTGGACGTCGAATGTACCCTGTGTGGGGTATGTTTCGGGATAAATAGATAATCGCCTCTTTGTAAGTTGAGAATTTGATTTTCGACTTCAAGCTTTGCTTCCCCTTCTATTAACACTACCCATTCGTCTTGTTCTTGATTGTAGAGTTCTCCCGGAGTTTTGAGCCAGGATCGGATTGCTTCAATTCTCAAACTGCCGTTATCCAAAATGGTCGTAAAATGTTCACTGTTTTGATCGGGGCTTGGGGTTTGATGAAGATTGCTTACATGAATCAAGAAAATACTCCTAAGTTTACGCATGATATGATGTCACATTATAAACCAAGAGTAGAGAATTTATGAAAAACATCGTCTTAATCGGTTTTATGGGAGTCGGTAAAGGTTCCGTAGCGCGAGAGATCGTCAAGGTCTCTAAAATGGTAGCGCTGGATACGGATGATATTATCGAGAGCATGGAAAATCGCCGTATCAAAAAGATTTTTGAAGAAGAGGGTGAGGAATACTTCCGTGCCTTAGAACGCAAAGTCGCACGTTGGTTGAAAAAAAGTGTGGAAAATACACTCATTTCAACCGGAGGGGGATTTTATAAAGTTCCCAATCTCAAAAAAGTAGGTACGGTCGTTTTGTTAAATGCACCGTTTGATGTTATCTATCAACGAATTTTAGAGCATCCAAATGCCGAGAAAAAACTCAAAAAAAGACCGTTGTTTCAAGATCTGGAGAGAGCACGTGCACTGTATGAAGAGCGTTTTCCTCTTTATCTGAAAGCAGCCGATATCGTGATTGATGTCGATGGTAAAGAGATTCCTAAAATTGCCAAAGAGATCCTCAAAAAGGTAAAAGCAAAATGATCAAAATCATATTAGCGCTTGCATTAGCGATTCTTTCGTTGTCTGCGGCAGAAGTAAAATGGGAAAAAGATATCACTTCTGCGGTTGAACGTTCCGTAAAAGAAAAAAAACCGTTAATGGTATTGGTAACTAAAAACGGCTGTCGATGGTGTGAAGTTCTCAAACAAAAAACCCTCAAAAACCAAAAAGTGGTTGCTGTGCTCAATCGTGATTTTGTTGCGTATGAAGGAGTCGTTGATGAGGGGAGTGTCCCTCCGTCATTGATGACTCCCGGAACCCCGGCAACGTGGTTTATAAAAGAGAGAACACCGATGTTTGAACCGATTATGGGTGCTATAGAGAGCGATGAATTCCTCAAAGCGCTTGATATCGTCAAACAAGAATACAAAACCAATACGGCGCAAAAGTAAAAAGGATAAGACTATGACGTTGATACATACAAAAGAATCTAATTTTCAATCCGTTTTCGACGAACTTTTAGGACGTGGGAAAATGGATATGGAGCATGTCTCTTCGATCGTTAAAGGGCTGATTGATGATATCCGAACCCAAGGCGATGCAGCCCTAATGGCGCATATTGCAAAATTTGACCGATGGACTCCCTCTGAGGGTTCAGATCTTCGAATTGATGCCGCAGAGATGAAAAGAGCGTATGAAGCGTTGAATCCTACCCTCAAAGCATCGCTGCATTTAGCGTATGACCGCATCAAAGTGTATCATGAAAAGCAATTGCCGAAAAGCTGGTTTGATACAGAAGCCAATGGGACGATTTTGGGTCAAAAAGTGACGCCGGTCGATCGAGCGGGTCTTTATATCCCCGGTGGAAAAGCAGCGTACCCGAGTTCGTTGTTGATGAATGTGATTCCGGCTCAGGTAGCAGGAGTTGAACACATTGTCGTCACAACACCGACACCGGACAATGAACCCAATGAACTCCTTTTGGCAGCATGCCATTTATGCGGTGTTAGCGAAGTGTTTAAAGTGGGTGGAGCCAGTGCTATCGCTGCGATGGCATACGGAACGGCAACGATTCCAAAAGTGGATGTCATCACCGGTCCGGGAAATATATTCGTTGCAACAGCGAAAAAAATGGTGTTTGGAGAAGTCAACATCGACATGATCGCAGGACCAAGCGAGATCGGTGTATTGGCCGATGATTCAGCGAATCCATCGCATATTGCTATCGATCTTTTATCACAAGCGGAACACGATGAGATGGCAAGTTCAATTTTGATTACCCCATCACAAAAATTTGCGGATGCGTGTGCACAAGAGATTGAGGTATGGTTAAAAAAACTTCCGCGTGAAGAGATTGCCCGTAAATCCATCAATGAACGTGCGGCAATTATCGTCACCGAATCGATGGAAGAAGCGGTGAAGCTGATGAACGAGATAGCTCCGGAACATCTCGAAGTCGCAACTGACAACCCTTTTGCATTGTTGCCATCAATCAAGCATGCCGGAGCGATTTTCTTGGGTCACTACACCCCTGAAGCGATCGGGGATTATGTAGCAGGCCCGAATCATACCCTTCCAACAGGTGGAACCGCAAAATTCTATTCACCGCTCGGTGTTGAAAATTTTATGAAAAAATCTTCTATCATCTCTTTTTCACGTCAAGCGATCAATGAGATCGGTGAAGCATGCGCTCTTATCGCAAATACCGAAGGTTTAGGAGCTCATGAAGCTTCTGTCCGCTGCCGCTTAGACCTCTAAAATCTCCTTATTATTAAACTCTCTAATGACGAGAGTTTATTTTTACAAACGGTAACATATCAAAAAGTTATAGCAAAATGCGTTTTGCATTTAGTTTTGGTTTATTCTATTTTAGCTATCATCAACCCAGCAGAAATGCCGTTAAATGCCTGTAATCACGGCATCAAATAAAGATTATTCATGCAGCTTATGACATGAATGGCAGCAACGTGAATCAGGAATAAGGAGAATATATGCAGTTAGGTTTCTTGGTAGACCTTCATCTCTGTATGGGATGTAAGGGCTGTGAGATCGCGTGTAAAGTGGAAAACGAAGTTCCACTCAGTACATGGCGTCTACGTGTTAAATATGTCGATGTAGGGACTTTCCCTGAAACAAAACGGACGTTTACCCCGCTTCGCTGTAATCACTGTGCGAATGCACCGTGTGAGCGTATTTGTCCGGTTAGTGCATTGCATTATCTTGAAAATGGTATCGTCAACATCGATAAAGAACGCTGTATCGGATGTGCAGGGTGCGTTATGGCATGTCCATACGGTGCGATCTATATTGATCCGCAAACGCAAACTGCAGATAAATGTACCTATTGTGCTCACCGTGTTGCAAGTGCAATGATGCCATCATGTGTCGTAGCCTGCCCGGTGCAAGCAAATATTTTCGGTGATTTGGATGATCCGACCTCAGATATTAGTAAATATATTCAACAACATCAAGGGAATGTTCAAGTCCGTAAACCGGAAAAAGGGACAGATCCTCACCATTTCTATGTGGGTGGCGGCAATGTAACATTGAATCCTCTTGCATCGTTCCGCGGTGAAGGGCACAACCTTTTCAATAATCTCAAACATATTCCTTTAGGAGGACATCACTGATGGTACACGAAACACTTGCGGCAACCAACGCGATTGTAGTTCTTGACGTTGCCCTTCCTAGCGTATTTTGGGGTTGGATCATTACCATGAACATGTGGGCAAAAAGTATCGGAACCGGTATTATTTTTATCGCATTTTTCTTGTTGAAAAAATATCCTGAACAAACAGGATTCGTCCGTTTTCCTGCAGTGGTGATCTCTATTGTATTTATTCACCTATTCTTGTTTTTTACGGTCATCGATTTGCATCAAATGTTCCGTTTCTGGCATATCTTTTTCTATCCGCATTTGACATCGGCGATTACTATCGGTGCGTGGATGGCGACAGGATTTGTCGGTCTTTTGTTCGCGATGGCGTATGCGATTTATTTGAAAAAAGATGAAGCCATGTATGACAAATACTTGGGATGGACAACATTGTTGGCGATCCCGGTTACATTGTATACGGCAGGTTTGATGGCGGAATCAACGGCGCGTGAATTATGGCAAATGCCTACCGAATCGGCACAAATGATTTTGGCTGCATTGTTGGCAGGATCTGCAACGATGATTCTTCTCGGCGGAAACAAATTTTCTGATGCTATCAAAAAAGATCTTGCGCTTGTATTGGGCTTGAGTGCAGCAGCAGCATTTATCCTCTATATGTCAGAGTACATTTTTGGTGGAATGAAGGCAGAAGAAGTAGCTGCTACTTTGGCATTTATCAAAGGCGGTGAATACACTGCGATGTTCTGGATCGGTCAAGTAATGGCATTCTTGGCTCCGATGGCATTGGTTTGTTTGAGCTTGAAAAACAAATCGTACTATTTGTTGAAAATCGCAGCCGTATCGGCGTTGGTCGGTTTGTGGGTGAGCAAACATGTTTGGCTCGTTATTCCACAGTTGTTAAATATGAGCTAAGAGGTAAATTATTATGTATTTAGAAAGTAGAAGAACATTTTTAAAAGGTACCGCAATTACAGTTGCAGGTGCTGCTATTGCAAAAGGGGTCTTTTCAACCGATGCCGCTGCTGAGTCAGTCAAAGCGAGCAAATTTACCAACACCCCTGATACGCTGTCATTTTACCCTCCACTGGATCAATGGGAACATTTCCAAGAGCTCAGTGGTGTAGACTGGAAGCGTGGCGGTATTAATCGCCATGGTGTTCAAAGCGAAGAAAATCCGGATGGTATTTATGTCAATGATTTTATGATCGTTCCAACCGCATGTTCAAACTGTGAAGCATCATGTGGGATTACAGCATGGATCGACAAAAAAACATTTACGGTAAAAAAATACATGGGGAACCCTTTACACCCAGGTTCACGTGGTCGTAACTGTGCGAAAGGATACGCTGTTCAATCACAAATGTATGATCCGGATCGTATCCCATTCCCACTAAAACGTGCTCCGGGTTCTAAACGCGGTGAAGGTAAATGGATCCGTACAACATGGGATGAAGCGATGAGCACTATCGGTAAAAAAATGGCCGATACAATCCGTAAAGGGGATCTTCTCTCTAAAAAATCGGTTATGTACCATGTCGGACGTCCAAACGAAAATGGGTTTGTTCCACAAGTATGGGAGACATTAGGTCTTGATTCATACAATTCACACACAAATATTTGTTCATCAAATGGGCGTACTCCGACTATCTGGACTGCAAATGATGACCGTACAAGTCCAGACTGGGCAAATGCTAAATTGATTTTCTTGAATTCATCACACGCAGCAGATGCAGGGCACTATTTTGCCCAATCGGCAGCGTTTATCGCCGATGCCCGTAAAAAAGGGGCAAAAATGGTCGTAATGGATCCACGTATGTCGAACTCTGCAGGGATGTCAGATCTTTGGATCGCTGCATGGCCTGGTACGGAAGCCGCAATTTATCTTTATCTAGCAAACCGTATTTTGAATGAAAATATGGTTGATAAAAAGTTCGTCAAGAAGTGGTTCAACTGGGAAACTTTGATGAACGATTCTGAGCATCTTAATTTCATGCTTGAACAAAAACAAATCTCAAAATTCCCTGCAGGAAGAGATTTTGATAGCTATATTGAGCTTTTAAAAGACATGTATGCTCCGTATACTCTTGAGTATGCAGTAAAAGAAACGCATGTTCCAGCCTATAAACTTGAAAAACTCTACGAGATGTTCATTTGGGCTGGCGATGCTATCTCTACGTACATCTGGCGTGCAGCTGCAGCAGGTAACCGTGGTGCATGGATGGGTGGACGATCTGCTTATTTCGCATTAGGTCTACGCGGTGCAATCGGAACTGAGGGGGGAACATTCTTCCACCACTGGCATGTTATTTCTGTCTCGGGTAAAGGGGGAAGTGCTACAGTCGGTCAAGGGGTTTCCGGTGCCGATGTACCGAAAGTTCAAGCATGGAACGAACTCACATGGCCGCCTGAATGGCCGTTATCAACGTATGAGCTGTCATATCTTTTACCACATCTTTTAAGTGACAAAGAGTGGCAGAAAAAATGGAATGATCGCGGCTTGACAGTACCGAGCAAATTGGCGGTATACATTCCTCGTATGTACAATCCGGTTTGGATTAATCCGGATGGATTCCGTTGGATCGAAGTTTTGAAAAATGAAGAAATTATGGAACTTACCATGAACCTCTCACCAGTTTGGTCAGAGACGAACTGGTATATGGACTATGTTCTTCCTGTAGGGCTTGCAGGTGAACGCCACGACCAACACTCAGAAGCGACTATGCCGGCACGCTGGACATCATTCCGTCAACCGGTATTGCGCGTAGCATTGGAAAAATCGGGATGGAAGCCGAAAAATCCAAACCGTGCTACTCTTGAAGCCCATATCAAAGCAGGTCTAGGAGAAGTGTGGGAAGAGAATGAATTCTGGTTCCAACTTTGTACCGATTTTATCGATCCGGACGGAAGCCTCGGAATCAAAAAAATGTGGGAATCGAAACGCCATCCAGGTAAACCGGTTACTATCGCTGAGTGGTATGATGCAGCATTTGGTGATAACTTGCCGAAACTTAAAGAGACTGCTAGCAATGATCCACGCTATATGAATGAAGAATTCCCGGTTTATGCATATCTTCGTGATCACGGAGCATGGATGGAAGAGGATAAAATCTACCACGCGATGGAGAGAGAACTGAAATTTGAAGACGGTGAAGTTATTTCTCACGGACACAAATTTGCTGCTTCGACGATGAGCGTCGGGGCAGGCGGTGTTATCACTGCTAAAGATCACCATGGCAAAGATACTAAGATCGGTATTGAAATCGACGGTAAAAAAATGGAAGGGTTCGCAACGCTTACCAAAAAGTTGGAATTCTATACTCAGTGGGCAACCGATTGGCATTGGAGAGAGTACGCTATGCCGTTCTATCCTCGTAATGACGATGAGAAAAATCAGTATGTTCACTTGGTATCGCATGTTAACCACAAATATATGACTGAAGAGAATGCATTTGCTCTCAATACAGTGTTCCGTTTGCCGTATAACATTCATACCCGTTCAGCGAACTCAAAACACTTGATGGAGATCTCTCAAAACCATGACCCGATTTGGATCAGTACGGTCGATGCGAAACGTCTCGGATTCAAACGCGGTGACGCGATCCGTGTAAAAATTGTTGATACGGTTTCAGGATTGGAAAGCGGACATTTCGTGGCTATGGCAGTTCCTACAGAGGCTGTATTACCAGGAACACTTGCATGTTCACATCACGGTGGTCGCTGGAAATTGACCAATGCCGTTACGATTCCAAACGGTGTCAGTGACGGTAAAGTCGCAACGGGAAGTGCTCCGCGTGATCTGAACAGTAAAGAGTTCTTGGCAGAATCACCGGCAAATGCTGGTAAAGCCGGAGCACAAACCATTATTGACGATTACGAGGGGACAACAGGGCTTAATAGTTTTGGGGTACCGGTTGCTGAAGTTCAAATGGACGGAAAAGAAGGTAAACTCAAATACGTTGAGGGGATCAAACCTTTCCATACGAATCGTTTCGGTGATTATAACCGTGATTCTGAAAACATCTGGTGGGATGGTTTGAGTGGTTCATGGCAGAATGCTGTTGCCGCTCCACACCCAGACCCGGTTTCCGGTATGCACTGCTGGCATCATAAAGTTCTTCTAGAACCGGCACAGGCAGGTGACAAAATCGGTGATATTTTCGTTAATTACGATAATAATCTCAAAGTGTATCAAGCATGGAGAGATAAACTGTCTCGCGGATTGGACTCTAATTCAACACTTCGTCGCCCTCGTCATATCAAACGTCCGTGGGTTAATCTTGATCCATCGGTCTACGATGTAACTATCAAGGGATAAAATCTCTCTTCACTTTCTAATAAAGGCTACTAAAGGGCTTTTCAGCCCTTTAAGCTACAATCTTACAATCACATTTTAAAAGGCCTGACCGTTATGGACGAAATCATTGCTCGAAGCAATATATATGGGTTGCTTTCTCGAATATTACTCCAAGAGATAGATGAAACGCTGTTAGAAACATTGAAAAACGATGCGACTATTTTAGAGTTTTTTCCGAACTGGGAGTCATGGGAACTACGAAAAAATCTTACGAATAAAGAGATTATAGAAGGGCATTTGAACCCTGATTTTGTCAATTTGTCGTTATTGCATTTGGTACCCTACGAGACATTCTATACCCGAGACGATCAGATGATTGAAACGGGGGGCGCGAATCCGGTAACCGATTTTTACAGTGCGTATGATTTCGTTGTAGACTATGAAGTAGCAAGAGTTGTATCGGCGGATCATATCGGAATCGAATTGGAATTTATGCACCATTTGTGCGAAGCACAGCAAAAAGCGATGGAAGAGAATGATACCGAAGCCGTTGATGAACTCAAAAAAGTACAACACCGTTTTCTTAACACCCATTTACTCAAATGGGCACCTTTGTATTTGATTAACATGAAATACGAATCACGTACACCGCTTTATTATGATCTGGCTGAGACGACGTTAGAGTTCATCCTCAGCGATAATGAAACGCTAAGCCAAGAGGTTTAAAGCAATTATGGGACTGCTCACCTTATCTCCGGCAAAATGTGTACGCGCACTGAGTACGAACTCAATGTGTACCTTATGTACAGAGGTATGTCCAACCAACGCGATACTTATCAGTAATCGGCTCCCCTCAATCAATCAAGCAATGTGTGTCGGCTGTGCGGGATGTGTCGCTTTATGTCCGACCGAAGCATTGCATTTGGACGATTTTAATCCTACCGAGTTCTTTTTCTCTTTTTTATCCGATGAAGAGAATCTTCTCTCTTGCCAAAAAAATATTCCCTGCATCGCATCGCTTGGGAATGAATATCTAATTGCGTTGTCAGGGATGAAAAAAGGGCTTCGTGTAGATATCGGACATTGTTCACAATGCTCGATCGGAGAGAAAGTACTGCGTGAGTTTAAATCACGGGTGGAGAATGTCAATTACGCCCTTGAAGCGATCGAATCTGAGGGAGATGTACAATTCGTAGTTGAGGGATATACCGCAGAGGAAGAAACCCTGACAAAAGACCGACGGGATTTTTTCAAGACGTTTCATGTGCATAAGCTCGGTGCGGTAAAAGCGAATTTCGAACGTGAAATTCAACTAAGTACGGATGAATTTATTGCGCATACAACCGATAGCAGTCATACTCAAGAGTTGCGTACAAAAAAAATCACCGATCGCAGAAAACTATTTTTTACGACGCTCAAACGTCTTCAAAAGCCATCTGTATATCATGTTGTTGAGGGAGATAAGATTTCCTTTACCTCTCAAAAATTGATGGATGAATCAAAATGCACTGCATGTGAGCTGTGCTATCGGATTTGCCCTACCGGAGCGCTTTCATCTGATATGCGCAATTCTAAAATTGATTTTGACCCGTTCTTATGTGTCAAATGTCATTTGTGTCATGATGTATGTGAGAGTAATGCAATCACTGTATCCTCTTCGTATAATCTGAAAGAGTGGTATGAACCCTCAGTACAAAATTTGGTGATGTTCTCGGTTCGTCGATGTGATGAGTGCGGTTTAGTATTTAGTTCGCCGCATGGTGAGCCAATTTGCCGGCGTTGCCGTTTGGAAGAGGAAGAAGCTATGGAATTATGGGGATTGAATCAATGATGAACAACGATAACTCGATTACACTCGAGACGAAACTGTTTGGGTTTATTGCCGAAGAGGCGCATAGCAATCGATTCTCATCAATGGTTAATAAACTGTTCAAAGAAAATGGTGTGAATGCGATGGTGATTCCGATGAATATCCGTCCGGATGATATTGTGTTTACTTTGTCTCAAATGCGAGAATCAAAATTAAGCGGTGCTATCATCGCATCCGAGTATCAAGGCGATGCTATCAGTATTGTCGATCAAACTTCAGCCAATGCGCAAGTGCAAGGTTTGGTTGATTTGATCTGGATTGAGAATGGGAGTTTGTATGGGGATTTGATAATGCCTGAAGCATTAACCCAATACGCTGAAAGTAGTGATTTTAAAGACGATATTGCTTTACGATCGTTGAGTTGCTATTTTTATGATTTAATAGAAGGAAAAAAATGAAAGATAACGATTTTAGCAGCTTGCGGGCTGAATTTGATCAATTTGTCCGAGAAAAATGCGATACTGGAACCTGTGAAACGACGGCTGAAGGTGAAAATACCGAAGAACCGGTTCCGGGGTTTGTCGATGAACTGGCTGATAAACTCTTAGCACCTCATTACTGCGGTGCCTATTTCTCCCGTTTGGATATCAAACGGATTGCTGAAGCGATCGATGAGTCGATTCCGATCAAAGAGCGCAAAAAAATGATCAAAGCTCTTTTCCGCCACACGACGAGCAAAGAGTATTTACGCAAGGCCTTTGATGAATTCAATCGTCATTTCGGGGGTCGAATCTTGATTTATCAAGAGCTCTCGGAAGCTTTTCCAGCTTCGAAGGGTATTTTTGATGAGTATACAGATAAAATAAAAAAAACACAGAAGATATTAGATCAGATGGTGTTGGATTTTGAAGAGATAGAGCCTACTGATGAACCGATGATGATATGAAATTTTTATAGAGAAGAGATATGAGATGAGTATCAAGTTACGCGCCCAGTTGATTATTGCTTTTATTGTACTGATGGTGTCGGCGACACTTACTTTTTACCATCTCTCTCAGGAAAGAAAATACGTCAAAGAACGTACGGAACACTCCTCAGTTAATATCAGACACGCGTTTGGTGCCATCATTCAAGATACCGAACATCTGTATCGGTTTCGTACCCGTGCGACGCTTGGTGTCACCGGAGTAATAGACGCTGTCGAAAATAAAGACACTCAAGCGCTCTATAATGCCATTCTCCCCCGTTATAATGCATTGAAAGAAGAAAACCCTTATTTAACAGTCATGCAGTTTCATGCATCGGATGGACGTTCGATTTTGAGGGTTCATCTCAAAGAAAAATTTGGTGATGATATTGCATCAAAACGTCCGATGCTACGAGAAGTCCATAAAACCCATAAAATGGTGAGCGGATTTGAGGGGGGACTTGGCGGAATTGCGTTTAGGGTTATTATGCCTATCTTCAAACAAAACCGTTATATTGGCGCCGTAGAATTTGGGGTCGACGCAGAATATTTCGTCGATCGGATCAAACATTTGACAGGATCAGATAGTATCGTGCTCATCAATAAAGAGTCTATCGGTGCGGCGGATGCTGAAAAATATTCTGATGGAATCGGTCATTACTTTTATACATCAGATCTAAAAGAAAAAAAAGAACTAATTGAACAGTTTGCGTATCAAAATGCTCGGTTGGAATCACGCCATCTTGAAATCAATTCCAAAGCGTATGAAATTAATCCGTTATTTTTAAAAGATTCTAGAAATAGAGATCTTGGGGTTATTATTTCGATCAACGATGTGACCGGAATCAGTCAGAATATCCACGATGTTTTATTAGGCAGTTTAATGGTCACAATAGGGATGATGATTCTATTGTGGAGTCTGTTTGAGTATACTTTTGGTGCATTGATCGGCAAAGTGAATCTGCAAGAGCGTTATATCAATACGATTTTAGACTCTCAAAAAAATATCGTCATTGTAACGGACGGGTATGACATAATATTTGCCAACCGTGCTTTTTATGATTATTTCGGATTTGAAAATTTAGTGGCGTTTAAACGGGAGCATTCGTGTATCTGCGAGTATTTTGAATCGGATGAATCCGGGCGCTATATTATGCCATTGGTGGATGGGACAGTATGGACTGAATATCTTATAGAGCATGAGAATGAAGAACTTCAGGCAAAAATGACGGTCAATGCGAAGACATCGATTTTTACGGTTACGTCCAAAAGGATGGATTATCGAGGGAAAATACGCCATGTTGTTGTTTTTACCGATATAACACGTATTAATGAACTCGCAACACAAGATGTATTGACCGGTGTCGCAAACCGCTTTCAGTTTGATAAAGTGCTTGGGCACACGGTCCGTATGGCACAGCGATCTCAACGCGGGCTATCACTGATGTTGTTGGATATCGACTACTTTAAAAAAGTCAATGATACTTATGGCCATTTGACTGGTGATGAAGTGTTAAAACAATTTACTGCTATTTTGACACAAAATGTCCGTAAAACCGATACGGTAGCTCGATGGGGTGGAGAGGAGTTTGTGATTTTATTTCCTGATACCGAACTTTCTGCAATTGTGAAGCTGGCAGAATCGCTTCGTCAAAAGATAGAGGCTTACAGCTTTTCTCCGGTTGAGAGGGTAACGTGTTCGATTGGTGTTGTTGCTTGGAATGAAGGGGAAACGATAGATGAATTACTAAAACGGGTAGATCAAAAACTGTATTTGGCAAAAGAGCTTGGACGTAATCGGGTTGAGAGCTAAAAAGCTGTTTTATTCGATAAACCGATACCCTATACCTGTTTCAGTAATGATCCGTTTTGGGCGAGTCGAATCTGTTTCGATCTTTTGTCGGAGCTGATTGATAAAAACTCGTAAGTAATGAGTTTCATTTTGATATCCTACTCCCCAAACTTCTTTGAGTAACCATGAATGGGTAAGAACTTTTCCCTGATTCTGTATTAAAATTTTTAGAAGATCAAACTCTTTTGGAGTGAGCTTTAACTCTTGATTATCCAATTTTGCCGTATGAGATGCAATATCCATAAAAAGATTATCGCTTATCAGTCCTGATGGTGAATTCCCAATCCCACCGCTTCGGCGAATAGCGGCTTTGATTCGGGCAAGAAGTTCACCTGTACCAAAGGGTTTTGTGAGGTAATCATCACATCCACCCTCTAGTGCGGCTATTTTTTCACTCTCTCCCGAACGTGCTGATAGGACAATCACCGGGGCTTGACTCCATTCACGAAATCGAAATAAAAACTCTTTTCCATCCATATCGGGTAATCCCAAATCGAGAAGCACAAGTGAATAGGGTTCAACGGCAGCTTTATTTAATCCTTCTTTGGCCGTGGAGACGGCTAGTGGATGATATCCGGCAGCACTAAGTGCAACTTCGAGAAGCTTTCGAATAGCACTGTCATCATCAATAATCAAAATACTCTCACTCATCACCCTTCTCCCTTTAGCGGCAATTTCATTGTGACACAAAATTGTACTCCATCACTCATGGTCTCTATGGTACCTTTATGCATGTTTGCAATTCGATAGGCAACGTAGAGCCCTAATCCAATCCCTTCTTCTCCACGGACGTTACTGAGTCGTGAAAAAGGTTTCCATGCCATTGATGCTTCATGGATCGGTGGAATAGAACCAGTATTGCAGATGTGTATGATAATTCCTTCTGGATGATTCGAGAGGGTTACTTTGACACTATCACCATACTTAAAAGCATTATCAAGAAGATTATGGAGGGCAAGCTCTATGAGAACTGCATCTCCGTGAATAGGCATGATCTCAGGATCAATAATGAGAGAAGCGATTTTCGAATTTTCAGTTTTTGACAAAGCACTGCTAAGCAGTTCCCTTAGATCACATTCTGCTATTTTGAGTTTGAGCATTCCACTTTGAATCCGTGCAGTATCGAGGAGATTATTAATCAAACGCTGCATCCGATCAGAACCTTGATCAATCGTCGTATAGAGGTCCTTTTTGTCTTCTTCACTAAGATTCAGTTCATGTGAAAGTAATCCGGAAGATGCTCCTTTGATTGCAGCAAGAGGAGTACGCAGTTCATGAGAGAGTGATCCGATAAGCGTTTGTTGTAATCGTTCGGATGTCTCTAGCTCTTTTGCCAATGCCGCTTTATGACTGAGCCATGCGACTAGTTGACCTATGAAAACCATCATTCCAAAACTAACAATGTAGCGTGTTTCATGCACATTAAAAGAGTGAAGAGGATGCATAAAAAAATAACTCAAAACAGCAATGCTAAGTAATGAAACTACCATCGCATTGATGTATCCGAATCGCATTGCACCATATAGTATAGGGATTAGATGAAGCATGACGATATTGACAATATGCAATTCGTCTTTGACAGACCATGATAGTGCACTGATGAGTCCGAGTAAGAGTAAAGGTTCAAGAAATTTCATAGTACTATTATAATCAATATATAAATTAGATTTTTGCTCTTCGTGCAACTCCGATGAGCTTTTCATGCGGAAAATTATAAAAACTTACAAAACTCGGAGAGAGTTCTTTAATCATTGCATACATTTTCCAAAAAATATTATCTGAAATGATCTCTTCGTCTCCATAAAAAATAGTACGTTCATTAATATGACGTTCTATTAATAATTTTTCTACATCAAGCTGTTCCATATAACCAGGCTGGATGATCAACAAATCAAGAGCTTCACCTAATGGCGAAAGATGGCTAGTAATACCGTGCGGTTCGTGAGAAGTTTTGATGATGACAATAATATTGTAATCATAAATGATACCATTTTGAAACATGGTTTTTGCTATGTAAGCGGGGATCGCATTGGCTTGTCGTGCAAAAAATAAAGCGGTTCCATTAACATGATTAGCGTATCGATACCGTTTGGAATACTCTTCTAAAAACTCATCTTTATCAACCGGGATTAATGCTTTGTAGAGTTTTTTTTGCCCTTTTGTGTAAAGTAGAATGATAAACAGAGGTATCGAAGCGATAATTAGTGACCAATACCCGCCGTGAGGAATTTTGAGCCAACTGGAAAGAAAAAATATGATGCTCATCAAACCGGTAATGATGGCAATAGACATTTTGAAATACTCTTTTTTAAACAAAAAGATCATGGAGATTAATATTCCGGTAATACTCATCGCTCCTGATACCGATAATCCATAGGCTGAAGCTAATTTTGCTGATTCTTGAAAATCAAACAGCATTAAAACGACACAAATAAATAAAAACCAATTGACTGACCCTACATAAATTTGGCTACGCAGTTCATTTGAAGTATAGTTGACGTTGAAGTGAGGAAAAATTCGTGTTGTCATCGCTTGATATAAGACCGAAAATATTCCACTTATCATTGCTTGGGAAGCGATAACGGTTGCAAAAATTGCCAAAATGACTAAAGGAATATACAGTGATGGAGCGAATACGTGAAACATTTCAAAAAACGGACTTTTAACAGATTCCGGATGTGACAACAAAAATGCACCTTGTCCATAGTAGCACAAGATGAGAGCTAAAGAGGCAAAAAGCCACCCTTTGAGAATAGGTAATCTTCCTAAATGACCCATATCAGCGTAAAGAGCTTCGCCACCGGTAGCACATAGTAAAACGTCCGCTAAGATTACAAAAGAGATATAGGGGTGCTCTTGTATAAATGATAATGCATAGAGCGGTGAAAGGGCATGTAAAACTTCTGTATTTTGTAAAATAAAATATCCTCCGACAATACCGAGTGAAAAAAACCATACAACCATAATAGGACCAAATGCTGTTGCTACATTTTCTACCCCTTTTTTCTGTACCATAAAAAGAGCAAAAGCAATGAGTGCTGCTATCAGTAATAGCGTCATGCGTGAAGTCTCTTCGTATCCAGGGATAAGATTTATGCCTTCTACAGCGCTTAGAATACTAATTGCGGGTGTGATGACGCCATCTCCGATCATCAACGATATTCCAACATAGCCTAAAGCAGTAACTAATGCAGTGAGCCTTGCTCCTTTTAAATAAGGTAGAAGCAATTGGACCAGCACGACTGTACCGCCTTCTCCGCGTCTAGAGAGACTGGTTGCCAACCATGCGTATTGGACAGTTACTAACATGGTAAGTGTCCATAAAATCATGGAGAGAATTTCAAATATTGTTTGTTTTGTAGGGTCTAATAACAGCAAAATGACGGCAAAGGTATAGATCGGACTGGTTCCAATATCACCATAGACAACTCCTAATGCCTTGATAACCATCATCTCATTTTTGATACGTTCGCGTAACGTCATAACTCACCTTATGGATAGTTTCAGAAAGGGTGTATTATAGATGCTAATGTATCAGTGAAGTATCAGTATTGTACAAAGAGGTATAAAGAAAGTATAAAGATGATTTCTCCCAAAGAGGAGATGCAAAATTAAGGCAACAATCCGCTTTTAAGTATCGCTTGCCAGATGATTGCAGAGGAGATACCTGCGGCAAATCCGGCGATTATATCATCACCCATTACACCTAATCCCCCTTTTGTTTCACGATCAATTCTACCAATGATCGAAGGTTTCTTGATGTCATAGATTCTAAAAAAGATAAAACTCAAAACGATTTGCAAAGCGATACCGTTTGTCCATGTCATAAGAGTGGAGAGATCAAAACCGATACCGGGTGCGATAGAGAGGGCAAACCAGATTCCGA
Source organism: Sulfuricurvum sp. PD_MW2 (assembly GCF_002633015.1). Taxonomy (GTDB): domain Bacteria; phylum Campylobacterota; class Campylobacteria; order Campylobacterales; family Sulfurimonadaceae; genus Sulfuricurvum. Next base: position 22,450 of record NZ_NSIU01000001.1, on the reverse strand, counting down.
CCAGCTCATCAATGACAATTCGGCTATCATCATGCTCGTTGACGATGCTTTCGTGTTTATCGATCGCTTTGATAGCAATCAGCGTAATCAAAATAGTTGCCATAAAAAGGGTTTGCGGTCCGAAGTACAAAAGTATAGCGATCCCTAGAGGAAGGGCTGCAACCGTCCCCATAGTTCCGGGAGCTTTTGGGAAAAGACCGCTGTATCCGACGGTGAGAAAAAACCAATTCATTAAATCCCTTACGTTAAAGATGTTGTCTGATATAAGCGCATTAACGCTACGTAAAAATCCTTTTCCGTATGTTCTTCGAGCAAACCGTTTACCGGCATAATATCGTAGTAGAGTTTGGAAAGATTTTTAAATCGATTCGGATAGAGCGATGCCACGATCATCGATGAGATCTCTTTACGAACCAAAACAGCCGGTGGAAGAAGCCCTTGCTGCATGAGTTCCAAAATGGACTCTGAATGGTATGAAATATGATGATGGTGTCCGTGCGGGCAGGTTTGAACACTCACGAGTGTTTTACACTGATTGCAGTAGACGTATTCACTTGAAATTCCCACTTCGATATCGATTCCGACGAGACGGTCAACGATCGATTTGTTGGCATTGTGATCGTAATACATCCCAATACCTGCATGATTTTGTCCGATCATCAGACGGTCACAACCGTAGTTTTTCGCCACGATCGCATCGAGAATGACTTCATTGCTTCCGGCGAAAATATAGCTGCTCTCCAACGGTACAATGACGACACGGTTGCGCGGCAAAAAGTTGTCAATAAAATACTGAAGAGCTTGATGGCGAAGTTCATATTTTAAATCGGCCGAATTATAAGGCTTGTGCAAGAAAATGACGATGAGGTCCGTTCTCTCCAAGCTTTGGCGGATGAGGCGCTCATGGGCACGATGGAGCGGATTGGCAGCCATAAACATGGCTGTCGTATGTTTCGCTCCGATTTGTTCTTTTGCTTCGATAATCATGTTCTGGAGCGATTGTACCGGAGAGAGGTCGATGGAGTATTCTCCGCACACGGCATATTTACCGAGCCGTTTATAGGTTGCATTGACCCCTGGATGCGAGAGATCTTCTGTTCCGTAAATTTGGCGTAGCCGTTCACGAGGATCGATAGGATAGACTTCATCAACGCACAATTCGCCGATAAAAACGTTATCACAAATCAGATCGAGGATTTCTCCCTTTTGCGCGGAGGTCAAAATGGTTTCATTCACTTTTCCGCTGGGAGAGAGGATGAGTGGAAACGGGAACGTTTTACCCATAAACATTCCGCTGCTCAGAACGTCCTGACTTTGTTTTTCATTCATCAGCGCCGTTACGGGGCTGAGCATTCCGGCTTTGAGTAACGTCAGTGCCGAAACCGCTTCTTGGTCGATATAGAGGGCTCTATTTTTTCTTGACGATGCCATATTTCTTTCTCTTTTCCCATAAGCTTTTACGTGATATTCCCAGTTTTTTCGAGAGTTCGGTATCCGGGAAACGATTTTGGAAATGGATCATTATGTATTTGACATACTCTTCGATCGGTAAAATCTCCCCTTGATCAAAGAGATTGTTGTCACTTTCGATTTCAATCAATTTGAACGGAGCATTATCGACCGGTTCGGTACTCGAAACAATACATTTTTTTCCGCTGATGAGTTCATAAAACGCTTTGTGGTCCGATTTTTTGAGATTTTGGAAATCGGTAATAAAGATGATTGAATCATCGTTCTGTGCCGCTATGTCGCTGAATGCTTTTGCAGAGGATAACGAGATAAATTGGAGAGTCTTGTCATGATGAGCCGCATAACGAAATGCGAAAGCATCGGCGTATTTTTGGTAACCGCTGCAAATGATAAGCGGAAGTTCTGTTTTATCCAAGTCTTCATCGACATTGATGCTATTGAAGGTATGGGTGAGATAGCGTTCGTACGTTTGATTTTGACGACGGAGACGTTCATGATTTTGGAAATGTTGGATTTTACGGATCAACTCTTCAATCATAAACGGTTTGAGAATATAGTCTTTTGCCCCTGCTGCAAGAGGTTTTGAAACCGTGTCATTACTCACGTAACTGACCATCAAAATAACGACGGCATTTTTATACGCTTCGATAACCGGATAGATATCTTGACCGCTGATATTGGTTGAGAGGAGGACGACATCATACGGTAATCCTCGTAATCCCTCTTTCGTCGAGCTTGAAATATCGCAGTTATGACTGAGATCACTCAGTTTTGAAGCGATGCTTTGGGCAAGATAGATTTCATTTTCGATAATGAGTATATTCATCCGTTTTTCCAATCAAAGTAGTGTACTGAAGCAGTGGCTAATACGCCAACTCCTTCTTTTCGTCCGATAAAGCCTAAATGTTCCGTTGTGGTGGCTTTTACATTAACCCGTGTAACAGGAATAAGCATGATTGATGCCAATGTTTGACGCATATCGTTTTTGTAAGAGCCGACTCTTGGTGTTTGGGCAATAATCGTGATATCGGCATGGGCGATTACAAACCCGAAATGGTGGAGTTTCTGAACACAAAGTCGAAGTAACTCTTTAGAATCGATATTTTCGTATGCAGCATCTGTATCGGGGAAAAGCATCCCGATGTCGCCCAAACATGCAGCACCGAGCAACGCATCGATCAATGCGTGAATAGCGACATCCCCGTCACTGTGCGCTTTGAATCCAAACGGACTATCGATGGTAACTCCACCTAAAACCATCGGTTTATTCTCTTCAAAACCGTGAACGTCAAACCCGTTACCGGTGAACATCATAGGTGAAGGATCAAGGAGGCACTCTAATCCTGCGGTATCTCCGGCGTGGGTGATTTTTGCCGCATGTGCATCCCCTTCGACAAACAACCGAGTCCCTCCAAAAGCGACAATAGCGCTGCTTTCATCGGTAAACTCTTGAGATGTTTCCAAGGCTTGACGTAAAACTTCAGTTCGTGAAAGCTGAGGGGTCTGAATCCGTTTGACCTGTTCACGCTCGATAGTCTCATTGGCATACACAACGGTATCGTGAACATCCAAGGCCGGAACAATCGTATCCGCAAGATTTTTAGATGCAATCAATCGCTCGATGAGAGAGGGATTAACACACGCTCGGGCAATATCCGTTACCAGAACATAGGGGGTTTTGACCTCTTTGAGCGCATTTTTGAGCGATTGCTGCCGTGTAGCACCGCCTTGAACGATTCTAAAATCACATTGGATTTGCATAAAAGGGATTTCATCGGCATGAGCCGCAAGGACGATAGGTGCATTGGGAAGTGATGCTTTGATACGGTTAGTAACATAAAACCATAGTGGATCATGTCCGATACGTAGCCATTGTTTCTTTACCGGAACTTTGAAACGAGTTGAGTTACCTGCTGCAAGTAAAACAAGGGTAAAATCAGACAAAATGTATCCTATTTTGAAAACTGTTACGAAATTATACACTCAAAAAGCTTTTTTTTATCTTGTTTGCGATAAATTATAGAATATGTCAATGGGGAGTTGCAGGATCCTTTTCCTAAATCCTCTTGAAATTTTTAATTTACATGAAAAGCGATACGCCCCTTTTAGGGGCTCTTATTTATAAGTCCAAATAGCTTTCGGAATTTAAGGAGCACACACTATGAGAACAGAATGGGTCGGCAAAAGAGAAAACGACACGGTCCGAACTCAGATGTATTATGCCAAGCAGGGCATTATTACCGAAGAGATGGCTTATGTTGCAAAAATAGAAGAACTTGATCCTGAACTGGTTCGTTCCGAAGTGGCACGGGGACGCTTGATCATTCCGGCGAATGTCAACCATAAAAATTTGGAACCGATGGCAATCGGTATTGCCGCACGCTGTAAAATCAACGCCAATATCGGCTCATCCGCTATCGCAAGCGATGTACAAGGGGAAATTGAAAAGATTCAAGTTTCTCAACATTACAAAGCGGATACGGCAATGGACCTCTCGACAGGAGGAGATTTGGATGAAATCCGCCGTGCGGTAATCGCCAACTCCAAAATACCGATCGGAACGGTACCAATTTATCAAATTTTACATGATGTCAATAACAAAATTGAAGATCTTACTATCGAGAAGATGCTTGAAGTGTTAGAACGCCAAGCACAACAAGGGGTGAGTTACTTTACGATTCATGCCGGATTTTTGTTGGAGACGATGCCAAAAGTTGCAAAACGTAAAATGGGAATTGTCAGCCGCGGCGGATCGCTTATGGCGGCGTGGATGATGCATTATCATCGTGAGAATCCATTTTACACCGCGTATGATGAGATTCTTGATATTTGTGCTCGCTATGATGTTTCCCTCTCTCTAGGGGATTCACTCCGTCCAGGATGTTTGGCGGATGCATCGGATGAAGCGCAGCTCGGAGAACTCAAAGTTTTAGGAGAATTGACACTTCGCGCTTGGGAAAAAAATGTTCAGGTCATGATTGAAGGGCCGGGACACGTTCCGCTCAATCAGATTGAACGTAACATGAAAATTCAGCGCGAATATTGTCATGAAGCACCGTTTTATATCCTTGGACCGTTGGTAACCGATATTGCGGCTGGCTATGATCATATCAGCTCGGCAATCGGTGCGGCAGTCGGTGGATGGCACGGTGCGTCGATGCTTTGTTACGTCACACCAAAAGAGCATTTGGGACTTCCAAATGCCGAAGATGTTCGAGCAGGGATCATTGCGTACAAAATTGCGGCACATGCGGCAGATATCGCACGCGGACGAAAAGGTGCCCGTGACATTGATGATGCGATGAGCGATGCACGCTATGCGTTTGATTGGAACAAGCAGTTCGAGTTGGCTCTTGACCCTGAACGGGCGCGTGAATATCACGACGAGACATTGCCGCAGGATGTATTCAAAGAGGCAGAATTTTGTTCGATGTGCGGACCGAAGTTTTGCTCGTACAAAATCACGCAACAAATTATGGATAACCCAGAGGCGATTGCACAGATAGCCCAAGAAGCTAAAGCAAAAAGTGCAAGCTAACTACAAATAAATTTATAAGAGGAAATCGTTATGACAGAAGAAATTGTAAAATCGGCTCTTTCAAAAGTGACCTATCCGGGATTCACAAAAGATATCGTTACGTTTGGATTTGTAAAAGAGATCAAAATCGATGGGACCAATGTGAGCGTTACCGTCGATATCACTTCCAGCGCTCCCGAAGTGGCCCACCAAATTACAGTTGAAGCAACGGAAGAGCTTAAACGTTCCGGTGCATCGGATGTAGTGATCAATATCGCCGCTCCGAAAATGCCGCGTGAGAGTTCTTCAAAAGGGAAAAACATTGCTCCGCAAGTGAAAAATTTCATTATGGTAAGCTCTGGTAAAGGGGGCGTAGGAAAATCGACAACTTCGGTTAACCTGGCGGTCGCTCTTGCAATGCAAGGGAAAAAAGTAGGACTTTTGGATGCCGATATTTATGGACCGAATATCCCAAGGATGCTTGGCGTTGATGGGATCAAACCCGAAGTGGTAGGAAACAAAGTTCTTCCGATCAAAGCGTACGGGATTGAGATGATGTCAATGGGCTCACTCATGGAAGAGGGGCAATCGCTTATCTGGCGCGGTGCGATGATCATGAAAGCGATTGAGCAATTCTTGCGCGATATTATGTGGTCAGATTTAGATTGTTTGGTTATCGATATGCCTCCAGGCACCGGAGATGCACAACTTACCTTGGCACAAAGTGTTCCGGTAACGGTTGGTGTGACAGTAACAACGCCGCAAATGGTATCTCTTGATGATTCACGCCGAAGTCTTGATATGTTCAAAAAATTGCATATCCCGATTGCGGGTGTTGTGGAAAATATGTCAGGATTTATCGCTCCGGATACGGGTGTTGAATACGATATTTTCGGTAAAGGGACCTCCAAAGCAATGGCAGATCAGTTTGAAACAACTATCCTTGCTGAGATTCCGATCGAGCCATCTATCCGTACAGGTGGAGATGAAGGAAAACCGGTAACATACTATGCACCTACGTCTGAAACAGCGAAACGTTATATGAAAGCCGCAGAAGATCTTTGGGCGACAATCGAAAAAATTAATGAAGAGGGGGGCGTAGATAATCAAGCAATTCAACCAAATACCCCTCCGGGTGTATCTGCATGTTCGACGGCTGCAGCACCAAAACAAGAGAGTAGCGGTAGCTGCGGTACCGGCTGCGGTTGTCACTAATACAGCTCCTTTCCTCCTCTAAAAGAGGGGGCTTCCTCCCTTTTTATTACTCTTAATCTTTTTTTCAGTATAATCGATCTATTTACACCAAATAAGTCGGGAATAATGAAACAAGAGAAAACCTTTTTTACTCTAGCAACTACAATTATTATCATTATGGCTCTTTTTGTTGCCGTTTTAGTGGGAACGTTTCGCTATATGACGTTTGAATCTGCACAAAGCAAAGCAAATACAGCAGCGGATATCGTACGTGAGTCATTAACGGCTCATATGATCACCGGAAGTGCTGATTATCAGAATGATTTATTGAAACAAATCGCTTCGGTCGATGGGATGAAACGTGCATGGGTTGTTCGTTCTGATGAATTGAGTCATCAATACGGCAGAGGGATTCATCCGCAAGATCCGGTAGATGATATTGATCGCGCTGTTTTGCGAAGCGGTAAAAAAATGGATGAGATGAAAGGAAGTCTGTTTTCCGATACTCTGTATAGATTTTCTATCCCGTATGTTGCAACTGAAAAAGGTAAAATCGATTGTTTGAGTTGTCATGATTCAAAAGCAGGGGCTGTATTAGGGGTAGTCTCCATCGAGATGGAGATGAATGATCTCAAAGTGAGCGGATTGATAGCCATCGCATTGGTCATAACGAGCATCATCGTATTAACCTATTTCCTAATTCGGAGTATTTATCGTTTTATTACTTCGTACAAAGAGACCCTCCATGCGGTTGCTCAAACGATGGAACAAGCAGAGGGGGGTGATTATTCCCACCGAATCATACCGAGCGATACCTTGGATGCGTACAATGCAGCGATGTGGACAAATTCAGTGATGGAAAAAATTGACAGCGCATTGACTATCAGCGGTAAAAAAATGGCATCACTCATTCGTCTGGATCAAAAAAACAGTGATCCACTCAATACGCTTCAAATGGGAATACACCAATTGTATGAAGTAGAACGATTTCGTACCGAAATTGAAAAAGACCAAAATCTTGAAGAGGTGTATGCACGTATCATTGCACTGCTTCGAACCCGCTGGAATTTGAGCAATTTCAACATTTTAGAGTTGAATCCTCTCGATAAAACGACATCGGTTATCCACTCGGAGAAGACACTTTTGTGTGATGCGCTAAGCGGTTGTCGTGCCGATCGTACGAGCGGGATTGTTGATTCGAGCCAATGTGAAGTGGCATGTCCGAAAATGATTGATCCCTCAGCCCATTATGTCTGTCAGAGTTATCCGATTGTTGATGATTTGGATATTGTAATTTCATTGGTGACGTATGAAGCGCATGAGATCAAAAATATTCGTCTCGCCCTTGAACAACTTGGAAATTATATCAACGCTTCAAAACTCCAGATTATCAATAAAAAATTGCAACAAACCGTTCGTATCGATCCAATGACGCAACTCTATAATCGGGCGTATCTAGAAGAGATCGCAAAATTGATCGTAGCTCAGTCGACAAGAACGATGATACCGTATGGGATTTTATTCGTCGATATGGATCAGTTTGATCAGGTGAATCATGCGTATGGTACGGTAGTAGCCGATGAAGTGATTAAAGCAATGGCACATAACATCCATGAAAATATTCGTCAAGGGGATATCCTCATCCGTTACAGCGGAGATACTTTTGCTGTTATATTATACGATTATAACCGTGATGAGGTGGATGAAGTGGCAGATGCAATTCGTCTTTCATTCAAGAAAAAAATCAGAGTCAATACCTATGCTATTTTAAAAACAGTGAGTGTCGGAATTGCTTATTTCCCGGAACAAACACCTGATTTAATGCAAGGGGTTGAGTTTGCGAAAAGAGCCTTGCTGGAAGCAAAACATCAAGGCGGCAATATAGTGCTTGCGTATGATGTAAAATCGATGCCGCAATAATATTCTTAATATTGTGGAGGATGCTTTGAAGCGTAACACTTGTTCTTTTTAATAGAAAGAAATCAATGAGGAGTCAATATTAAAATTGATCTCCTCCATTAAACATGTGATCTTCGAATTCAACAACACGGTTACGTCCGGTGTGTTTCCCTTCATACAATGCGATATCGGCAAACTTAATCACTTTCCATATTGAATCAGCTTGGGATGGGAAGTGGGCGATTCCGATACTCAGCGTTTTTTGAACCGTATCATGACCGAATTGGAATTTCTTCTGATTAAAGTGCATACGGATCTTTTCAGCGACACCAAGCGCTCCGGCAGTTGTGGTATTATGAAGCAATACCAAGAATTCTTCTCCACCATACCGTACCGGCAAGTCGGCTTTTCGGATGTTATGCACTAAGATTTCAGCCAGAGATTTGATAACGACATCACCTGCGTCGTGTCCGTAGGTATCATTCACCATTTTAAAATAATCGATATCAATCATCAATACGGCATAAGAGATGTTGGAACGGGCTGCTTGCTCAGAGCTTTTATCAATAAATTCCTCCAAGAAACGGCGGTTATACAAACCGGTTGCACCGTCTCGTAGGGATGAATCTCTGAGTTTATCCATCAGTGTGCGACTCTCAATAACCGCTTTTGCCGCTTCGAAATAGTTGCGGATACTCGGAAGAGCAAGGTTCATCGTTTCAATGGTATCGGCATCTTTGGCTGAATAGGAGAGGATTAAGGACAAGTCGTCATTAATATTGAATGGAATACAAGAATACTCTTTTTTATCGGCACAATTGACACATATATCCGGAAAGTCGGTAGAGTAGACATCGCTTGCTGTTCGGTAAGCACGACACTCATTCGCATCTTTGTCTACCGCAGGAAGACAAAAACTTTTATGATCGGTGATATAGATCAATTTGCGCTCTTTGGTTGTTTTGTCGACTTCATAAAGAGCGAAATGGTTGAAATTGAACTTCTCTTTTAGGATAAAGATAAAACGTTCATAAACGGCATCTTTATTGGCATCGTGTTCGATGGTCTTTTTAAATTTATAGACATCCGAGAGCTCTTGAATGATAACTCCGGCAGTACTCAGCGGATCCGATGTCGAGATATTGGAGCGTGATGCGAATGTATTGAGATTGTGTTTAATTCCCCCGAACGTATCTTCCATTTTCTGAAAGAGGGTATTCATTTGATCCGCCACTTCACTTCCGGCATCTTTGAGCGTAGTTGTAAATCGGAAACTAAAATCTCCGGTACGGGCACGTTTGATACCGTTTTGGAGGTTTTCAAACAGTTTCATATATGGTTTGAAATAATAGTGTGTTACCCAAAGAGCAATGATAATAAAGACAACATTGATTGCAAAGATTTTGGCAATGGTCATAGCACCCGTTTGTCGGATATCATTGATATTGAATTCCATACTGATCGCACCCAGAACATCACCTTCTTTGGCATTATGACATGCAAGACAGTTCGGATTTCCATAGGCGGTTGCGATATAAGGGATTGTAACGCGAAGAACAGCGTTCTGTGCATCTTCATGTATTTCACGAATGATTACCCCCTCTTTGAGAACTTTTTTATCGATTTCGTCTCGAGGGTGTTCGTTTTCTAGCCCTTCTCCATGTTGTTTGACAACATTATCGGAACGGACGATCCAGAGCTTTTGAACATCTTTGATATTGGCGATATTTGAGAGGAAAAACTCACGTTTGTCCATGATCCCGTTGACCATATGAGCCGTTAGTCCATCACGAACAATTTCCGCTGTCATTTTTGATTTTTCAACGGCATTGTTAAAGCCGTAATCTCGGAAGTTGAGAGCAACGTTTGTAATAGTAGCTACGGCAAGACCGATGAGCATTAATGCGACTATGAAGAGTATTTTCCGATTTGCATTCATATTGTATTACCTTATAGTACAGTGAGAAAAATGAAGATTAATAATTTAAAGACAATATCTAAATATTTTTTAAATTTTGATGAAAGTATGGGGAGGTATAACGGTTTATTCGACCGTTACACTTTTTGCCAGATTGCGCGGCATATCGACGTCGTTTCCAAGACGGATAGCGATTTCCATCGATAAAAGCTGTAAGACAACCATCATTTCGAAGAATTCAAGCATATAGTCTTCTCTATTGAGAGTACGAATGTGATCGTCCGCTTTGTCAAAATCGAGCGGACTGATGGAACAAATCGTCGAATCACGTGCACTGAGCTCTTCAACATTGCTTTTGGTTTTATCATAAAGAATATGTTGTGGCAGCAATGCTATGGTGAAGAGTTCAGGGTCTGCAAGGGCGATAGGCCCATGTTTCATCTCACCGCTTGGGTATCCTTCGGCGTGGAGATAACTGATCTCTTTGAGTTTGAGTGCTCCCTCCAGTGCCAATGGATAGAAAACATCGCGTCCGATAAAGAAAAATCCATGCCCGTGAAGATAGCGTTTTGAAAGTCTGCGCAGTTGCTCATGCAATGCGGTATCAACATTAACGGTTGAGGGGAGGGTACGCAATAGCTGAATTTGACGTTTGATCTCTTCTGTTGAGAGTGTTTTCTTTTCCCCTGCGAGATAGAGACTCAACATCCATAATACACATACTTGTGTTGCAAATGCTTTGGTGGATGCAACCCCTTTTTCGATGCCCGCGCGGGTGAGGATAGAAGCATCAGCTAACCGCACCATGGAAGAGTTGTCGACATTACAGATAACCATGGTTTTGAGGTTATTGCGTTTCGCCATTTTAAGGCTCTCCAACGTATCGGCAGTTTCTCCGCTTTGGGAGATAACGACAAAGAGGGTGTCTGAAGTGAGAAGCGGCTCGCGGTAACGAAATTCGCTGGCGATTTCAACGGACGTTTTAATTTTGGCATGACGTTCGAAAAGGTAGCTCGCCACAAGCGCAGCATGGTAACTGGTACCGCAAGCACAGAATTTGACTTCTCTAATGCCATCAAAGAGGTTACTGTCAAGTTCTTCAAAGTAGACGCTCTCATCACGCAACCGTCCCAAAAGAGTATCAGCGAGAACGCGGGTTTGTTCATAGATCTCTTTTTCCATAAAGAAGCGGTATCCCTCTTTTTGGGCAGAGAGTTTGTTTTCAGAGAGAGGGGTAAAACGGAGTGATATTTCTTGATGACTTTCGTTGAAAAGTGCAATTTTATCTGCTGAAGCGTAACCGTATTGACCATCTTCGAGATACATTACTTCATGACATTTCCCTATCAATGCCGCATCTGAAGAACCAAAAAGTGTTTCATTCTCTGAATTGCGTCCAATGATCATCGGTGAGCCGTTTTTCGCAAAGAAAATTGTCCCTTCGGTATCCGCATTGACTAAAAGGATCGCATAGGCACCATGGAGCTGTGCGAGTGTTTGTTCAAATGCTTCAAACGGTGTGGATGCTGTTTTGAGTTGATACTCAAACAGATGGACGATCACTTCAGTATCGGTTTGGCTTAAAAAATGGATTCCGTGCCCGGTAAGCATCGTTTTGAGTTCCTGGTAGTTCTCGATAATACCGTTATGGACAACGTAAGAGTTCTGTCCCAAATGAGGGTGTGCGTTCAATTCAGTCGGCTTGCCGTGAGTCGCCCAACGGGTATGTCCGATACCGACAGAAAAGCCCGTGCTTTCATAGCTTTTTGCTTTTTCTTCAAGATTAACCAATTTTCCGACTGCTTTAAAGAGGGAAAAATGCCCCTCTTGCAATACGGCAATTCCGGCAGAGTCGTACCCTCGGTATTCGAGTTCACGAAGCCCGTCGATCAAAATTTGTTTAACTGGCTTAACCCCGATATACCCGACGATACCGCACATAGTTACTCTCCTACTAATTTAGCAATTATTTCCCGCGCATTATCGCACATTCTGTTTTGTTTTTCAATTAAGAAGTGATCGCGAGCCATATTTTTGTTGGTATGGATTTTTGCGGTGGCAATATTGATTTGTGCTTCATCAAATAATTGGACAAAATATGCCAAAAGACCGCGTTGATTTGTTGTGTTTAAATTTAACTGTGCGTAATGGATGGAGTGATCACAATCGAGTGTGATTTCATCTGATTTGATGACCGGTTTTGGGAGAGTGAGTTTTTTCGTCATATCAAATGCTTCTTCGATGATGATTTCAACTTGATCCATTGTATCTTCTTGTGGGCGCTGCAAAAATTCGATTTTAAAGTATTTGATCCCGTCAAAAAGTGTAAATATATCCATGGAAGCTACATCCAAATAGCTTAGCTTTCCTAGTAAATAGCCTAGATTCAGCGGGATACGTCGGAAAATATGGATAACAAGACCTCCCTCAATATTGAGTTGATAGGTGAATGATTTACAGGTAAATGCCTGTTTTGAGATCTGAATGATTTCGCTTGATGTATTTTTGAAGAAAAACAAATTGGATTCGATGGAGAGCACTTTTTTCTGCTCGATTTTAGAGAGCTGCATAAATTCAGGGTCATGAACCAGCCGTTTCTCTTTGTTCGCGCGTTTAATAGCATCGGTTATACGATCGTTTTGGGAAGAGATCTCAAGTGCCGCATCATAGAGTTCATGAAGCAAATTGGCACCGAAACTTGTATAAGTACCGTTTCCGACACCGTTGATGTCGGCATAGGTTAAGATATACAGAAGCGTCAAGTTTTCCGATGTCTTAACTTTGGACATGAATTGATAGAGGGTTTTTTCATTGTAAAAATTTTCACGGTAAGCGACATGGCTCATCACAACATGATGCCGAACGAGCAAGGCACCCCGTTCTAGCTGATGGATCGGCAATTTGAGATTTTTTAAAAATGGGACGATGAGTTTTGCCCCTACTTCCGAATGATCTTGTTTTCGCCCTTTACCGGTATCATGAAGCAAAATGACGGTTTTAAGCAACAGTTTGTCAGAGGCTGAGAGGGGAGTATACAGTGCTTCTACATAAGGATCTTGTATTGATTCAAGTGCTTCAATACACTTGACAGAATGTAAATCAACCGGATAATGGTGGTAGCCGTCAAATTGAGGTAAATGGAGAACTTTTTTAAAGGCCCCGATAAGTTGATGTAAGATCCCCGCATCGTACATCAGTTTTGCAATCACATAAAAATGGTTTCGTTCAAAAAGTTTACGCATCAATAGATACGTTTTTGCTCTTAGAGGATGTTTGATCTGAGTATATGTGAAATGAAATAAGACGCTTGAATCGAAATGCCATTCACGATCTTCCAAATTCACGAGTAACTCAAGGAGTGTGTCTATCGGAGGCGGTGTTATGTTATAGGAAGCATACAAGGTGCCATCAACATGATAAAATCCTTTTTGAATTCTCCCTTCACGAAGCGTTGAAATATCGGTTGCGTTCACAAGATAGTGGCGCGCCATTTTTTTGACATAGATCTGTGTGAAGTTATTGACACGCCATTGTGCTTCGAGGAGTCTACTAACGAGTTTGCGTTCATCACTAAAGCCTAGCATATGAGCAATACGGGGCATATAATCGAGTACAAGCTGGTCTTGTTGTTTTCCGCTGATCAGATGCAGTGCACTTCGGACGCGAAACAACAGCTCGAGTGCAATTCGATACTCGCGATACTGTTCGTCACTGAACAATTCACCGCTGAGTTCTTTTAAACTATTGACGCCATAAATTGTTTTTGCAATCCAATAGAGCAGTTGAGAATCTCGCAGCCCTCCAACTCCCTCTTTAATATGCGGTTGCATAGAGAACGGAAATTTTTGGCGACGTACATCGGCTTCCTCTATTTTGGCCATAATGAATGATTTGGGATCATTGTTTCGTATAGCGGTAAGATGGTTTTGTGTTGCACTCCATGTAAAGGGAGAACCTATAATGAGGCGGGATTCCATCATTGCCGTTTTGATAGTTATATCTTCTTTGGATGCACTTAGTAAATCAGTGACATCATGGACACGATGCCCCAGTTTAAGCCCTGCATCCCAAGCCAAATAGAGAAATTTTTCAATGATTGCTGCAGTATTGTACCCTTCATTTTTTTCGTACACAATCATGAGATCGATATCACTATGAACACATAACTGCTCACGCCCGTAGCTTCCCAATGCGATAAATGCGATGGGGATATTACTGCGCATAGGGAGATAATTCCCAAACATGCGGCGTAGAACCGTTTTATACATTTGTGAAATGATGGAATCGAGAGTTTTGGTATGGATAACAAGAAAATCTTTCCCTTGATTACGTTCAAAAAGTTCCGCAAGAGAATTTTTATAATCGGTAATATGGGATTTGAATAATTTCGATATCTCAAAATCGCTTGCTTTGCGTTCGATGAGGTCTTCTATTTGTTCTGTAATACTCATAGTACTGCTTTTTGTTTTTATTGTAGCGTAGAATCATTTTTTCTGAGAAAATAGGTCGCTTAAAAAAAAGGCAATTGTTTAAATCTGATGAAAAAAAATGTTACAATCTTCATCAAAGCGAGGAAATTTAGTATGGATAACAGTAGAAATTACCAGAAAGTCGTCGAGATTCATGATCACGCGATGGGGATTTTGCGTTCAATGAAAATTCCTCCCTATCCTTCACAATACAAGAAATTTTTTGATCAGCTTTTTGCGGAGAGTGCCGATGAGGCTCTTCGCAAAGATCAAGAAAATGTGGATCAGAAAATTCTCGGCGATTCCAAGGACGATGTCGGAAAATATCTCGATATGGTTGAAAATTCGGTTGTTTCGTTTATCGAGTCACATTCGGGAATTGCTTCGGTTGCAGAAATACAGCGTCAGCATATTCAAAATGCCCCTTCAGACTCAACTGAAAAATTTGTGAACTTTATTGAAGAATTGAATGCTTTGCACCAAAATATGGTTCTTGAACTTGAAAAAGCACAAGTCAAGATTGATGAATTGAATCATGATCTACAGGAAGCTCGTGCCACACTGACAACGGATTTGTTGACAAAAGTAGGGAACCGTCAAGGGTTTATGGAAGATATTGAACCTGCCATCGAAGCGGGAGCAAGTAAACCGCTTTCGATGGTCCTAATCATGATAGATGTCGATAATTTTAAATTCTTGAACGATGAATTCGGTTATGTCGCAGGGGATAAAGTCCTTTTTTTTATTGCTCAAACCATCAAATCAATGATACGAACCGCAGATAAAGTGTATCGCTACGGCGGGGAAGAGTTTGCAATTGTTTTAAATCGATGTGATGTCTCTCAAGCACAGTCGGTAGCGGAAAAAATACGTGCCAAGATAGAGCAGAGCAAACTTCTTTATGCCGGGAAAAATGTGCATGTAACCGTTAGTGCCGGTGTAACGGTTCATAAACAAGGGGATACCCTTGACTCTTTAATTGAGCGTGCCGATAAAGCATTGTATTGTGCGAAAAAATCAAATAAAAACTGCACAATGTTATTTGACTGGTAATTTATTTCTTTTGCTATAATGCGCGTCAAAATAAGCAGTTAAAGATTTTACATGAATTTGATCGATAAAGTAAAAAATCATGAGCGCTTGAGTGCAGAAGAAGCCGTTGCGTTGTATGATTTGGACCTCTTTACTCTCGGTGAATTGGCCGATGAACGGCGTAAGGCGTTACACGGCAAGCGCACCTATTTTAATATCAACCGCCATATCAACCCGACCAATATCTGTAAAGACGTGTGTAAATTCTGTGCCTACAGCGCAAGCCGTAAAAATCCCAACCCTTATGCAATGAGTCATGAAGAGATTTTAGCGATTACGGATGATATTGTGTCTCGGGATATCAAAGAGGTGCATATTGTCTCCGCACACAATCCCGATACAGGATTAGAGTGGTATCTTGAAGTATTCAAAAAAATCAAGGAACGCCATCCGCAGCTTCATGTCAAAGCCCTCACGGCGGCAGAAGTCCATTTTCTCGCCGAAGAGTATGGAAAAAGCTACGATGATATACTCGATTTGATGATCGAGTACGGAGTCGATTCAATGCCGGGCGGCGGTGCGGAAATTTTTGACGAGACCGTACGCGATTATATCTGTAAAGGGAAGGTAACTTCACAGCAGTGGCTTGATATCCACCGCAAGTGGCATGAGAGAGGGATGAAAAGTAACGTTACAATGCTTTTTGGGCATGTTGAAGAACGACGTCATCGGATCGATCATATGATGCGAATCCGTGATTTGCAAGATAGCACAGGGGGCTTTAACTGCTTTATCCCACTGGTATATCAGACGGAGAATAACTATCTTAATGTTAAAAAAGCTATTACCGCACATGAGATTCTCAAGACGATGGCAATAAGCCGTATCGTCTTGGATAACGTTCCCAATCTCAAAGCGTACTGGGTGACATCTACGGTAAATTTAGCACTTGTAGCACAAGAATTCGGTGCAAACGATCTCGATGGTACGATTGAAAAAGAGTCGATCAATTCGGCTGCCGGTGCGAAAAGTGCTCATGGTGTCAATCTTCAAGAGTTTGTTGCCCTGATTAAGAACAGCGGATTTGCTCCTGTTGAGCGCGATAGCTTGTATAATACGATCAAAGCATGGTAAGGAATTGTAATGATTTTAATGATTGATAACTATGACAGCTTTACCTATAACATTGTTCAGTATTGTTTAGAATTGGGAGCTGACCTTAAAATTATCCGTAATGATGAGATGAGCGTTGAGGAGATCGAAGCTCTTCATCCTGAGAAGATTATTATCTCTCCGGGACCTGCAACTCCGGATGATGCAGGGGTAACTCTTGACGTAATTCGTCATTTTGCCGATAAAGTTCCGATCTTCGGGATCTGCTTGGGACACCAGAGCATTGCACAGGCATTTGGGGGCAATGTCGTACGGGCAAATCGAATGATGCATGGTAAGACATCAAAAATGGTACGGGAGGGAGAAACTCCGATTTTCAATAAATTGCCGGAGATATTTACGGCAACTCGCTACCATTCATTAATTGTCGAGCAGAAAAATCTTCCCGATGTGATTATTCCGACTGCGTTCAGCGAAGATGATCATGAAATTATGGCATTGGAAATCAAAGACAAGCCGATTTACGGTGTTCAATTTCACCCCGAATCGATTATGAGTGAATTCGGACATGAGATACTGAACAACTTTTTGAAATTATGAGAGAAAGAGCCCTTTTCCTAATACTCTTAGGAATTAACTTTTTAGTTCTATTGTTGGAGATTAAAGGGCTCTCCATAAGTTACAACGAAGCGAAGATCATCTATTCGGATCATCTTTCTTTTTTAGGTTCACTGATAACCTCTTCCCTGCACATTTTTGGTCAAAACGATTATGCTCTCCGTCTTCCGATGATTGGATTGCATCTGCTATCGGTTGTATTGCTCTATAGTATATCAAAACACTATGTCTCACGGTCGAGTGATCGATTGTGGATTGTCCTTATTTATGTCCTTCTTCCCGGTGTCACTAGCGCTGCTTTGGTTGTTGATAATGCAGGCTTGATCATTACGCTGTTATTTCTTTTTGTCTATCTGTATATCAGATTTGAGCGGTATGCGTTGATATTGCTCCCTTTTATGATTCTTGTTGATCCGTCTTTCGTGTATCTTTTCTTTGGATTGATACTTTTTGGAATATATCGTAAAGACTATGTGAGCTCTTTTATCGGTTTTATCGCATTAGTCATCTCTCTTTACGTTTACGGAATTCATATCGGAGGGTTGCCGGAGAGTCGATTTTTAGATGTACTAGGAGTCTATACCGCTATTTTTTCTCCGATTGTGTTTATCTATCTCTTTTATGTGTTGTATCGTCGGATGATTGCCCGAGAATGGGATGTGATCTGGATGATATCAATGAGCGCATTCATCGTATCGTTGCTTCTCTCTTTTCGTCAAAAGGTAGAGGTCCAAAGTTTTGCCCCTTATTTGCTTATAGCGTTGCCGCTTGCCGCACAAACTTTTTTCCATACGTATCGTGTCCGGTTACGTGAATTTAGAAAACGATATCGATTTTTATTTTACAGTGCATTCACATTGTTGATTGCCAATGCGTTGGCAGTCTTCTTTAATCACTATCTTTACCATTTTCTTAGTAATCCTATGCGCCATTTTTCATATCCTATGCATATAGCCAAAGAGCTTTCTCATCAATTGCACAAAAACAATATTCACTGTGTTGATGCAGAAAATGATAAGCTGCAATTACGTCTGCGTTTTTACGGTATCACACAGTGCGAGAATTATCGTTTAAGTGAAAAAGCTGCAAGAGGAAGTAAGAAAGTTACAATAAGTTACACTGGAAAGCCAATATATTTTATATATGTTACTAAAATACACAAATAGATGCTATATTCTCATTCCATAGCGTATAGATAACAATCAAATTCCTTAGAGATGATATAATTTTCGTAAATAGATTTTCGAAGGAGTTGCAATGGCTCAAAGAGCGATTCGTGAATACGACGGTAAAGCAATTTTCTCAAAACATTGGGAAAAATACTTTAGTGGTTTTCATTATGGTTTCAAATCGGTATTGGTTACCAATGGGGATGAATTGCGTGCATGTGCGCAAAAACATGGTTTTGAATGGTTGAAACAAGAAGCGCTTGTTGCAAAACCGGATATGTTGTTCGGAAAACGAGGTAAAAATGATCTTGTATTATTTCGTACCAATAAACCGGGTGATGTAACTCTCGAAGATGCAGCAAAATGGATTGACGAAAAAATTTCACATGAAACAACTTTGCTTTCCGGACAACACGGAACATTGACCCATTTCATTGTTGAGCCGTTCACTCCGCACTCTCAAGATCAAGAGTACTATATCTCAGCAACAACCGTCGGTGAAGACGATGTTCTTTATCTATCTGCTGAGGGCGGTATGGAAGTTGAAGAGGGATGGGAAGAGAAAGTTAACGAAGTTCACATCCCTATTACAATGGATGATGCAAATATCGCACATTTGATCCGTGCCAATGTTCCATCAGGCATCCCGGCTGAAAATAAAGAGCGTTTTATTGCATTTGCAGAGCAATTTTACAAATTCTACCGTGATTTGAATTTTGCTTATCTTGAAATTAACCCAATCGTTATGATCGGTAACGATATGCATATTCTTGACCTTGTCGCACGTCTTGATGATACTGCCGGATTTATGATGGGTGATTCATGGTGTGATGCTGAATTCCCTACCGCTTTTGGTATGGAAGATCAATCGCCGGAAGAAAAAGCAATCGCAGAAGCGGACTCAAAGTCGGGTGCTTCATTGAAATTGACCATTCTCAATCCTATGGGGCGTATCTGGACGATGGTAGCGGGCGGTGGAGCATCGGTTGTTTATGCTGACACGATTGCTGATCTCTCAGGAAACGTCGCTGATCTTGCCAACTACGGTGAGTATTCTGGTGGACCGACTACGGGTGAAACAAAATTCTATGCGGATACTGTTTTGGATTTGATGACGCGTCATAAAGATCCTAAAGGGCGTGACAAAATTCTCATTATCGGAGGAGCGATTGCAAACTTTACGGATGTTGCGAAAACCTTTACCGGTATTATCCAGTCATTCGAAACGTATGCGGATCGTATGAAAGAACACAATACCCGTATTTATGTACGTCGTGGCGGACCGAACTATGAAAAAGGTCTCAAAGATATTAAAGAAGCGGCAGACCGTTTAGGTCTCTATATCGAAGTTTATGGGCCAGAAACACACGTAACGGATATCGTACGTATGGCTTTAGAGAAATAAGGAGAAAATAATGGGTGCTCTATTTACAAAAGATACACAAGCGATTTTCTGGAACAACAATGCAAGCGCTATCCAACGTATGTTGGATTACGATTATGTTATCAATCGTACGAAGCCTTCGGTTGCAGCGATCGTAGCTCCGACATCAGGAAATAAATTCGAGAAATTTTTCTACGGTCCGGATGAAATTATGGTTCCGGTTTACCGTAATACAAAAGATGCGGCAGCGGCGTTCCCGAATGCAGACGTTTTATTGAACTTCGCATCGTTTCGTACAGCATATGATGTTACGATGGAAGCGTTGTCACTAAAAGGACAATTCAAATCAATCATGGTAACTGCCGAAGGTATTCCTGAGCGTATGGCACGTAAAATGAATCAAGCAGCGCGTGATGCCGGTGTCATTGTTATCGGACCGGCAACCGTCGGCGGTATCGCTCCGGGTGCATTTAAAATTGCAAACGTCGGTGGAACAATCGAAAATATTATCAACTCTAAACTGCACCGCGCAGGTTCATGTGGACTTGTAACCCGTTCGGGCGGTTTGTTCAATGAACTTTCAAATATTATCAGTATCAACGCTGACGGTATCGCTGAGGGTGTTGCAATCGGTGGAGACCGTTTTGTCGGTTCAGTATTTATCGACAACCTTCTTCGTATGGAGAGTAACCCTGAAGTAAAATATATGGTTCTTTTGGGTGAAGTAGGCGGTACAGAAGAGTACAAAGTAATCGAGGCAGTGAAATCGGGCAAAATCACCAAACCGATTATTGCATGGTGTATCGGTACCATTGCAAAACATTTTAGCTCTGGTGTTCAATTCGGTCACGCGGGTGCTTCGGCAAATGCGGATGCAGAAACCGCAGCAGCAAAAAATGAAGCGATGGCTGCAGCAGGTATTTATGTACCGACAAGTTTCAATGACCTTCCAGGTAAGATTGCTGAAGTCTATGGAAAACTTCGTGCAGAGGGAGTTATCGGAGAAATCGCTGAGCCTGAACTTCGTGCGGTACCAAAAGTACGCCGTAAAAAAGAGTTCATTTGTACGATTTCTGATGATCGCGGTGATGAAGCAACGTATGCAGGTTACCCGATCAGTGCGGTTGCAACTCCGGATACCGGTTTTGGTATCGGTGATGTTATCTCACTTCTTTGGTTCAAAAAACGTTATCCAAAATGGGCTACCGATTATCTTGAAACGGTTATCAAAACTGTTGCTGACCACGGTCCGGCTGTTTCGGGTGCACACAATGCAAAAGTTACTGCACGTGCAGGAAAAGATGTTATCAGTTCACTTGTAACAGGACTTTTGACAATCGGACCACGTTTTGGCGGAGCGATTGATGATGCGGCAAAATATTTCAAATATGCAAATGACCGTGGAATGTCTCCGGCTGAGTTTATTGATTATATGAAAAAAGAGGGAAAAACGATCTCTGGTATCGGTCACCGTATTAAATCGGTTCGTAACCCAGACCTTCGTGTATCGGGATTGAAAAAATACGCTGCTGAGTACTTCCCAAGTACTCCGTTGCTTGATTTCGCTCTTGAAGTTGAAAAATTGACCACCTCTAAAAAAGATAACCTTATCTTGAACGTTGATGGTACAATCGGTATTTTGATGGTTGATATGTGGCGTGCTCTTGGGTACTCTGAAGATGAAATCGATGGTTTCATCGAAGCGGGTGCGTTGAATGCATTCTTCGTTGTCGGTCGATCAATCGGATTTATCGGTCATATATTGGATGAAAAACGTCTTGGAATGCCAATGTACCGTCATCCTACAGATGATATTCTTTATAATGTCGAGCTTGCTGACGAAATTTAATCTTTCATTGACTTCCCGCTTTTGCGGGAGGTAATACTTTTCTCTCTTATCTTTCTTCTTTTTTGTTATAATCATTTTAAATATATTTTGTTTTATTAAAAGGTTTCACTGATGAAACGTTTTGCTTTTACTATGTTAGAACTGGTCTTTGTTATTATTGTGGTAGGAATTATTGCTGTTTTGGCTATGCCGAATTTATCAACAAACCCTTTACAACAAGCAACTGAACAAATTGCCGGACATATACGTTATACACAACACCTTGCGATGATCGATGATAAATACAATGATAAAAATTCAACATGGTTTTCTTCAAACTGGCAAATATGGTTTCGTATTTATCAAGGCAGATACTATTACGAAGTTTTTAGCGATCAAGACCAAGAGACCAATTCAGATAGCAATGAAGAGGCTATAGATCCTTTAACACATAAAAATTTAGGCAATGGGAGTAGTGGGGTTGGATTGCCTGATAATAAAGATGTCAATATAACAGGTAAATTTGGAATAACCGAAATGGCATTTTCAGCAAACTGCAAATTAGGTCAAGGGGGAAAAATAGCATTCGATAATTTAGGAAGACCTTATGGCGATGTTTCATATGACCCGAATGATCGATACTATAAATACCTTACTCAGCCATGTATAATGAAGATAAAACACGGTGCCAGCGATCAAAATGCAACCTTAACCATACAACCGGAAACAGGTTATGTATCGGTTGTTTACAACTAAAAAGTGAAAATTTTCACTTTTATACAAATTCTTTAGGAAAGGTCTTGACATTATTGTTAATTTCCCCTATAATTCCCGTCCAC